>JACETR010000019.1 GCA_013911165.1 Planctomycetota bacterium | reverse complement strand
ATCTGAAGGGGGTCTCGGTGTCCGTCAGATCGAGGGACGAGGATTCTCCTTCCCTGAAATTCAGCCACTCTCACGAGATCTGGAAACCCTGATCGCTCTGGGAGGCATGACCCCCGCAGGTGACCTTCTTTCACTTCACAAGGTCGACCGCGGCAGTTACGAACTGGTCTACGGTGACAACAGTTTTCCCATCGGAAAAATCAGTCGAGAACCCTCTTCGGTTCGTCTTTTTCCAGGCGCGGACAACACCATCCTGATCGTGGTCGAAGTCCCCTTCAGTGCACCCCGATTGCTTTCGATGAGTCGCGATGAGGGCGACGAATCCTGGACGATTTCCGAAATCGACGCCCCCGCCACCATCGAGTCCGGCGGCAAGATCACGAGTCTGGCACCGGGCAAAATTCTGGTCTCACAGAAGGATCGTGCACGCATCGTTGAAATCACTGCGGATAAAGCCCGGGTCTTGCGTCAGTTGGATATCCCCGGCAGTGGCGCAGAGATCGCAGCTTCTGCTGCCGTCGACTGGACCGATGTGGCCAGCGGCAAAAAGGCCCAAATTACCCTGGTGGATCAAGGCAACAGCATGATCCATCTGGCCACCGAAACTGGCGTGATCTCCTCGCAAGAGGGTCCCTTCAAGAAAATCCTGCAGGCGTTTTCTCTCGATCTTGGCAACGGCGTCGAAGAGCTGCTGATCCTCAATGACCGCGCCCTCATGGTCGCGGGTCCCTCTACAGGATCGGTGGAGATGGTTGAATCCTTCACCCGTCGCGCACGCCATGAGAATTCACGCATCACTGCCATTGCCACCGGTGACCTGAATGGCGATGGCCGTATCGATCTGGCGGCCATCGACGGGGCGCGGGGTGAGTTGGAGATTCTCGCCGGAACCCCTCGCGGTTTTGAGCCCGCTCTGGGATTCCCGGTCTTTGAAAAGAAAACCTTCTCTGGGGGAGGCCGTGGAGTCGAACCGAGGGCGATCCTTGTCGAGGACTTTGACGGCGACGGTTTCGACGACGTGGCCTTGCTGATCCACGATCGCTGGATCCTTTACCCACAGGACTCAGTGGGTGCGGGAGATTCACGCTAATGCAGGATTCACAGGATCAATGGCTTCTGGAAGGTGACCTGCTGGAACGCGGGGGCGTAACCCGTGAGCGTCTCCGGATCTGTCGATCATCGGGAACGATCATCGAACGGGGTGACCTCACCGGAGAGCCGGACGTCGTCTGGCCCGAAGGCATCCATGTGTGCCCCGGCTTTCTCGATATCCATGTTCACTGTCGTGATGACCCCAGCGGGGAACATCGATACAAGGAAGATTTCCTCTCCTCGAGTCAGGCCGCGATTCAGGGCGGTGTAGTGCTGATGGGCGATATGCCCAACAATCCCATCCCCCCCAGCAATCAGCAGGACTACCAGCGAAAACGGGATCTTGCTGATGAAACCGCCCTCGTCGATGTGGTCATCCATGGCCTGGTGACCCCCGAGGGAGACTGCTTCTCTTCCGAGATTCCCTGGAAGTGCTACTTCGGCCCGAGCGTCGGTGAAATCGATTCATGGGGCGACAAGGGTGTGACTGCGGTGCTTGAAAACTACCGTGGTCAACGAGTCACCTTCCACGCAGAAGATCCCCCTATGCTGATCGCAGCACAAAATGAGGATACCCACGAGAAACGTCGCCCTCCCGAGGCGGAAGTCGCGGCGATTGAAACGATTCTCAAGGTTTGTCGGGAACTCGATATCACGGCACACATTGCCCACCTCTCCACTGCGGAAGGTTTGTACCAGATCGAAAAGGCTCGGTCCGAAGGCCAAGTGGTCACCACCGAAGTGACCCCCCATCACCTTGCCTTTGATATGGAGAACCGCCACGAGTGGCAGTGCGGTGAGTGGCTCCAGATGAATCCCCCCCTGCGGACACCCCACGATCGTGAAGTTCTGAAAACAGCTCTGCTCAATGGAACCATCGAAGTGCTGGCGACCGATCATGCGCCACATACTGTGGAGGAAAATCGCAAGGGGATCTCGGGAGTCCCACAACTCGATACCTTTGGTGCCTATGTTTGCCAACTGGCCAGCGAAGGTTTCCCCTGGGAAGTCCTGGTAGATCGCGCCTCCACCCGCCCGGCAGAACTGTTCGACCCCTTTACCAGAGGAACCTTGGGTCAACTGACACCGGGAGCCGTGGCTTCACTGACGATCGTCGACCCGAACCAATCGTGGACGATAGAGAGATCGGCAGTCCGCAGTCGAGCGGGCTGGTCCCCCTTCGAAGAGCATCCCTTCCCGGGCACGATTCTTGAAACCGTCGTTCGGGGACAGAGATTTGACCCGGCCTCTTCAGCGATTCGCCTCTGAGAGACGTTCTCCCCGGGCAGCTTCAAAAACCTGAGACAGCCGACAAAAAAAGGGCGAGGCCATTGGCCTCGCCCTTTTTCAATTCCACTCACCCGGCTCAGGGGCAGTTGGAGTAACTGCCGCAATCGAGTCCATCCGCTGTCGGATCTGGACCACAGGTTTCACCGGGCAGCGGCAACGAAGCCGAACCAAAGAGATAGGTCAGCAGCGCAACCCCGTCCGAGATATCCAGAGATCCGTCATCATTGACATCGGTAGAATCCAGACAGGATGGCTCCGCCTCGTTGTTGAAGAGGAAGCCAAGAATCCTCACCGCGTCGGCAATGTTGACGACTCCATCTTCATTCGGATCGCCACGCTTGAAGTTTGCGGCTTCGCAACTGTCGGGAATCCCGTTGGTGTTGTCGTCTTGCTCAGCACCACTGGCGATGTCGCAACTGTCCGGATTACCGTTGTTGTTGCAGTCCGCGGCCGTTCCCGCATCGACTTCACAGGAATCGATGGAACCGTTGTTGTTGCAGTCATCTGCGATTCCGAGATCGATTTCACAGTTATCGAGGAGGGTATTGCTGTTGCAATCCTCGCCGGTACCGTTCACGACTTCGCAGGAATCGGGAAGATTGTCGAAATCACAATCCACCAGGGTTCCGTTATTAATGTCACAAACATCATGCACCCCGTTGCCATCGCAGTCCTGAGTGTCCAACTGGCAGGTGTCGGGGATTCCGTCGCCGTCACAATCAGACGCTCCAGCGGCGATGTCGCAGCTGTCCTCGATGCCATTGCTGTTGCAATCATTCACTGGAGTCTGACAGGAATCGGGAATCGAGTCTTCGTTGCAGTCCACTTCGATTCCGGAAGCGATGTCACAGGCATCCGGCTCACCATTGTTGTTACAGTCGGTGGTGTTACCGATGGCACACTCGCAGGAATCGACGATGAAGTTGCCATTGGCATCCAGAGCATCGATGTTCGCAGGCACGATCTTGAAGATCTCGCCACCGTTCCAGTCACAGATGTAAATTTCACCGTAGGCGTCTTCACCAAATCCGGTCACACCCGCGATCGACTGGGATCCGGGAGGGTCCAGTTCGGAGGTTCTGTTGGTGAAGTTCTGAACAGAAGAACCATTCCACTCGAAGGACCAGATCGTGCTTGAGCACCAGTCCGAGTAGAAGTAGATCCCGTGCATGTCCGGCATGGCACAGCCACGGTAGACATTTCCACCCGTGATCGAGCAACCGGATCCGTGGGAGTAGACCTGAACAGGATCCGTCAGCGAGGCGGCATTGCAGGCACAACCGGAGAGACCGGTACAGCTGTTGCCCTCCATGCAGCGCCAGCCGTAGTTCTCACCCCCTGCAGAGGAGGCGGGCTGAATGCTGATCTCTTCCCAGTTGAACTGGCCGACGTCGGCGATGTACATGTCCCCTGTCAGTCGGTCGAAAGAGAACCTCCATGGGTTCCGAAGGCCGGATGCCCAGATCTCGTCCAGGGGAGCCCCCGGACCGGCAAAGGGATTGTCGGGCGGAATCGCATAGGGACTGCCACCATCGACATCGATGCGCAGCATCTTCCCCAGTCTCGTGTTCTGGTTCTGGCTGTTGCCCTGAGGGTCATTGGCAGACCCCCCGTCTCCCAACCCAATGTACAGATAGCCGTCATTCGGACCGAAGGCGATCATGCCTCCATTGTGGTTGGTGAAGGGCTGGTTCTGGGTAAACAGAATCTGGTCCGGACTCGGGTTTGCCACATCAGGGTTTGACGAGGATACCGAGAACCGGGCAACCACCGTATCAGAGCTGTTGTTGGTGTAGTAAAGGTAGAAGAAGCCGTTATTCAGGTAATCAGGGTGGAATGCCATCCCGAGAAGCCCGCGCTCATCGGCACCGGAAGTACCTCCACCGACGATGGAATTGATGTTGAGGAACGGCGTCGTCAACAGGTTTCCGCTCGTCATGTCGTAGATACGAATGATGCCCGCCTGCTGAACAATAAAGAGGCGTTCAAAATCACCATCGGGAGCCGTCACCAGAACCGGTCTGGAAACTCCGCTCGCGATACGACGCGTCGTCAGCGGAGTCGAACCTGACTCCGAATAGCCCGGCGCAGGCATCAAAATCAATACGAGAAGAAACACACACACAAAACGGACCCATAAGAGAGAGGTTCTGAAGGAACCATTCTTTTCGGAGGACTCGTGAGAGTTCATCTATCTTCCATTCAAATGGACCGCAGAGAGAGGATTGGATCTCGTCTGACGGTCTGGACTCTGGGGCTGTGTAATACCCCACCAATCGTATCAAAAGCGGGTTGAGTTCTCGACATTCCACAGGATTTCATCATGCCATGGCGGATAAACACCGGCAAAGTCGGTCAGTTCCGGTATTTATGACCTGATACCGCAATTCGGGAGGGGCGTGCCCATAGTCTGCGACGCCCCCTTTAATTCGGGGAAAGTACGACAATTCGGTCGTGAACCGCGTCGACGACCTCATGGGGAGTGGAGGTTCCGGCAGTAATCCCGACGTGATCCACCTCTGAAAACCAGGTCTGCTCCAGCTGGTCCTCATTCTCGATATGGTGTGCCGGAACTCCCTTTTCCTTACAGACCTCCATCAGCTTGCGGGTGTTGGAAGAGTTATACCCCCCCACCACAATCATCAAGCCATTGACCGCTGCGAGTTCGTCCGCCAACTCTTCCACCGCACTTTGTCGATCCTTGGTCGGCTTGCAGACGGTATCCACAAACTGAACTTCCATTTGTGGGAAACGGGCACGGATCTGGTCAAGAAGTTCGCGGGCATCACGGATTCGGTGGGTTGTCTGACAGACAACTCCAATCCTGTCTCGGGTGGAGAGCTTTTCGATGTCTTCCTCACCGCCAATGACCGTGAAATCCTCGAGATCACCCACGATCCCCCTGACTTCCACGTGCTGACTCTGACCGAAGACAACCGGATGCCAACCCTCGTCAACCAGGCGCCTGACAGCAGTATGCACCCTGAGGACCAGTGGGCAGGAAGCGTCGAAGACGTTATAGCCCCGCGACTCCAGCTCCGTTTTGACGCTGGCTGCAGTTCCATGGGCTGTAATCATGACGTTATTGGAGGAGATTTCGTCGTCGATGGAATCCACGATCTGCACACCGTGGTCCTTCAGTTTCTGAACCGTTTGAGGATTGTGTACCAGCTGACCCACAATCGTGAGGTCACCGGAAAAAGAGGGCTCCAGAGCCGCCTCGATGGCATCCCTGACTCCGAAGCAGGTTCCGAATGCCTTTGCGCGGGTTATGTGCATTTCACTCCCTCTACACTGATCACTACCAATACTGCTCGTCCCTCCGGAGAGCCCTCTCAAGAAAGGCCGTTATGGGGAACTGGCAGGCCTGATGCCGAGGCCTTACCCGAACGATTCCCATTGTGACATATGTCGGACAAGTTTCGAGCATTCTTGGATCGTCCAGTCAACTCCGATGATCGATTCTGTTTTGGTTGCATCACCCCAGAGAATGAGGTGACATCAAATTTGACCGGGAAGAGTTCAGACCCGGTGGAAAGGCATCCCCCATGTCTTCGAATCAAGAAACTGTCGGCTCAGCCCGCACTGTTCGTGCTCCCCGTGGACAGGAAATCTCCTGCTCCAGTTGGCTGACTGAGGCTCCCCTGAGAATGCTCATGAACAACCTCGACCCTGAAGTGGCCGAAGACCCGGATCGTCTGGTGGTCTACGGAGGCTCAGGCAAGGCTGCCCGCAACTGGGACTGCTTTGAGGCCATTTGCAAAACTCTCAAGGAGATGGCCCCCGACGAAACTCTTCTGGTTCAAAGTGGAAAACCGGTGGGCGTTGCCAAAACCCACCCCGACGCTCCACGGGTTCTCATCGCCAACTCCAATCTGGTCCCGCGTTGGGGAACGATTCAGGAGTTCCGTCGCCTCGAGGCTGAAGGCCTGATGATGTACGGACAGATGACCGCCGGTTCCTGGATTTACATCGGAACCCAGGGGATCCTTCAGGGGACCTATGAGACCTTCGTCGAAGCGGGTCGCCAACATTTTGGAGGCAACCTGAAGGGGCGCTGGATCCTGACTGCCGGATTGGGCGGCATGGGCGGTGCCCAGCCGCTGGCGGCTTCCATTGCCGGAGCGGTCTCCCTGAATATTGAAGTGGATCCCGCCCGCATTCAGCGTCGACTGGAAACCCGCTATCTCGATGAGTCCTACGAGGATCTCGATGAAGCACTGAACCGGGTCAAAGAGCTGTGCGACGCAGGAGAAGCCCGTTCCGTAGGACTTCTCGGCAATGCGGCCCAGATCGTCCCGGAAATTCTTCGCCGCGGCATCGTCCCCGATATGGTGACGGACCAGACCAGTGCCCATGACGCTCTCGATGGCTACATCCCCGATCAGGTTTCCTGCACCGAGGCGGATCGCCTGAGAACGGAAGACCCGGATCAATACGAAGAACTTTCCAGGGATTCGATGCGCAGGCACTGCGAGGCCATCATCGGCTTGCTGAATGCCGGATCGATCTGCTTCGACTACGGAAACAACCTCCGTGGTCAAGCCCAGGACGCCGGTCTCGAGAATGCTTTCGACTACCCCGGATTTGTGCCGGCCTACGTGCGTCCCCTCTTCTGCCGCGGCAAGGGTCCTTTCCGCTGGGTCGCACTCAGTGGAGATCCGGAAGATATCTACCGCACCGATGAGGCGGTTCTCGAACTGTTCGCCGAAGATGAGCACCTGTGTCACTGGATTCGGACCGCTCGCGAGCGGATTCAATTCCAGGGACTTCCTTCAAGGATCTGCTGGCTCGGTTACGGTGAAAGAGCCCGATTGGGATTGCGAATCAATGAACTCGTCGCCAGCGGTGAGATCTCCGCTCCGGTCGTCATCGGCCGGGATCACCTCGATTGCGGTTCAGTGGCCTCCCCCAATCGGGAAACCGAAGCGATGCTCGACGGATCGGATGCCATCGCTGACTGGCCCCTCCTGAATCTCATGCTCAACACTGCCAGTGGTGCCACCTGGGTCTCCCTCCACCATGGAGGAGGCGTTGGAATCGGTAACTCGATTCATGCTGGCATGGTCGTGGTCGCAGACGGAACTGAAGAAGCAGCCCAACGCCTTGAACGGGTCCTGACCAATGACCCGGGAATGGGTGTCTGGCGACATGTCGACGCTGGATATGAGGAAGCGAAGACCTTCGCCGAGGAGCAGGACGTCTGGGTTCCCATGAATCGAGACCGACACCGATGACCCCAGAACGCATCGATCTCCTCCTCTCCAACGCCAGCAGGGTGATCTCCGGAAGTTCAGGAGTTCACGAAGGCGTTTCGATCGCGATCGACTCTGGAAAAATCAAAGCCATGGGACCGGCGAGTGAAATCGCCGGTCTTTTCCATCCCGACGAAGAGGTCGATGCCAGCGGCAAGCTGATCACCCCGGGATTCGTGGATTCCCATACCCACCTCGTCTTTGGGGGAGATCGATCCTCTGAATTTGTTCAAAGATGCGCGGGTGCCGACTACGAAGAAATTGCTGCCGCTGGTGGCGGAATCCGCGCCTCGGTTCGCATGACCCGGGAAACTTCCCTGGAAGATCTCGTCGATCAGGCTCGTCCCCGGCTCGCTCGCATGATGGCAGCGGGTTCAACCACCATCGAAATCAAGAGTGGCTACGGACTTGACCTCGAAACCGAGTTACGAATGCTCCGTGCTATCCGGGAATTGGCCAGGGATTGCCCTGCACAGATTGTTGCCACATTCATGGGAGCTCATGAAACCCCGGATGAGTATCGACACGACAAAGCCGGATATCTGAAGTTGGTATGCGAGGAAATGATTCCTGCAGTGGCAGAAGAGGGACTCGCAGAGTTCTGTGACGTTTTCTGTGAACGGGGAGTCTTTGACCCGGACGAGAGCCGCATGGTCCTTGAAGCGGGTAAACGACACGGACTGAAACCCAAGATTCATGCCGACGAGATGGCCGCCTCAGGAGGGTCCACCGTTGCGGCTGAAGTGGGCGCAGTCAGTGCAGACCACCTGATGAAGACCCCTCCAGAGGGGATTGCCGCAATGAAAGAAGCGGGAGTGGTCGCGACCCTTTTGCCCGGAACGACCTTTTACCTGTCGAAACCCGGATACGCACCGGCTCGCCAAATGCTGGATTCCGGGCTTCGTGTGGCCTTGGCAACAGACCGGAATCCCGGTTCATGCACCGTCGAGAGCATGCTGCTGATCGTCGGATTGGCGGTACAGCGGATGGGGATGACCCCGATTGAAGCCATCGAAGCTTCCACTTTCGGTGGTGCTTTTGCCCTCGGCAGGGAAAAATCATGTGGATCCCTGGAAACAGGGAAAAGAGCCGATGTGATCCTGTGGAATGCCGCCGACGAGAATCAGTTGGTTTACGAGTTTGCAAATAATCTGAAGAGAAGTGTGTGGGCAGGTGGGCGTCGGATTTCTGACGCAACGGCCAACAGTTGATGAGAGAGCACCTCTGGTGCTTATAGGACGGAACAAGATGTCTCAATTCCTCGATCGAACCGAACGCGCTCTGAAAGACCAGTCCTGGGACGACTACGAAGAAGCCTGGCTGGATGCTATCGAGGGAGGCAGTACAAAATTTCCGGACTACCTGGTCGCAGCAAAGTCGGCGATTGCCCAGGGGCATGAAGAACGCGCCGGTCAAATGATGGAGTTGATCTACCAGTCCGGAAATGCCGACTCACTGGTTCCCGAAAAGAAACTGGAGTTCATCGAAACTCTCGCCTGCACCCTGCCACGCAGTGAGGACATGAGACAACTCCTTCTGACCAGTTACAAAGAACACTTCGGACACATTGACGGTTTTGATGCCTGTGTTGAAAACTCAGGTTTGATGAAAGGGACTCGCCCCGGCGAAGTCATCCCCCTCTTCAAGAGAATGGTTCACTATCAACCGGGATCCTTCGTCAAGCACCGCTCCGGCTGGGGTGTGGGCGAGGTCAAGTCCCTCGACTCCAAAACCGAGATGGCCATGATCGACTTCGAGAAAAAGGAAGGGCACTCCATGAAGTTGGAGGCCTTGCCACAGGTTTGCACTCCCCTCGATCATGACCACTTCCTCGTCATGGCTTGGCGCAAACCGGAAGAACTGAAAAGACTGGCTGAAGAAGACCCGGTGGAATTGATCAAATTGGCCCTGCGTACCAGCAGCAAACCCCTGCCCCTTCCAAGGGTCAAGGATTTGATTGCAGGGACCGCGATTCCTGCGACCTCTTGGAGCAAATGGTGGTCACGGACCCGCAATGCTCTCAAGAAGGAAAGTCTCGTCGGCCAAACCGGTGGCAAAAACAACGAGCTCTACCTCCTCGATACTCCTGACGATCTGGACACCAGTCTCAGCCGCAAGTTCAAGGGCTTGAATCCGTCGGAGTTACTGCAGTCCATCCGTGAATCACTCGCCGAATTGGGGCCCGATCAGATCTCCAGTCTGGAGGAAGGCTTCTCTCGATTGCGCAGGGACGTCGATCGTGGAGACCTTCCCCGCTCCGAAAGAGTCTCAGCACTGCTGCTTTTGCGAGAGCATGCCAGTAACGGTCAGGAAGAAATGGCCATCGGTGCATTGGCGATCAAGGAAAAGAATGTCGCCAATCTGCTCAACAACATTTCCAGAGAAGATGAGATTCACGAAACTCTCGACATTCTCATCCAGCTCAACCCGGACGAGTTCGCCAACAACTCCGAGGAATTGTTCATGGCCGCGGACGATACCCTTCGTGAGTTGTTGATTGAAAAATTCCGTAACGAAAAAAGAATGGAAGTCTTGCACGAGATTGCCATCGACACCCTGAGGCAGCCCGGCAAATCACCGCTTCTGTATCTCTTCCTTGCTCGCAGGGCCACAGCTTCAAATACCGCAGACTTTCCGATGCTCGATGGAGTATCCACTCCTGACTTGGTCCGCCAGTGCCTCTCCCTTCTTGATCGACTGGCATTGGAATTTTCCAACAAGGAAACCCCGGATCTCGCGCGCACTGTCAAAAGGTATCGTCAGCATCTGACGGCCAAGCCGTTCAACATGCTCAACCGGACTCTCGATCAGTGCAAAATCCATGACGCTCGGGAAATCTACAGTTTGGTCGTCAGCCTCAGAACCATCAGTGATGCCAATATTGAAAAGCTCAAAGCAGTGATCCTGCGCAAGTTCCCCAAGGTTTTGGCTGGAATGAAGCAGACACAGGCCTCCTCGGCCTCCTCGAATGCGATTTACTCGACCACTTTTGGAATCGAACGAGTCAGCAAAGAGCTCGAGGAATTGAGAAACGTCAAACTTCCGGAGATTTACAAGGCTGTCGGAGATGCGGCGGCCCTGGGTGACTTGAGTGAGAACGCTGAATACACCGCTGCGATTGAAGAGCGCGAAAATCTCAACAGGAGAGTCCTTGAGTTGCAGGCGGAGCTGGATCGTTCACAGATCATCGACCCCGACAAGGCCACCACAAATCTGGTCAGTCTCGGAAGTCGGGTGACGATCCATTCCATTGCCAATGACAGTGAAGTGACCTACTCGATTCTCGGTCCGTGGGATGGAGGTCCTGATGAGGGCGTTCTCTCATACCTGTCCCCGCTGGGTACCGCACTTTTGCAAAAGAAGCCGGGTGACGAGTTTGAGGTGGAGCTTCCTACCGGAATCCAATCCTTCAAGATCCTCAGCATTGAGAAGGGTGAAGTGCCTGTCGCAAAATGACCTTTTGAGAAGGATCAGTTTTCGTCGGGAAGACCTTCAGAAGTTTCAATCGGGGAACCTCCGGAATCGGGATCGATTCCGGGGGTTTCTTTGTTTGCGGCCTCAGGCCCCATCACCTGATCGAGCAACGTTGTCGCAAATGACCCTGCAGGCAATCCGAACCTCAACCACAATCCTTCTCCGTCTACCCACTCTGCTTCCGGATCAGCCACCGGCACTCTCAATGGACGACGCGAACCATCCAGGTCGAGACCCTTGACATGTGACAACCATGATTCGGGTCGCAATCCCTCCGACTCAAGGACCTGAGCCTCGATCTGTCCGGAGACGCCGGTCGGCAACTTCATTTTGCGACCAAAGATCGGACCTGTCGGCGAAATCTCACCGGCGCGAGCACGCTCACGCTCCCTTTCCAGGGCCACAGGGTCTGTCTCCACATGGAATCGGGATCGACGCCCCTCCAGTTGACAGATGTCTCCCCCCCACGGCATATGGAATCCGTCCTGGCTTCTCATCATCCGCTCGATCAGAACCCAGTTGAACAATTCAGACTGATAGGCGGAATAGTACATCTTGCGTAAAGGACGGGGGATCCTGCGTGCGGCAGCACGCATGTTTCCCGGGTGAGACCTGAAAGACTTCAACAGTGAAAGTTCTGTACTTCTCCCCGGCGGCAAGAGTTGAAGAGACTTCTGAATGTCTCCTGAAGCAAAGGCATGCCGATATTCCTCATCCACTCCTTCACGGGGGCCAAGGAGCAGATGGACGGCTTCGTCGACCTGCCTTCTCAACAATGCGGACCCTACCCTCGCGCCATCTCCGTGCATGCCAAAGCGTTGGGGGCCATAAAAATTGGGCAGTCCACTTTGGGCGACCGCCTGCAAAACCTTGCGAGTATCCTCAAGACAATCTGGCCGGGTTTCACGGATCAGGATTTCAAACCGGTTCCCCTGCAAATGACCCGTCCTGATTTTGTTTTTGTGTCTCTGTACTTCCAGAACCTCAATCCAGTGCTCCTCGACCTCTGGCACCTTTCGATCAGAAAGCACTGGAATTGAAAAGGTTTGGGAAGTGACGGCACGCTTGTCCTTGAATCCCGCAAATCCCACGTCATCCGGTGAGACTTCAAAGACGCGGGCGAGGTGATTGCGTGCTTGCAAGGTAGTTCGATTACGCTTCTCGATGGTCAGATAGAGGTGCTCACCTGATCCACAGGGGGTATAGAGAGGAATCTCCTTCACCCGGAAGTCTTCCCACCGTTGGCGGATGACTCCGCCTGTGGGTTCGATTTCTGTCATCAGCCGCGGAGGTTGGTAGCCCTCCTCCTTGCGAGAAAGCATGCTGAAATCTTCAACAGATTCGGCACCCGAAATACTTAATGAGTCTTCAGCCAACTGATCCCCTTTGCCCTGGTCTCTGACACATTATCCCGCCGGATCGCTGCTGTTGTCACGGGAAGTTTCTTCCCCCTGAATTGTCGCTGGAGTACCACTGACAATCGCATTGGGCTCGACATCGGTCGTCACGATGGATCCGGGCAAGATCAGCGCAGAAGGCCCGACGATACGATCGTCCATGACCGTAGAGCGGGTTCCCAGGTGAACTTCATCCCCCACTCTCGCCATATCCAGAACCTGACTTCCCGACTCCAGCACCACGGCGTCTCCGCAGCGCGAGCCGACTGCCATGCGACTGCCGGGTAACAACAGGCAACCCTTGCCCATCGTCACCTCACGCTCGACGATCACGCTTTGGTGAATCACAGTTCCAGCACCGATGTGCACGTGGGGATCCACGTGGGCATCCGCAGAGATCAGTGAAGCAGGTTCGATCGAGAGAGAGGAAAGAGTTCCAAGGGCTTGCCAGCGTTCTTCGGCGGAGGAGATTCCCAACACGACTGAACAGCGGTGAGTGGCAACCAGATCCTCCAAATGGTCAACGAGACCCAACCAAAGGTGGACCCCCAGCCCCGGATCTGCAGGATCAAGGGACGGGTCGGTCCCCTTCCAAGGAATACAGCCAACACACTCATGGTGAGGGTCCGCCTCGATCAGGGACAGAACCCGTCTCAGTTCGGATCCATTACCCAGAATGATGTGCCTGGAACTCTCCACTGCCAATCTTCCCTCACTGTTGGGCAACTCGCACTCGAACCCGCTGTCGCTCGCCTGAACCACCAAAGATCCCCCGGCCGTCAGGTGACCCTTGTCGTATGTGGCATGTCTGTTCCAAATATATCTCTCCCGGGATGGGGTTCCATCCAATATCCCCTGGGGCTGCCCCAATCCCTCACCTTTCTCCGGGATTCCCCGGACATGTCTCCCCAACCCGGTGCCATACCGCTAAGATGCGGCACTGTCTTCATTTGAGGAAGGGGATCCCTTGTCCACCCAACCCAGCAGAAACCTCGACACTTTTCCGAATCCCAACACGGGCAGGGATTTCGTGATTCATTTTGATTGCCCTGAGTTCACTTGCTTGTGTCCATTGACCGGGCAACCGGATTTTGCCCGCTTCGAGTTGGAATACATCCCCGACCAAAAGTGCATCGAAAGCAAATCCCTCAAGCTCTACCTGTGGTCATACCGGGATGAAGGCGCATTTCATGAAGCCATCACCAATCAGATCCTCGACGACATGGTGGCGGCATGCGAACCCCGTTGGTTCAAGGTCACCGGTCATTTCTACGTTCGCGGTGGTCTGACTCCGACCATCACCGCCGAACACGGAACTCGCCCCTGAAGCCTTCTTGACTCACGAACAAACGTTCGCCATCCTGAAAGTTGACGTCGCTCAGGCGACCCAGCCACTCAATTCAGGGGAGTCCACCAGTGCCAGCATCCCGTCGACGATCCAGCGACAAGTCTTTACCAGGAGCCTCCCGGAAGAGTGGAAACAAATCCACACCCGACACTGCATCGCCTGCGGGCCCTTCGACGAATTCTTCGACCACTCCTTCACGGGCCCCCACTACACCGGATCCGACTGGAAGCACCCGGGAGCGGATGCTCCATCTCATACTCGAGGGACAAGGAAGACCCGCCACCGTCAGAGAGTTGGCGGACCAACTCGGCCTTTCCTCCCCCGCTTCCGCACATCGACATTTGAAAAATCTCTCCGAAGAGGGCTGGATCATTCAGGTCGCAGGGGGTGGATCCCGCAGCTGGGCTCCCAATCCATCCATGGTGAATCGCGTTGAAACAGACAAATCGATTCCTGTGGTTGGCAGGATCGCAGCGGGAATCCCCATCGAAAGTTGCCTGGATCAGGGGCAATCTCCCGATGAATGGTTGGAGATGGCTCCGACCGCCTTTGGTCAGAAAAACGACGTCGTCGCACTTCTCGTCGAAGGAGAGAGCATGCGCGACGCCGGGATTCACTCTGGAGATCACGCCGTCATTCGTCGCCAATCCCATGCCGAAAATGGCGAGATCGCCGCAGTGACCATCGAAGGGGAAGGCACCCTGAAACGCTGGCGAATGACATCGGGAAAGGGCGAGGGTTCCAAAGTGTTTCTGGAATCGGCTCACCCCGATTTTCCTCCTCTGGAATTGAAGGCCGAGATGGGAGAGATCCAGATCTTTGGCAAACTGATCGGGGTAGTGAGGCGATTTCGACGTCCGCAAACCCGTGTCTCGGAACCCGGTTCAAGCTCCTCACAACAACCGGAGTCACAATGACGGTTGTTCGCGAGGAAAGGGTCGATGAGCCACTGGAAGAGGTCGTGATTCGCTACCGAAACGATCGGATCGAAGTGATATCACTGTGCTGGAATCGACGCTCATTCAAGGTCACTGAAAATCACTCCCATTGGGTCGATCGTTCATTCCAGCCACCGGTTCACGGCTTCACGGTGACTGTCGACTCCGGAGACATCCTGGAATTGGCTTTTCAGGAAGGGCAGGCCACCTGGAGATTGGAACGTGTATTTCTGGAATAGTGAGTAGTACTCGACGTTTACTCGTTCCCGCTCGTCCCGTGTCGGTACCCGATTCAGTACCGATCTCCCGTTTCGATCTTTCCCAAACGATCATCGATGTCATGAAACTCGCCGCCGTTCCCAACCGCCAGTTTTTCCAGAAATGCCCGGTTCCCGCCGGAGAGTCTTCCCACAGAAAGAACATGAACACGAACTCTGGACCAGCGGTTCCAGCGCTCGACATGCCAACACAAACGATCCCCATCGTGGATACGACCCTCCGTGGCCGCACCCTCTGTGAGCAGGATGACCGTATCGATTCCCGGCTCCATGACGGCCGCACGCAAGGGACCATACAGATTGCCCCGGGCTTCACCTCTCCCTTGAGGAACTCCCTGCTCACTGATTCGCTTCTTCAACACCTTGTGACAGCGAGCAAGAAGCTGGGGTGAGGGAAGAACAGGGATGCGCAAGCTGGCGAAAAACATCACCTGCACCAAAGATTCTGCGGGCAACTCACCAAGAACCCTGAGCAACTCCTTGCGAGCAACTTCCAGACGACGGGGCCCCGAACCGTCAAACTCACCATCGAGAGTCCGTGACATTCCCCCTGAAACATCGGAGACAAAGACGATGCGTTTCGAATCGATGGGGACACCGTGGTACTCGACAACCCGGGTCTTTCCCTCTTCATCCGCTGATTCACCCTTTTCTGACGTCGGCTTCTCCCCGGCAAGCCACTGCTTTTTGCGACTGTTCCACCAGGAGTCCCAGGCGGTAATGCGGCGTGTGGACAGGTCCACGCCCGTCAACTTGCGCAGGACAGGGATCTCCGGATGCCAACTCTCATCTTCTGCGTCCATCGCTCTGGAAATCAATGACTCGATGGTTTCAACACGTTCAGCGCGGGGCAACTTGGAAACCTCTTCGCCCAGCAACTGGAGGGCCGCTCGCTCAATTCTTCCATCCCAGACCCCCTGTCGATCACGAATCTCTTCCGCCAACAGTATTGTTGCCCTTTCTATCGCGACGGCTGAATCCAGATGAACCTGAGCCTGAAGGCTGATGAGCCTCATCGGCCACAGGCGTTTCTCATTCCAGGCTCGGGAGACTGATTTTTCTGCAGCTTCGGGATCAAGTCGCGAAAGAGCGAGCAGGGCTTCCCCACGGATCCACCATGCGGACTCCTTGTCCGCAAGACGAATCAGTGTACGCAACGTTTTTTTGTCGAGGCTCCCCTGGGGAAGTTGTGCCAATGCAGCCAGAGACAACTCCCGGGAAGCCTGTCCTGATTTTTTTGAACTGGCGACCGTCAGCAACCAATCTGCTGCCGCAGGGCGCGGCTGATGAACGAGAGCTTCCGCCAATCCGGATTCGATGAGATCGCGGGTTTCCGGTGCCGCTTTGCGCATCGGATGTCGAGACCACGCTTTCACCACCTGCTCCAACTCTTCCCCGGAAAACTTTCGAAGTCGGGAGAAGACTGCATCCCTGACCATGCCGGAGGCATCGCCGAGGAAATCGAGAACCACCTCGGGGGATCCACTCGCCACCCCTTCTCTGACCTGATCCAACGCTTCACTGCGCGCGTCCGACTGTTTGCGCACCGATCGATCCCTGTCGATCACCTCGGGAGGAACATCCTGGGAAAAGCCCACGAGGGGAATTCCCGAGAGGACAAGAAGGACCCATAGACTTACGGAAGTAAAATGACCCATAAAATGACTCACGAGTGACAATGGCTGAATCGCTGTCTTCACTGTTACTGCTTTCCGCTCCGAGAAAACCTGTCCCTGAACAACCTGAGGCTGGAACTGTGATTTCCCTCCCCACGTTGACTCTGAAAATGTTAAAACAAGCCGGGGAGAGGGGAAGCCCCCACTCCGACCGTCAAAGGACGATTTCCGGGAAGGTCCCGACGATGTTGCGAGTCAGTTCTTCGATTCTTCTGGGAACATTCCTGCTCCTCAGTGGGTGCTCTGCTCCATTGAAGAGAGATCTGACCGATTGCTTCCATGTCGAGGCAGGCCTCGGCCTGGGAATCTATCTCGAAGCTCAGGCGACCGACTGGCTACACCCGGCGATTGGAGTCGGCGACCTGGCCCTGAAACCACGCCAGAACATCGGCTGGGATCCTCGCCCTGGTCAACCTGTCGGTCAATTGCGAACCGCCGCATTTCCTGTCTCGACCCTTGCCCTCCCCGCAGCACTCATCGGCAACGAGGATCTGTTTGAAAATTGGGGACTTTCATCTCCTGATCAAATTTTGATCGCCAACTTATCCCTGTCCGGCAATAACTACATTACTGGAGAGAATTGCAGCCTTCTCCGTCTGCATCGCCTTGCCCCCAATCCCATTTTGACCCGTGCCCCCTCTCTTGAGGCTTTAACGCCCCATCAGCAACTCAGTCGGGATACGTGGATCGGTTTCTCCGGCACCCTGCTCTTTTTCAACTTCGACTTGGGAATCAATCCATTGGAGATCATCGATATGATGACGTCAGTACTGGGTTGGGATCTTTTGGCAGATGATGAGAGAATTACCGAGGGTCCCACCGGCGATCCCGAGTGAGACCACGACCGCGAGTGAAATAGGAGACCTTCATGGAAAATCCGCAGTTGCTCGATTTGATTCTTCACGGAGTTGCAGCGCTGCTGCCCGGCCTGTTTCTCGCAGCAGCGGGCCTCGTTCGCTGGGGAGTGCTACTGACCGGCCTCATCGTCGGTCTCGATCCCCTTTGGATCGGCTGGCCCGAGTCCTGGGGCTCCAATGGTGGCACCGTCTATTTCGGAGTCTATTTCCTGTTTGCCCTGTTTGCCCTCGTTTCCCCCCTGAGAGCGCAGCTCCTCAGCCGGCCGGTGATGAAGATCATTCGTGGCATCCTGCCCGCCATCAGTGAAACCGAAAAAGAGGCCCTCGAGGGCGGAACCGTGGGTTGGGACGGTGAGATTTTCAGTGGCCGTCCCGATTGGCATGCCTACCTGGGTCAGGGCACTTCTGAACTCTCCGCCCGTGAACAGGAATTTATCGACGGTCCCCTCGCCGAGTTGGCAACGATGGTCGATTGCTGGGAGGATCGCCAAAACGGATCGATCTCAGAGGAAGCATTCCAGTTCCTCTGTGACCACGGTTTCTTTGGCATGATCATCCCGGAGGAGTATGGCGGACTCGGTTTTTCCGCCACTGCGGTCTCCAATGTCATCTCCAAAGCGGCCACTATTAGCAATGCCCTCGCCGTCACCATCATGGTTCCGAATTCACTGGGACCGGGTGAGCTGCTACTTCATTACGGAACGACAGATCAGAAGAAGCAGTTGCTGCCACGACTTGCCAAGGGAACCGAGATCCCCTGCTTTGCATTGACCGAACCGGGAGCCGGATCGGACGCTGCCGGATCGATGTCCTCTCACGGTGTCATCGTTGAAGAGGAAGTGGACGGAGAAAAAGTCCTCGGTATGAGGCTTAACTGGGAGAAGCGCTACATCACGCTCGCTCCCCGGGCGACCCTCATCGGCGTCGCCTTCCGACTCTACGATCCGGACCACCTCCTCGGTGACAAGGAAGATCTGGGAATCACCTGCGCCCTGATTCCCGCGGATACCGCGGGTGTCGAGACCGGTGAGCGCCACGACCCCCTCGGGGTTCCTTTCCTCAATGGTCCAACCCGGGGACGGGATGTCTTTGTTCCCCTGGATACGGTCATCGGTGGCAGGGATGGATGCGGCAAAGGCTGGACGATGCTGATGCAATGCCTGTCCGCAGGACGAGGCATCATGCTGCCATCCAGCTCCACAGGAGGGGCGCAACTCTCCTTGCGTGTTGCCGCAGCCCACGCCTCGGTTCGAGAGCAGTTCGGTTTGCCTATCGGCCGCTTTGAAGGAGTTCAGGAGCCCCTCGTTCGCTCCGCCTCCCACGTCTACGCTCTCGATGCACTTCGACTATCCACCACTCTTGCCGTCGACAGTGGAGAAAAGCCGGCGGTGATCAGTGCCGTGGCCAAGGCCTTTGCCACAGAAACACTTCGGAAAGTCGTCAACGACTGCATGGACGTGGTCGCAGGAAATGCGATCTGCCGTGGTCCCCGCAATGAATTGGCCAATGCCTACTCCGCGGTTCCGGTAGGGATCACGGTTGAAGGCGCCAACATTCTCACTCGAACACTGATTATCTTTGGTCAGGGAGCAGTGCGTTGTCATCCCTGGGTCCAGAAAGAGTTGGCGGCGGTGGAGAATAATGACCTCAAAGCCTTTGACCATGCGTTCTGGGGTCATGTCGGGTTCGTCGTTTCGACAGCGATTCAGAGTCTGATCCATCGATTGACCGGTTCCCGTTACGGTGCACGCCACTTCGCTGGTTCCATCGGACGCAGTCACCAGAAACTGACTGCACTCTCGAGTGCCTTTGCATTGTGTACCGACGCCGCCATGGGAACTCTGGGTGGAGCTCTCAAGCGCAAGGAACACCTGACCGGCCGACTTGCGGATGCCTTGACCTGGATGGTCGTTGGCTCTGCGGCCCTGAAAAAGTTTCAGGATGAAGGCCGCCCGGAGAGAGACCGGGATGTCGTCGACTACCTGATGCAGGTTTGTGTTCGTGAAACAGAAAAGGCAATGGGTGGATTCCTCGACAATCTGCCCCTGAGACCGGCCGCCTGGGGACTCAAACTGATCGGCGTTCCCGGCGGACCTCGCAGCAATGGCCCCTCCGATGAATTGAGTGCGAAAGTCAGTGCCCGCCTCCTCGACGGGGGTGAACTTTGGCATTCCCTCACCGGTTCGGTGATGGCCAGACCCACTTCCTCCCCCGGATTATGGACTCTGGAGGACGCCCTTGAAAAAGTGGTCGCAGCCCAGAAGGACCGGGATGCACTCAAAAAGGCGGTTCGCAGTGGCACTCTGGCCAAGGCTCCCTTGCCGGTGCTGATCGAGAAAGGTCTCGAAAAAGGGATCATCGATCAGGAAGGAGCTCTTCGGATTCATTCGGCAGAACAGGCCCGCAGTGAAGCGATTGCGGTCGATCACTTTGCCACCGGTGAGATCCCCGCCTCCTCCAATGAAATCACCAATCGTGAGTGGGCAAAAAAGGCCTCCGACGATTAATTGAAATCGGCAGGACCATAAAAAAAGGCCGCAACCTTGCAGAAGGTTGCGGCCTTTTTTGTTTCAGAAACCGATCAGGAACTGGTTTGGGGTTTGGCTTCGTCGCCACCCTTTTCTGACCCACCTCCGGGGATGACCCACTGCAATGCCGGCAGCAGAAGCAGTGCTCCCAGCATATTCCCCGCAAACATGAAACTCAGAAGGACTCCCATATCCGCCTGCAGCTTGAGATCAGAGAAGATCCATGTTGCCACTCCCACCGCCAGAGTCAGGCCGGTGACCAGAACTGCATTTCCGGATCTGCGCAAGGCGACCAGATATCCTTCAGAAAGAGACAATCCCGATCGGCGTGCAATCAACAACTGGTGAGTGAGGTAAATCCCGTAGTCCACTCCGATTCCCACACCCAGCGCGGCGACCGGCAACGTCGAAACCTTGAGTCCGATTCCGAGGTAAACCATCAGTGCGTAACAGAGAATACTGACCAGCACCAATGGCAGAACCACACAGAGAGTCGCCCTGATAGACCGGAACGCCAGCAGGCCGAGTACGACGACGACCAGGTAAATCGTCAGCAGCATTCTCAACTGCGCCTCGGAGACCACCTCATTGGTGGCTGCCATGACCCCCACATTTCCGGTGGCCAATTCAAATCGCGCCACCCCATCCACTCCATAGAGATCATCAAATCTCTCCACAGCTTCGGTCACCCGCGAAATCGTTGCCGCCTTGTGATCCTCGGTGAAGACCATCACCGTCATGACACTGGCATCCGAATTGAGGAGACCACTTGAGGTATCGATACTCGAAAGTGACTGGGCGAGCATGTCACTGTTCCGCGGCAGTTCACGCCACTTGGGAGATCCCTCGCTCCAGGCAGCGGTCAGGATTCTCGAAGCCTGTGGCAAGGACAGGGTCGACCGTACCCCTTCCACCTGGCTGATCTGCCACTGGAACTCATCGATCAGATCCATGACGCCATGATCGATACTGCCATCGGGATGGCTTTCGACGATGACTGTCAGTAGGTCAACACCGATCGAAAATGAGTTGGCGATCGTCACCGAATCGATGTTGTAGCGTGATTCAGGGCGCAACTCAGGGAGTCCCTGATCCGCATCCCCGATGATGACCCGGTTTGCAGAATCATAGGCAAACAAACCTGCTACCAGTGAGATCAACACCAGTGCCCACGCCACACCGGGTTTCGTCGCAGAGTTGACTCTTTGCCACAGACTTTCCCGCCGCGGCATCGGTCGGCTCAGCCTTGCGATCAGTTCCGGACTGGACTGGATGCGTGCAAGCAGCAGCGGCAGAAGCATGAAACCGGTACCAAAGATCAGCAGCACTCCGGTCGCAGACATCACCGCAAGATGCTGAATCACCGGAATCTCGATGAAGAGCAGGGTCAGGAAACCGACAGAATCACTGATAAGAGCGACAAACCCCGGAGTGAGCAATTGCTCCCAGGCCTTCCTTGAGGCTTCTGCCGGAGACAGCCCCTCCTTCAGTCCTGCGGAGAGTGCCCCCACCATCTGCACACCATGGGACATGGCGATGGCAAAGATCAGGAAAGGCACCAGAATCGACATGGGATCGAGACCATACCCGAGAGTGGTGATTCCTCCCATCGTCCAGACCACCGCAAGCAGAGAAGTCGCCAGCGGCAGCAAAGTCAAACGCCACGACCGGGTGAATCCACGTACAAAAAAGGCTGTCACTCCCAGCGCGATCAGGAAGAAGGCCGCCACCATGGCTGCTCCGGAGGCGATATCGTGAACCGCCTTCGAAAACCCGATCATGTGAACATCGATCTGGTCATCCACGAAGGGGGCACGAATCCGTTCCTCGAGCAGGGCTCCCACCTCGATGGGGTCGGGAGCTTGCCCTGTATTCGGATCGGTCTCGATCAATCTCGCAGTCACCATCGCCGCAGAGAAATCATTGGCAACCAGACGCCCCACCTGCCCCGACTGAAGAACATTTTCACGCACCATCAGGGCCATCTCGGGGGTCGGTCTCCAATCCGCAGGCACCACATTGCCGCCGTCAAAACCGCCCTCGACGATTCGGACAAATCGAACATTGGGAGTGAAGATGGAGGTCACCGAAGAGCGATCCACTCCTGGAATCGCTTCGAGGGCCCGGGTGACCAGACGCACCTTTTCCAGGGAATCTGCGTTGAAGAGGTCTCCCTGTTTATCACGAACGGCAATCAACAGACGGTTGGCTCCGCCAAACTGTGATTGGTATTTACGGAAAACATCCATCCAGCGGTGATCGACGGGCAACTGCTTTTCAAAACCCGCGTCGATGGCAAGGCGACTCGCCTGAAAAACCAGAAAGAGAGTGACCAGCGCCAATCCCCACAGAACCAGACGACTTTTCTCAAAGAGAAGGTTGGAGAGCCAATTCTTCATCGTCCCTCCCCTTCACCGGTTCCCTGGTTTCCACGGCCGAAGATCCAGCGGAATCCCTTTTCCCCGAGACCCAGTACAGAGTTGTCAAGGAGAGGCAAGGGAGCCGACAGCAATCGTCGATCTTTTTCCTGAATACTTTTGTGAGTCCACTCTCCGGTTTCGGGAGAACGAATCAGTGTGACCCCCTCGGCCCCCACGACGATGACCGTGTCATCTGTCAGCATCGCTCCACCAAAGAGGGTGGCTTCCGATCCGTGATCGATCTGTTTCCATTCGGAGGCGTTGCCCTCCCAGAGGTTTCCACGCAACCCCATCAGGATCCAGCGATCCTTCATGACCAGGATGTCAAAAAGTGTTCCCTCGTAGGGTACTGGCAACATTTTCCAGTTCTCGCCGTGATCCTTGCTGGAAAAGAGAGAACCGAATTCCCCGACCGCCAAAAGACCTTCACTGTGAACCCGGACCGAATACAAATGAGGCCCATCTTCGCTGACCAAATGCTGTTCCCAGGTCACCCCATCGTCGGAGCTGACCAGCACGAGACCGAAAGCCCCCACTGCCACCCAGTTCCCTTCGCCTTCGTCAGCAACGGAGAAGAGAGCCAGATCCTGTTCCGGATCATGGTGAACCACTTGCCACGTGTCTCCGCCATCCTGCGACCGCAAAATGGTGCTCTCATGCCCAACAGCGATGGCCACCCCATCTTCCCGCAGTTCGACATCGGAAAGCAGCCTGCGTGTGGGTGCCGGCACTTGCTCAAAGTTCTTTCCCCGATCTGATGACCGGAGAACAAGGCCACGCTCACCCACCAGAATCACCCGATCCCCTGCGAGATCCCCTGCGAGATAGAGCGCATTGGCGACCTTGTTGGCAGACATCATGAAGGATTGATCCGGAAGTGGTGTGGAGGGAGTCTCTTTTCCGTCAGCGGCAGCGATCGGGTTGGCGGGGTCGGACTGAGTGCCTGGTGAAAGAACCAGGGCACCGATCAAACAGAAGATGAGCATCGATAAATGAAATCTGTTCACGTTGTTCACTTCCACGACTTGTTGGACTCGACATTCCCCCATGGCCCGCCGAGCCAGCGATCCTTGCCCATGATTCACAGGAAAAGATGAGCCGGACTGAATTCGGGATAGACAGAATTGAAAACGGCTCCCCGTTTCCGGGGAGCCGCTGGCAAATTCTTAGCGCTTGCCGCGACGCTGGAGCGCCGCAGGAGTAAACTGGCTGTCCTTCAGATCATCGACCCACTCCTCGACCTGTCCCTCGGCATTGAAACCGATGGTCAGGTAACGACCATTCTGCAGGTCGTAGTGGGAGATGAGCGTGTCATACAAGGCCGGAACATCGTAGTAAATGATGGGATAGGCTTCGGAGACTCTCCAGATGTTGTCGGAGTTGTCGTACTGGTCGATGACCAGTGCCTGCCAGGAATCCTCATCGAAGAAGAAAGTTCTGCGCTTGTAGAGGTGACTGGTTCCATCCTTGACCACAGCATCCACTTCCCAGACACGGTGCTTCTCGTAACGAAGCAGGTCCGGATTGAGGTGCCCTGCCTGAATCAGATCCGCAGGATCTTTTTCCGCATTGTGGGCCTTGTAGCAGTTGTAAGGCACCAGAAGTTCACGACGTCCCACCAGCTTCCATTCGTAACGCTCGGGGCTGCCGTTGAACATGTCGAACTGGTCGTTGGTGCGCTGACCGTCACTGGCGGTTCCCGGGTTGTCGAAGGAGACCTGAGGAGCACGGCGAACCCGGCGAAGACCCTTGTTGTAGACCCACGCCTTGCGAGGATCGGAGGTCTGGTCGAGAGTTTCGTGCACGTGCAGTTTGGTTCCTGCCAACCGCGGAGGGCCGGTGACTCCCTGGTAGAACTTGGCGAGAACGTTGTCGGAACTCTCCGAATTCATGCCTTCAGCGTTGTAACGGTAGAGCACTTCCTCTTCGATGGTCACCATGGTGTGACGGCCATCGGCGATCGGGGCTACCTGGCCGACGGTTCTTTTCGTCGACTTTCCACGGTATCTCAAAACGTGGTTCCAGATGCCATGCAGTCCTTCGGTGGGGATGGGGAAGGGCGAAGTGCGGCGACAATTCTGCACGCCATTGCCATCGTCGGTCAGAGAAGCGGTCGTCGCATTCTCTTTCAGGGCCGCATAGATATCCTCGGGGTAAGAAGCGGTCCTGCGAGACTCGTAGACATTCAGCTTCCAGGTGTCCGGGTATCTCTTCAGCATCGCCATTTGACCCGGCGAAAGAAGATCCTTGTACTTGTCTGCATTGGCGGCGGTGACGGTGTAGAGAATCTTGTCGCCCGGGAACGGATCGACGTAGTGATCGCCCGAACTCCAGCCGGCAACCGGCTTGGTCAGTCCGCCATTCCAGGCCGGGATGGATCCGTCCTTGTTTCCAGCCTTGATCGCTCCGACGGGAGTCAGATCCTTGCCGAGACGCTCTGCCCCATCCTGGGGTGCTGCACCGTTGGCAGCGAGCAACGCGAGGCTGCTCAGCAATACGAAAGTAGTAATCCAGGTTTTATTCAGCATTTTTGTCTCTCCTCCTAGAAGGAATAACTCGCGGTCAGTGACATGAAGTCCCGGTCATTCAGCAGGTTGTAGCGCCCGCCACCGAAACTGTTGGTGTAACCCAGGCGTACGTCCCAAAGACCGAGCGCACCGGTTCCCACCGAAAGACTGAGGGTCTTCCGTCCCTCGATGAAGTTGGCCACCGGTACCGGTGAGGTTCCCTTGAAGTCGTCGTAGTAGGCGATCTGGGGAACCAGCGGCAGAGGTCCAAGAGCATTGAAGTAAGTGGCACGGGAAAGAATCCTGTAACCCATCGACAGGCGATCGGGGAAAGCGTCGATCGACTCGGTTCCAGGCTGGATACCGAGAGCGGTGAAGAAGGGGTTACCAGTGGTGTAGGTTCCCACCGCTTCGTAACGGAACTGGTTCTTGTCGTCAAACTCGTTGACCATCGTCGCACCGAGCTCGCCGACCACCACAACCTGATCCGCTCCGAAAAGACCGGGGAAGATGCGGGAGACGGTGAACTGGGCCTGAGCCACGTCCTTGCGCACGTAGCCGGTGACCTTTTCGTTGTAATCGAAGGCTCCCAGCTGGTTCTGTCCAAAGACGGCATTCAGAGGCGAGAGAGAAGCGAGCAGGATCTCAACGTCATCGACCTGAAGTGGCTGATCGAGGTGAAGAGAGGCCTCTCCCTGGATCGCCCAGCCGGTGGTTCCCAGATCGGCGTTGAAACTTGCACCGAAGGTCTGGATGTCTTCCGGGAACTCGAGGAAGTACTCCGCCGAAGCCCCGTAGTTGCCCGCGGCCACTCCGGCCTCGGTTCCGGTGATGGAACTGATCAGGGGCAGACGGCTGTGCAGATGGGTGTAGTAGAAACCGAACTCGGCACCACCAAAGAGATCACTGAACATGCGAGCGGAAACTCCGTACTGACCGGAGTCACTGGCTTCGCGATCGCCGGTCCGGGTCACACCCACACCCACCGGTGCGTTGTAACCGGGAGTGGCGGGGCCAGGAGGAGTATCGATCACGTTTGGATCGACACCAAATCCGAGCAGCACCACATTGCCTCCGGGGGAAGCGATGTCACTGGTGCTGAAGAAGGTTCCGTAGGGCTCAAGACGGGTCTTGCGGAAGCCCAGCTGGTAGAAACCCTGAATGGCGATGGTGTCGGTCAGATCGAAATCGAACTTCAGCGCCGGAACCGGCACAAGAGCTTCCTTGATCTCGGAACCTGCTGCACGCAACTTGGAGACGTCGACCGGATTGATGGTATTGAGACCGTTCTGGATGAACGTGCTCTCACCCCAGTTGATCACCTGACTTCCCAGTGTGAACAGCACCGGCTTGTCGCCCAGATCGAACTCCCGACGCACCCAGGCATCGAGAAGAACAGCGTTTCTTCCGGCGAAGCGCACGGTGGTACCCGAAATCTCCGGGCGCCCCTCTTGCAGAACTTCCCCTTTTCGAATGGCGAGGTCGCGGAAGTAGAAGCCCTGCACATAAAACTCGTAGTCTTCAAAATCAAATGCGATTTCATGAAGAATCTTGAAGTTTTTGGAGAAGATATCTCCCTTGTCGTAGTTCAGGTTGCCGTCGTCACCATTGAGTGAAAACGCAGTTCCGCCATTGGTGGTTCCAATGATGGACTGGTCCCGACTGGAAACCCGCCACGAAAGTCCCATGCTGGCCGTCGTGCTGAACTGCCCGGTGACCCTGCCATCGAGCAGGTTGAAATCGAGCGCGTGCACCTTGCCAGGCATACAGGGAAGACACAGCAGCCCGATCAGGGCCAGTGTGATGTATCGCAACGAAGATTGCGGGGAAAAGACTCCTCGCATGGGGCGTACCTCCTTCGGTCCGTCATCAAAGTCGGCAACACCACTTCAGTGCAGCCGATATCGTCAGTTGAAATCAGTGCGGGCCAGACCCATGACATTCTGTGCTGACTGAAAAATCGGATCGCCGAAAAAGAAATCCTTCTTCGGATAAACCCTGTCGTCAAACCCACCGCTGTTCCGAAACACTTTCGGAGACCCATTCGTCCGAAACGCTGGTTTCAGAATCAACGAAACAGGGCAGGCAGCACAGAAAACGCCGCCCCGACAGTAATGCATGAACACATTCCCCGCCGAGCCTTTGGGCACTCCCCGCGAATGAAGTGAGTCCCCCCCTCAGGAGGGATCGCTTCGATCAGGGGAAGATACGGGATTGGAGGGGGTCTGAACAAGGGGAGACCCGATTTCAAAGACACTTTCCCGGGAGATCCCGACTCTCCCGGGTTTGGCCAAATTCGAAAATCCACGAAGGAATTGAGCCCTGATTCAACATTTCCCGCTCCCCTGTGGCATACTCCTGCCAACCGGCAAAAACACACTTTCAGGAAAGGTCACCGATGGCAGATTCAGACGCCGAAGATTACTGGCCCTTGGAGATCCCCCTGCATGTGACCTGGGGTGACATGGATGCCCTTGGCCATGTCAACAACACCCGTTTTATCGGCTGGTTTGAAGAGACCCGTTTCGAGGGGTTTCGCAGAATCGGCTGCGGCGATCTCGGCCCGAACACAGCCAGCGGTCCGATCCTGGCAAAGGTCGAATGCATCTTTCGGGCGCCGGTCGTCTTTCCTGAAGAACTGGTCTCCGCCATCCGTGTCACCGATATCGGCACCGATCGCTACACTCTCGAGCACCGCATCCGGTCCATCACCCATGATCGCATCGTGGCACTCGGTTCTTCCCGCATCGTCGAGGTGGAATATGCGACGGGCAAAAAAGTCCCCCTCGCCCCCACCGTTCTCGAAGAGCTGAAAAAGCTGAGCGCCGATCAACCCTGATCGAAAAGGGAACCGGGCCCATCGACAAAAAGATCCGGCATAGGAGGCACCTGAGGATCACTGGCATAGGCCTCCAGATTCGTGATCCCCACCCGGGCCAGGATTTCCTCATCCAGCAGAAACTGCCCTGTCACTGCTCCGGCGTCCTGTTGCACCAGTGCATGCCAGGCGTCTGCCATGATCTGCGGCTGGCGAGTCGCCCTGCGATCGACTCCGGGAATCATTCGCAAGGCTTCGGTGTCGATCACGGTTCGTGGCCAGAGTGCGTTGACCGCAATCCCTGAAGATCGAAACTCTTCTGCCATGCCCAGCACGCACATGCTCATGCCGTATTTGGAGATGGTGTAGGCGGTATGACGGGCGAACCAGACCGGGTTCAGCGAAAGCGGTGGCGACAGGTTGACGATATGCCCCCCCGCCTTCATCGCCGGTGCCGCTGCCCGGGTCAGGGTGTAGGTCCCCCGCACGTTGACATCAAACATCAGATCCACCCGCTTCATCGGAGTCGCAGAAACCGGCGTCAGGTTGATGGCACTGGCGTTGTTGACGAGACAATCGATCGCACCAAACTCTTCCACGGCGCGGGCTACGGCGGCATCGACGAGATCATCGTCGCGAATATCCATCTGCACCGGCAGAGCTTCGCCGCCGGCAGCACGCACCTCTTCCGCGGTTTCGTGAATCGTTCCAGGAAGCTTCGGATGGGGGTCGACCGTCTTTGCCGCGATCACCACCCTGGCTCCGTCCGCCGCCGCCTTGAGGGCGATGGCCTTGCCGATCCCGCGACTGCCACCGGATATGAACACCACTTTGCCCGCCAGTGGGGCTCCCTCTGCTGCGCTCATCCCTGACCTCCGGATCTTCTGGGGTAATCGGGTCGACGTTTCTCCAGAAAGGCCCGAACCCCTTCGGAGAATTCTTCTCCACCGGCACATTCACTGAAGTTGCGCGCCTCCGCTTCGAGAGCGGCTTCCAGATCATACTTCGGCGAACGGATCAATCGGCGGGTTTTTGCCAAGGCTCCCGCTGGCCCTGCGGCGAGCCCATGGCACCATTGCAAGGTTGCCGCTTCGAGTTCCTCGGCGGGAACTGCGCGGGCGAAGAGCCCCCACTCTTCTGCCTGCTTGCCAGAGAGTCTTTCATTCAACAGCGCCATCTGCATCGCCCTCTGGCGACCGACGCGTCTCACCAGTTGATAGGTCGATCCTCCATCCGGACTGGTGCCGATGCCACTGTAGGCGAGGGTGACCTTGCAGTCGTCCGCACACACTACCAGGTCGCAGGCCATCGCCAGACTCAGACCGAACCCGGCACAGGCCCCATGAACCTGGGCGATGACGGGAATCTCCATCCGGTCGATGGCGAGGATGCTGTCATGGACCTTGCGGATCTCTTCGAGAACCACCTCGCGACGCTTTACCGGATCGGTTTCCGCCTCAAACATGCCGGCAAACCAGCGCAGGTCTCCTCCGGCCATGAATCCACGGCCCTGCCCCCTGATACGCAAGACACGAACCTGGGGATCCTCCCCGATGGCGGTGAGAGCGATCGACAACTCCGCCACCATGTCACCATTGAGGCTGTTGATCGTCTCCGGGCGATCGAGAATCAGGGTCTCCACCCCGTGTTCGTCGATGCCGGTTCTCTGTAGTGTTTCCAAGGTTGTTTTCCCCTCCCGAGCGCAGGTTTTCCCTCCGGCAAATCAGCCCCAACAGTCCACAACTGGAACCTCGTGGCGTTTCCTTGCCGATTTGGCACCATGTTGCGGTCCACCCACTGCCGGAACAAGGGATCGCCAATAAGGGGGTTGCGATGCGAACAGATGTTCGCAATGATCATCGCCCCCCTGAAAAGGATCACTGATGAAAACCGACTTCAATTCCACTGCCAATTCCACAGCCAATTTCACTTCCGACGTTAATTCCGATTCCGAAACCGGAAAACGACGCCACTCCCTGATGCTCCACGTCGACATCGATGCGTTCTTTGCGTCCGTCGAACAGATTCGCAACCCGCGCCTCGCCGGACGCCCGGTCGCCGTCGGCAGTGGCGTCATCGCCTCCTGCTCCTATGAAGCCCGCAAACACGGGCTCCGGGCTGGCATGCCTCTGGGACGAGCAGTGCGCCGCTGCCCGACCCTGATCATCGTTCGCGGCCGTGAATCGGTGTATCGGTCCTATGCGCGACAACTCTTTGACCTGTGCGAAACCCTCTCCCCACGACTGGAGGAGCATCTCGACGAAGCGTATTGCGACCTCTCCGGCACCGAAAAACTGTTTCCCGATCCGGTCGCCGAAGCACGAAGACTGTGCCAACAGGTCACCGACAACACGGGACTCACGGTTACCGTCGGCCTCGGTCGCAACCGCATGTTCGCCCGCCTCATCGGCCGCCAACACAAACCGAATGGCATCGGACTCCTGGACCCGACACAAGAGGACGCCCTGCTGAGAGCGTTGCCCATCATCGAACTGCCGGGGATCGGCCCGCGCAGTGCCGAACGTCTCCAGCGACTCGGCATCGCCAATGTCGATCAGCTACGGCAATTGACACTTCCCACTCTCAGCGGACTCTTCGGTCGACAGGGAGAAATTCTTTTTCAACGTTGTCGGGGGGAAGACCATCGCAGTATTGGAGGCCGCGAAGTCCCCCGTTCCCTTCAACGGGGCACCTCTTTTGATGAAGACGTCTCCTGTCCCCGTACCCTCGATGCGATGCTCGAATATCTGACAGAAAGAGCGGCGCTCGAATTACGCCGTCGCGGACTCCTCGCCAGAGGGCTGACGGTACAGATCGCCTACAGCGACCACATCCGCGATCGCCGCCGCCTGAAACTGCGTCACCCCTGTCAGGATGATCCGACCCTGATTACCACTGCTCTGGGTTTGCGCGGGGCCCTGCAGCAGCGGCGCACGGCGGTACGTTTCATCGGTGTGATCCTCGATGGAATCCATCTCGTTCCTGAGGCCTCACAGCCAGAACTGTTTCCCACTGACGACAACCCGGGGGAAAACTCCCAGACCAGTGAAGAGCCACAACAACAGAAGTGGCAGAAACTGCTCCCACAAGTCGATCGCATCCGCGAACGGCATGGCCATGGATTGCTGTTGCGAGGCAGTGCTCTCGCCCTGCAACAGGAGAGCGAATCTCAAAACAGTGGACAGAATACTCCACCCATCCGCCGTGACCGACAGGGATTGATCCTGCGAACCTCCTGCCTCACACGCTGAAAGACGATATGCTGTTTTCAGCAAGTCCAACGAGGACTGCGGAAGGAAGACCGTTGCTTTACTACGCCGCCTGCTGCCAGACCGATCATGCCCATCCCCGTCATCGCGACGAGATGGAAGGAGTGACCACCCGGTTGATCGAACAACTGGAAAACACAGTGGTCGGTTACCAGCCCTTTCACGATGTCCGCCTCATCGTCTTCCCGGAGTTTGCCCACGCCGGTCCCATCTACGAAACGGTCGAAGAACTGGTAGAAAAACTGGCAGTAGAGATCCCCAATCCCCACACCGATCGCCTCGCCAAAGTGGCACAGAAACACAAGGTGTGGATCCAGAGCGGATCCTTTCTCGAGGTCGACCCGCGTTGGCCCGATGCCCTCTTCAACACCACCGTGCTCATCTCTCCTGAAGGAGAAATTCTCACCCGTTACCGCAAGGTCAATCCGTGGATTCCATGGGAGGTTCACACGAGTCCCCACGATCTCCCTGGCTACGACGAACCCCTCTTCCCCGTCGCCGATACCGAGATCGGAAAGTTGGGAGTCGCCACCTGTTATGACTGGCTCTTCCCGGAAACCTGCCGCGAGTTGACCCTGGGTGGAGCGGAAGTTCTGATCCGCATCAGTGCCTACATGGATCCCTGGGGTGCAACCGAACCCCTCGACTGGTGGACCCTCATCAATCGCAGTCGAGCGGTCGAGAATCTGGCGGCAGTCGTCGCCTGCAATCAGGGGGCATCCGCCGATCACTACCCTCCCTTCTCATGGCCTGGAGCGAGCATGATTGTCGACATGGATGGAAGGGTGATGACCCAGGCTGCGGCAGGTCCCGGTCAGGCGAGTGTCGTCGGCCCCGTCGCATTGGGTCAACTGCGAGAGGAGCGACGACGGAGACAGGGTCATTCGATGCCGATACACCTGCGCACCGAGGCCTACCCTCTGCAAAGGGAGACTCGCTATCCCGGAAACCCGGAAGCAAAGCAGCGCCAAATCCGGGCTCTCAACGACAGCATTCGTTCAGCAAAAGAGGAGCAGGGCTGGTAAATCACTACCGGGGTTGAGATCTGAACCGCTATACTGCACCCCGATGGTCGAATTGACGATTCAGGCCGTGAGCCCGCAATGCCCGTGAGAATCAGGACTGAAGCCAATGAGCAACTCCTCCCCCGAAAAGCCGGATCTGAACAGACTGCGCATCGATCGCACTCCGGCTGCCAAGTCATCCAGAGGTCCGTTCATGCTGATCCTGCTCGTCTTGATCAGCTACATCGGCTGGAAAGAGTGGCCCAGTGTCACGGAAGATTCGCAGGCCCAGTATGAAACCGCCCGGGTTCAAAGGCGTGGAGGTGCCAAGGCCAGAGCCGGCACAGCGGCCAATGGCTATATCGTTGCCCGTCGCCGTGCTGCACTTTCCACCGACATCCCCGGCCGCCTCGTCGAATTGAATGTGGAGGAAGGCTCCCGGGTCGATCAGGGCGACGTGGTCGCTCGCCTCGACACCCGCGAACTCGAAGCTTATCGCGATCGACTGCAGGCTGAAATTCGTGCAGCCCAGGCGAACGAAAAGCAGACGCGTCTTGCCATGGAACGACAGCGCAAACTCAGTGAAACGGAAGACGTTCCCACCAGCGCTCTCGACAGCGCAGAAGCGACCCATGAAGGAGCCAGCGCGCGGGTGCAATCGCTGCAGGCATCTCTGGCAGAGATCCTCGTGCGACTCGACAAGTCCACGGTCTATGCTCCCTTCTCCGGTGTGATCGTCCAAAAGAATGCTGAAGTCGGGGAAGTGGTCGTCGCCAGCGGTGGCGGTGCCAATGCCCGCGGATCGGTGGCCACACTGGTCGACTTCGACACTCTGGAAGTTCAGATCGAACTTTCACAAACTGCTCTGGAAGCCGCTCGTGTCGGTGCACCGGTACTGATCTATCTCGATGCCTACCCGGAGGAGGGTTACCGCGGCCAGGTACGCCAAGTCTGGCCCACCGCCAGCCGAGCCAAGGCCACCGTTGAACTGCGTGCCGAATTCCTTGAGCGTGATGAAAGACTTTTGCCGGAGTTGGGCGTTCGCGTTGTCTTCGTCCCTGAAGAGGAGAGCAACCCCACCCCGCCCATGGTGCTGTTGCCAAAGAGTGCACTGTTGCCCGGAGAAGGAAATCAGGTGTTCGTGCTCGTCGATGGTTTTGTCGAGAAGCGCTCCCTGACCTTGCGCGATGACTTCGACAACGCCCTGATCGAGGTTGGATCGGGATTGATTGGTGGCGAAACGGTGATCGTTAACCCCCCCGCGGACCTTCAGGAAGGTGATCCGGTGAAGATCGGAGGAAATCGATGAGCCAAGACCCCTACATTCAACTGAAATCAGTTTCCAAAAAGTATTCCCGAGGTGGTGAAGACCTGATCGTCCTCGACCAACTCGATTTGAACATCCCGGATGGTGACTACGCGGCTCTCATGGGCCCCAGTGGATCGGGCAAGACGACGATTCTGAACCTGGTCGGCGGACTCGACGTCCCCGATTCGGGCACGGTGACCGTCGCTGAAACTGAGGTCAGCAGTATCCCCACGAGACAGCTGCCCGCCTGGCGTGCTCGCCATGTAGGTTTCGTCTTTCAGTCTTTTAATCTGCTGCCGGTCCTCACCGCCCATGAAAATGTCATGCTGCCTTTGCAGCTGACCCCACTGTCGGCGGCAGAGCGCAAGAAGCAGGCAGACTTTGCCCTCGATATCGTCGGGCTTTCCGACCGGGCCGGTCACCGCCCTTCCCAACTCTCTGGAGGTCAGGAGCAGCGGGTGGCCATCGCCCGTGCCATCGCCACCGATCCGGATGTGATCATCGCCGACGAACCCACCGGAGACCTGGATCGTAACAGCGCCGATGAAATCCTCGAACTTCTGAATCGACTCAATGAAGAGTTGGGCAAAACGATTCTGATGGTCACCCACGACCCGGCAGCGGCATCCAATGCCCGCAGAATTCTGAAACTCGACAAGGGCCATCTCGTCTCCGACGAAATCAACCGTCAGGCCTCCGGACAGACCCAAGGGGAGGCGTGAGTTGAACTTTCCCGTGCGTCTCGCCTTCCGTCACGTCTTTTCCAACAAGACCCGAAATGGGCTGACGATTCTGGCCATCACCATCGCCGTCTTCCTGCTGTGCTTCCTGTTGGCAGTGGTCCGGGGCATCGATGCCGGGGTGCGCAGTGCGTCCTCCACTCGTCTGGTCACCCAGTCTGCGGTCAGTCTCTTCGTCAGCCTGCCCATGTCGTATCGTCCCAAGATCGACGCTCAGGATGCGGTCGCCGTCGCCAGTGAGTTCCGGTGGTTTGGCGGATACTATCAGGATCCTTCCAACTTCTTCCCGCAGTTTGCCGTCAACAAGGACCGCTTCGTCGACATGTACGTCAAGGACTTCGAGATCATCGAGGGCCCCAACGGCGTCACCGGTCCGGGCGCGAGGGAAGCGGTCAAGAAAGCCTTCGCCACCGAAAAGCGTGCCGCCATCATCGGTATGGGTCTGCGCGACGACGAGAAGTACAACTTCCAGATTGGCGACACCGTCCCCATCATTCCGGCGATTTACCAGCGTACCGACGGGGGCGCGTGGGATTATGTGATCGTCGGCATCTTCAGGCCTCTGAAGGCCCGAATCCCCGACAAGATCATGTACTTTCGCTCCGACTACCTGAACGATTCCATCGAGAGCGGTGAAGCCATTGGTGAAGTCGCGGCAGGGGTCTACTACGTCAATCTCGACCAGGGCAGTCCTTCAGAATTGATCGCCAACTCCATCGATCAGGATTTCCTGAATGGTCCCCAAAGAACCCAGACCGTCACCGAAGCGGCCTTTGCCAGTTTCTTTGTTTCGGCCATTGGTAACCTGCCCCTCTTTCTCGGGACCGTCGGTGGAGCGGTGCTCTTCTCCATCTTCTTCTCGGTCGTCAACGCCATGCTCATCGCCGGACGCCAGCGACTGAAGGAAGCGGGCATTCTTCAGGCTCTGGGTTTCCCCCCCATCACCAGCTGCCTGTTGTTGATTATCGAAGGCCTGGCAGTCGCTCTCATCGGGGGGGCCTTGGGGCTGGCTCTGGCCATCGGCACCCAGGATCTGGTGGTCCTGAACTTTGGAGACAGTATCCGCAACTACCAAATCGATTCGGGCCTGATTCTGCTGGCCATCAGTACCTCCTCCGTACTCGGCATCACTGCCGGAATGTGTGCCGGAATTCCTTTCCTTCGCTATCGACCGACTGAGGCATTGAGGAGTCTGGGCTAATGGCACTCCCCACCGGATACACCACCCGCAATCTCCTTCGCCGTCGTGCGCAGGTCGCCTTCACGGCTCTCGGAATTGCGCTGACGACCGCCGTCCTCTGTGGAGTGCTCTCCCTGCGCAACGGATTTGAGCAGCTCTTTCAACCGTTGGGAGCGGATGAAGTGGCGGTCTACCTGAGACCCGGCTCCACATCCGAAGGTCAATCGGGGATCCCCCGTGAAGCGGCCCGCATCATCATCAAGGAAAGACCGGAGATTCTTCGCGACAGCGAAGGTCGACCGCTGGCCGCAGCGGAGTGCTTTCTCGCCTTATACATGGAGAAACTCGAAGGCGGTCTCGTCAATGCGCCTCTGCGTGGAATCGAACCGGCTTCACTGACCCTGCACCCTGATCCTCCACGACTGCTGGAAGGGCGTTGGCCCAATTGGGATACGGATGAAGTCGTCGTCGGTCGGCCGTTGGTCAACCGGATGAAAGACTGTGCTCTCGGGGACACCCTCAAACTCAACACCACCCCCTTCAAGGTGGTGGGGATCTACGAGTTTGACAACGCCCAGGGCAGTGAGATCTGGGGCCCCGTGGATCGCATGCTCGAGGCTCTCGATCGTCCCGCCTACAGCCGGGTCATCGCACGCATGAATGAAGGCATCGATTACTCCGTCATCAATGAAGAGCTGGAAGAGGATCCGCGCCTCAGTTTTGAGATCAGTTCCCAGAGTGAGTACCTCGCGAAACAGACCACTGGCCTGAGTGGTGCACTGCTGGGGCTGTCCGTTTTCCTGACTCTCATCATGGGATCCGCGGCGGTGATCGGCACCATGAACACGATGCTGGCGACTGTTTCTGCCCGCAATCATGAGATCGGCATCCTGCTGGCCATCGGCTACAGCCGCGCGGAGATCTTCCTCTCTTTCCTGCTCGAATCCGCCCAGGTGGGGCTGATCGGTGGCTTGCTGGGGCTGTGTCTGGTCGCTCCCTTCCATGGCATCGAAACCGGTGCGGCAAACTTCAACACCTTCACCGACATCAGCTTCTCCTTTCAGCTCTCCCCCACCATCGCCGTCACTGCTTTGGCGCTCTCTTTTGGTCTGGGTTTGATTGGTGGAGCGATTCCTGCCTGGGTCGCCTCCTCCCGCTCTGCGGTGGATGCCCTTCGCCGGTAGATTCTGCGGTCGGATCCCCCGGTCCCGTTGCCGTTTTTACTCTTCTCCGATAGCATCTTCCCCTTGAGCCCCACACTGTTCTTCGAGGGAATGAAATGGCATCGACCGAAACACTCGACATTTCCGTGGTGATTCCTGCCTACAACGAGGAAGAGGCATTGCCTCCCCTCCTCGATGAGGTGTTTGAGGTTCTCGGTTCACTCGGTCGCCCCTTCGAAGTGATCGTCATCGATGACGGTTCGAATGATGGCACCCCTGCATTTCTGGAGAGAAGACGGGAAGTGACTCCGGCTCTGCGGATCCTGACTCTCGTCCCGAACAGCGGACAGACTGCCGCCTTCGAAGCCGGCTTTACCGCCGCCCGTGGCGAATTCATCATCACGATGGATGCCGATGGCCAAAACGATCCCGCCGACATTCCCGCCATGCTCGAAAAAACTGCGGGTGTGGATGCGGTCCTCGGCGTACGTGCCAATCGGCAAGACCCGTGGATTCGCACCTTTGCCCAGAAGTTTGCCAATGCGGTCCGCAATCGACTTCTCGGAATGACCTTTCAGGACGTCGGCTGTTCCCTGAAAGTCTTCCGCCGCGAGATCATCCAGGGGGTCACCCTGTACAACGGTCTGCACCGCTTCTTCCCCTACATCGTTCACATGCGTGGAGGGCGCACCGTCGAAGTCGACGTCTCCCATCGCTCCCGTGAATTGGGAACGAGCAAGTACTCCCCCCTCGGTCGCGGGATCCCTGCATTTCTCGATCTGTTGATGGTGCGCAGAATGATTCGTCGATCATTGCGGTACACGGCGAAGGAGAGTCAGTGATGGTGTGGAATCCGTTCCCGGTCCTGACCTTTGCCATCGCCGAGATCTCTGCGGAGGCAGGCTGGTTCGAAACCCTCCAACACAAGCTGACCGCCGACCTGTGGGTCTGGTTCGGCCTCGGAGCCCAATCCATCTTTTTTGCCCGCTGGCTGGTTCAGTGGCTCGCCAGCGAAAGAAAAGGGGAATCGACGATTCCGGTGGCTTTCTGGTGGTGCAGCATCGTCGGTGGCGTGGGGCTCTTCATCTATGCGTGGCGCAACGTCGATCTGCCCATCATGCTCGCCCAGGCCGCAGGAATCCTGATGTACAGCCGCAATCTGTACCTGATTTACCGACCGAAGGCGGTTCAGCCCCCGAAGGTCTGATGAATCAGACGGGTCGCCATCTGCGGCAGCATCAACAGTGCCACTCCGGCGACCGCCAGCATCACTCCCCCAAATGCGAGCAGAGCCATCTTCTGTCGTAACGCCACAGCCACAATCAGCACCATGAAGACCGGCGTCATCGACATTTGAGTCGTCGCCACTGCCAGGCTGATCGCATCCACGGACACATGACTGAGCCAGATTCCCATGTAGGTGCCGATGAAACTGGCGATCAACAGCTTGGGAGCGATCTTCCAATCCTTGATCGGGGCGGTCCATGACTTGAGCTGACCGACCCCGGCAGCAAAGATCAATCCGCCAATGACCGCTGTACTGATCCTGACCGCCGAAACCTCCAACGCTCCGAGGGATGACATCATCACCACTTTTGAGAGAGCGATCCCCGAAGCCTGACACAGAGCAGCCAGTACGCCGAGGAGAATCCCATCGGCCACTTTTCCTTCACGAAACTTGCCCCGGTCCGAGGCCAGTCGCTGATCTCGAATGACGACAAAAACCCCGACCAGGGTCACCGTCATTCCGAGAATCTGACCGGCTTCAAGGACCTCTGCGAGCCAGAACCAGCCGATCAGGGCGGAAACGGGAGGTGTCAGGGTCGTCAGCACCAGTGCCCGACGCGGACCGAGAATCTGAATACTGCGGAAGTAGGCCGAATCACCGATCAGAATCCCGACGATACCACTCAGAACCAAATAGGTGTAATCGGTGGTGGTCGCCCCCTGCCAGGCGGCGAGGCCAGATCCGACGAAGGGCAAACTGAGAACGAGAAGAGTTCCGGCGAAGACATTTTTGCCCAGATTCAGGGCGGCCGCCGGGGCATCGATGCGACTGAAGAGATAACTTCCCGTTGCCCAACAGGCCGCAGCGAGCAATCCGGCAATTTCTTCAAATGACAAGAGGCCCCCTATCGGGATGGTTCCCGGTTTCGGAGGGATGGTACTTCCCCTTTACCAAAAGGGGGAGCAAATCTCGATCGGTGAGCAGTAGACAGTGCGATTGGCTCATGCCATCTTCTGTGCATGGGTTCTCCCTGCGGGGGGCATGGCGTTGCCATGGTTGGGAGATCCTGTTTCCCTCCAACATGAAACCACTGGAAGAATCGGGATCAGGACTCACCGACGTGCGTACACTTCTGCTGTTTCTGGTTCTGATGGGATTTTGGCTGCTCCTTTCGGGACAGTTCGACAAAACCTTTCTCGTCGTTTCCGGCATCGTCTCCTGCCTACTGGCGGTCTACTGCTGTCACCGGCTGAATCTGATGAACGAAAACTACCAGCCAGTGGAATCGTTGCCCCGATTCATCACCTACCTGCCCTGGCTGATCGGGCAAATCATCCTTGCCAGCCTTGATGTCACCCGGAGATCATGGGGAGCGTCTTCCGCCATCCAGCCGCGCTTCGTCAAGGTTCCGGTGAAGATTGATCACCCGCTCGCAAAGACCCTGCTCGCCAACTCCATCTCCCTGACTCCGGGTACCGTCACCGTCGATGTGGAGGAGGATCACTATCTGATCCACGCTCTGACGGATGAAGCGGAAGAAGGCGTCCTCGATGGTTCGATGGAGAAGCGTATCTCGGTGATGATTCCCGGCTACAAGACTGAGAACCCACCGCAGAATGCGGAGGATTCACCGTGAACTCCGCCGAATTGATCACCGCATTGCTGATCCTTGCCGGGGCTTTCCTGGCGTTGATTCGAGCCGTCAAGGGACCCACCGTCTTTGACCGGGTCCTCGCTGTAAACGTCTTTGGAACCAAAACGGTCATCCTGCTCGCCCTGCTGGGTTACATCGGCAACCGCAGTGGCTTCCTCGATATCGCCATCCTTTATGCACTGGTCAACTTCCTTGGCACCGTCGCCCTGCTGCGATTTGTCGAGTCGAGGAGGTTCTTCCAATGATAGAGCACATCGCCCATGCCCTGATGATTCTTGGTGGCTTCTTCGCCTTCAGTGGATCCCTCGGCATCCTGCGCATGCCCGATTTTTACTCGCGCCTGCACCCGGCGGGCACCGCCGATACCCTTGGACAGCTGCTCGTCTTCACCGGTCTGGCTCTGAAAATCATCACCGTTTCACTCGCCGATGAAATGCCGGTCGATGGGCTCTCCATCGGCAAACTGGTTGCCATTTCGCTGCTGCTCTTCGTCACCACTCCCACTTCGACCCATGCCATTTCCCGCGCTGCTCACCTGCGCGGCGTCAAACCATGGACTGGAGAAACGGAACGGGAGGACGCCGATGAGTGATCCCGTTCTGTTGATCAACGTAATCCTGCTGGTGATCGCCGTCGTTGCAGCCATTGCAGCGATGTGGACTCGTGACCTTCTCGGTGCCGTCATGCTGATGGGCATTTACAGCCTGCTGCTCGCCGTCGAGTGGGCCAACCTGTTTGCCATGGACGTCTCCTACACGGAAGCCGCAGTCGGCGCAGGAGCGGCGACGATCTTGCTGCTGACCGCCCTGACCCGCACCGGTACCCGTGAAAAGGCGGGTCCCAACTTTCACCCCACTGCCCTGCTGACCGTCCTCGTCACCGGTGCCTTGTTGATTTACGGCACCGCTGACATGCCCCGCTTTGGTGATCCGCAAGCTCCGGCCACGGTGAACGTGGCCCCCGAGTACATCGCCCAGAATGTCGGCAAAGTGGATGCCGGAGACGACGGTCCGAAAAATGACTTCGGCGATCATGTGCCCAATGCGGTGACCGCCGTGCTCGCTTCCTACCGCGGTTACGACACCATGTTCGAAACCGCAGTCATCTTTACCGCCGGCGTATGCGTGATCCTGATCCTGAGACCCCTGTCCCCTTCGGCACGGCGAGAAACTGCCCAGAGTCAGGAGGGCGCATGAGCGATAGCGTCGTCCTGCGTACCATCGGTGGCATGCTCTTCCCCTACATTCTGGTTTACGGTCTGTACGTGCAGATGCATGGTGAGATCGGACCCGGTGGAGGATTCCAGGCGGGAGTGCTGGTCGCGGCCGCCTTCATCCTTCACGCCCTGCTCTTTGGCAAAGAACTGACCGATCGCCTGTTGCCCACATGGCTCGTCGATCTCGCCATGAGCCTCGGTGTTCTTCTTTACATCGGAGTTGGCATTCTGGGTCTCGTCAAAGGACGTTACTTCCTCGACTACAGCGTGCTCGACCCGACCCACCCCGCCCCCGCCGAAGCT
>JACETR010000018.1 GCA_013911165.1 Planctomycetota bacterium | reverse complement strand
TACCTGGGGATCTCTATGAGGCCATCGCCACCAACTCGCAGGGTAACTTCATCATTCGCGTTCGTGAAATGATGCCGAAGCGTCCGATGACCTATGACGAGGCCCTGGAAGATGTGATCAAGGCCACCGAGGAGAACAAGGCCAAGGCTCTTGCTTCGACTGCCGTCGAAGGCTGGGTCAGTCAGATCGCAGAAGGCTCCACTACCCTGCAATCCACGGCTGAAGAGAACAACTACACCGTCAACAGTCTTGAGCCGCTGACCCGGACCCAATCTTTCAATGTTCGTATCAACGGCAATACCGTTCCTGCAGCCAGGGATCTCCTGACATCCGCTTTCGATATTCAGGAAGTAGGGACCGTGATCGGACCTGTGGTCAGTGACCTCGACAAGGCGGTCTACATGGTCCGTCTTCAGGGAATGGGTGACGCTGATCTGGAGCTCTTCGATACCCTCAAGGACACCACCGAGAATCGTCTTCTTCTTGAGAAGCAGCGAGCCTTGCTGGAAGAGTACGAAGCAAACCTGATGACTCAGGCGAATATCCAGGAGTTCCTCAATGAGGAGGAGACCGTTTCCACGGAAGAAGCGACTGACCCTGAGGGGGACGGCGAAGGAACCGCACGCTGATCAGGCTTCAGCCATAAAAAAAGAGCCGGCAGGAATTCCTGCCGGCTCTTTTTTTTTGAGTGATTCTCAACCGGTGACACGATCGATCTTGTTGACCCGTGTTCCATGTCGTCCTCCCTCGAAGGGGGTGTCGAGGAAGACCGCCAAGAGTTCAGAAATCTTTTCTGTCCCGAGAACCCTTTCCCCGAAGCATGCAATGTTGGCATCGTTGTGACCACGAGCCATTTCTGCGGTGAAGGAATCCGTGATCACGGCTGCGCGGACACCCGCATATTTGTTGGCAGTCATTGCCATTCCCTGACCCGTACCACAGACGAGAATACCGATTTCCGCATCGCCGGAAGTGACGCCAGCGGCAACGTCATGAGCGATATCGGGGTAGTCGGCCTTTTCGTCTGTATTCGACGGACCCATGTGTTCGACTTCCCAGCCCCGATTTTCAAGAACTGCGGCGACCGCATTTCTCCCGTCGATTCCCGCATGATCTGAACCGATGAAGGCTTTCATGGCTTGACGATCCTCTCCAGCCATTGATGAACGATGGCGTTTTTGATTTCAGAAGCACAGCTGCGATAGATTTCAATGGGACCGCCGACAGGATCGGCCACTCCCGTGGGGTTGATCATGAACAACTTGTCGAGGATTTCATTCTCTCCCTGACAGGCATGGCGGATACCCTCGAGATGGTTTGGCGCCAGAGCGAGGACCAGGTCTGCAGATTCAAGCATTTCATGGTTCAGTTGTCTGGAGACGTGTTCTTTTGCGTTCGCATTCATCTCGCCCATGACGGTGACGGCGTGTTCACTGGCAGGCCCGCCTCCCGAGTAGAGGGCGGCGCTTTCCACGTGATAGCCATGGGAAGACAACCCTTCCACCGGCACGCCTTCCCTGTCCGCGATCAGTTGCTTGCATAAGGCTTCTGCCATCGGGCTTCTGCAGGTGTTTCCGGTACATACGAAGAGGACCCTGAATTCACCCAAAGCCTTGCTGATCATCGATCTCGTGATCAATCCCTGGCGAAGAATCTCGAATGCACCCCTGGAATCAAAGCGGATGATGGTAGAAGCCTCGGCAACCTTACAGGGGCCACCGTCGATGGCGATTCCCACCTCACTGCCGATGCTGTCGACAGCAGCCTTACAGTTGAGAGGGGGCGCTGCTCCACGGCGATTGGCACTGCTGGCAATCAGAGGACCCGTGAGTTGAATCAACTCGCGGGCGATCGTGTTTGCAGGACAGCGAACACCAACCCCGGAATCGCTGCCGTCGGGAAGGATGACGGTCAGTGGGCCCGGAAAAAATGTATCGATGACGTGGCGAATCCTGTCGGGGATCTCCGTCACGAGTGAGTCCAACTGCTCAAGCGATCCGATATGCACTGTAAAGGGTTGGTCAGCAGGGCGTTCCTTGGCGACGGCGAGTTTCTCGCGCGCTCCAGCCATGCCATGAACAGTTCCGATTCCATAGACGGTTTCGGTAGGGAAGATCACGAGATCTCCGGCGGTGACTATGCCTGCCGCTTCACGGAGAAGATCGGGATCCGGATTTTCACTGTCCAGAGTCAGGGTTCTGGGTGTCACGGGAGACCACATTCCATGAAGAGAACAACTGTATGAGTCACGCTGCACAAATCACTGATGCAATTCTGCCACCCGCAAGATCTGAGAACAAGCGGGATCAATCGACAAGTCTCGGGTTGAAAGTTGCTGTGATCTAGACTGCGGCGTGATAGGAGGATCGCACGAGTGGTGCAGACTCCACCTTGATAAATCCCAGATCAGTGGCGAACTTTCCGAGGTCTGAGAACTCCTCGGGGGACCAGTACCTTTTCACGGGAATATGACGATCAGAAGGTGCCAGATACTGGCCGAGATTGATTCGCCGTGCTCCCGCACGATACAGGTCCTCGATGGTTTCCCTGACCTCCTCGTCTTTCTCACCAAGACCCAGAATCAGACTCGATTTGACCCTGTCTCCGCCGATTCTTTCCGCGGCGGAGGAGAGTAGCGAGACTGAGTGGTCGTAGTTGGAACCGGGTCTGGCCGCCGGGTAAAGACGGCGAACGGTTTCAACGTTGTGTGAGAAGATGGTCGGATCGGCACCGAGAACCAGATCGAGCCCCAATTCCGGTGCGGGCCGGAAGTCGGGGACCAGCACTTCCGTGGTCGCCTCCGGCAGCTTTTCACGCAGGGCCTCAAGGGTTTTGGCAAACTGACCGGCACCCCCGTCTTCCAGGTCGTCGCGATCGACACTGGTAATCACGACGTGTTTGAGATTCAGGTTGGCTGCGGCCTCTGCCAGTTCACGGGGTTCGTCGGGGTCCACCGGCGTGGGGGAGCCCTTGCTGACCGCGCAGAAACCACATTTGCGTGTGCAGACCTCTCCGAGAATCAGAAAGGTTGCCGTTCCCATCTGCCAGCATTCATAAATGTTGGGACAATGAGCTTCCTGACAGACGGTGTGAAGTCCGCCCTTGTTCATCAAGTCGCCGACCTTTTTCAGAGAGTCGTCTCCGGGTACTGCGACCTTGATCCATGAAGGGCGTTCGAGCTTCGGCTTTTTTCCACGGTATTCAACGGGACTCATAGGGCCTCCACCCGATTCAGAATATTCAGCAAATGAAAACGCAAACGCTCCTCTACGGAGCGAAGTTCGATACTTGTTCCGAGCAGATTTTCCATCGTCACGATGGGGCAATTCTGTAAACCACAGGGAACGATCCAGTCGAAGGGGCGCTGGTCTCCATTGACGCATAGCGACAACCCGTGACCTGTCACCCAGCGACGAACACTCAATCCCACTGAGGCAATTTTCTCATAACCGATCCAGACACCGGTGTGTCCTTCTCTTCTTTCACCGACGATTTCCCAATCGGCAAGGGTAAGGATGGCGGCAGTTTCCAACTTGCGGAGCAGTTCATGGAGGTCTCGCTCCTCTTCCCGCAGGCGGATCACCGGGTAGGCGATCAACTGCCCCGGTCCGTGATAGGTGGCTTCACCGCCGCGGTCAACGGTGTGAATCTCGACACCGCGTTCCTTGAGTTTTTCAGGATCAAGGATGGCGGAGGAGTCTGCACTGCGACTTCCCAATGTCACTACGGGGGAGGGCTCAAAGAGGAAGAGCCGGTCGACTTCCGCGTCCCCGGTGCTGGAGCCCAGTTTTGCCTGAAGCTCCAGCATCGAGGAGTGAATCTCTGCAAAGGACACCTTGCCGGGAGTCTCGACCTGAATCTTCTCGGGGTCAGTCCTCACGACAGTATCCATCTCAATCACTAACCAATCGCGGATTCGTCGAAGTTCTCAAGGGTGTGCTTGACGTGTGACATGAACTGGTCTGCCAACGCACCATCGACGAGACGGTGATCGTAGGAGAGGCACATGTAAAGCATGTCGCGGATGGCGATCTTGTCGCCGTCGACGACCACCGGTCGCTTGATGATTCCACCGATACCCAGGATCGCCACCTGAGGCTGATTGATGATCGGAATACCGAAGAGGCCACCGAACTGCCCCGGGTTGGTGATGGTGAAGGTTCCACCGGCGACTTCATCCGGTAACAACTGTTTGTTGCGGGCGCGCTGCGCGACGTCGGAGACTGACTTCTGGATTCCTGCGATACTCATGTCCTGAACGTTTTTCACAACAGGAACGATGAGTCCATTGTCGAGGGCGACGGCGATTCCGATGTTCACATCGTTGTGCAGGAGGATGTCATCCCCATCAATCGATGCATTGACGTGAGGGAACTGGCGCAGGGCATCGCAACATGCCTTCAGGAAGAAGGGCATAAAGGTCAACTTGGTACCGTTGCGTGAAATGAAATCGTTCTTCCACTTTTGACGCATCTGTGCAATGGAGGTCATGTCTGCTTCGAAGACGGAGTGGACGTGGGCGGAGGTACGACGGGAGTCGACCATGTGCTCGGCAATCTTGCGTCGCATCACCGACATCTTCTCGACCTGACTGCCACCTCTTGGGAGTCCCTGAGGCGCGAGTGCCGGGGCGGAAGGAGCGGCTGCGGGAGTGGCGGGAACCGCTGCCGGTGCAGCAGGCACTGCCGCCGGTGCAGCGGGAGTGGCCGGTGCAGAGGCACCGGAAGCAATGAAGCCGAGAATGTCGTCTTTGGTGACCCGTCCACCCGCTCCCGTTCCGGGAATCACGGAGAGGTCGGAGATACCATTGTCCCGTGCGATCCTGCGCACCAGCGGCGAAGAACGGACCTTGTGGGATCCATTGGCCACGGCTGCTGCTGCGACCGGTGCAGGAGCGGCCGGTACTGCGGCGGGTGCAGGAGCGGGAGTTGGCGGCGCGGGAACCGGAGTCGGAGCAGCGGCGGCAGGTGCGGCAGCCACAGGTTCGGGTGCTGCAGCAGGTGCGGCCGCTGGTGTGGGAGCGGCGGGGGCTGCGCTGGCAGCTCCTGCTTCACCGATCCTGGCGACCACAGTATTGACCTCCACGGTCGCACCCTCTTCGACGATAATTTCTGCAAGGACTCCACTCGCGGGAGCGGGAACCTCGGCATCGACTTTGTCGGTCGAGATTTCAAAGAGAGGTTCATCCCTCTCGACAGTGTCACCTGCACTTTTGAACCAACGGGTCAGGGTTCCTTCGGCGATCGACTCACCCATTTGTGGCATCGGCACATCGGTGAGCGAACCACTGGCCGCAGGTGCGGCGGCGGGAGCCGGTTCGCTGGCAGCGACGGGCTCCGCAACAGGGGCGGGCTCAGCAGCGGGTTGCGGGGGGGTGGCTTCCGCCACGGGAGCCGCTTCCGCTACGGGTGCTGCGGCCGCTCCATCTCCACTACCCAGAATGGCGACGACCGTGTTCACTTCAACGGTTGCACCTTCTTCAACGATGATCTTTTCCAGAACTCCATCCGCGGGAGCGGGGACTTCCGCATCGACCTTGTCGGTGGAGATTTCAAAGAGAGGCTCATCTCGCTGGATGACGTCACCCGGTTGTTTGAACCAGCGGGTCAGTGTTCCCTCAGCGATCGATTCCCCCATTTGGGGCATCAGCACTTCAGTTGCCATAATGCTCACTTCTTCCTGAATCCAGTTTCTGAATCCACGTTTTCAAATTCATTCGACTCGGGAGAAGAGCGGAAATGGATGCCCGATCCCCCGAAATGATGGAGTGACACAACCGTCCATCAAACGATGGAAATCATACCCGGGAGCCCTTCGGGCAACCACCGGAGTTGAAGGTGCCAGAGGATGAAAATTGGCAGATTCGGCGAAGGGTGCAGATTTCTGGACTCGTTGAATCGCGTCGGAGGGGCCATTCCCTGCAATCAGGGAAGTGTCACATGCCACTTACCAGGCAGACAGCTGGCGGATCTCCTCGAGGATTCTTTTCTCGTCAGGCAGGGAAGCGTCCTCGAGAGTCCCGGCGTAGGGGATCGGCACGTCCAGAGCGGCGATCCGGCGGACCGGTGCATCCAGATCTTCGAAACAATCCTCGACGATCCTCGCTGCGATTTCCGAGCCGGCACCACCCGTCAGATTGTCCTCGTGGATCACCAGTACCTTGCCGGTCTTGGCCACGGTCTCCCGAATCGCTTCGAGGTCGAGGGGACAAAGGGACCGGAGGTCCAGAACCTCACAGGAGATCCCATCTTCCCGTTGTGCGGTTTCCGCTGCAGCGGTGCAGCGGTGCAGCATGGCACCCCAGGTGATGATGCTGATCCGGTCTCCCGGGCGATGGATCCGGGCACGCCCGGGGGCGATCGGTTCAGGAGTTCCCTGAACCTCTTCCTTGAGGGTTCTGTAGAGGCCTTTTTGCTCCAGGAAGAGTACCGGGTTGGGATCTGCGACTGCACCCAGAAGCATGCCGTGAACGTCACTCACCGTCGCAGGGACGACGATTTTCAGGCCTGGCGTATTGAGGAAGAAGGATTCGACCATCTGGCTGTGAAAGGGTCCCGCATGAACCCCTCCTCCCGATGGTCCCCTGACCACGATCGGGACGTTCTGGCCCCAACGGAAGTGGCAGGTGGCGGCAAAGTTGGTCAGTTGGTTGAAGGTGCAGGAGATGAAATCGATGAACTGCATTTCAACGATGGGTTTGAATCCTGCCATTCCCGCCCCGATCGCTGCGCCGACCAATCCCGTCTCGACGATGGGCGAATCGATGATGCGGTCTTCACCAAACTCATCGAGGAAGCCGTCGGTCAGTTTGAAGGCTCCCCCGTAGGCTCCGATGTCTTCCCCCATGATGAAGGTGGAAGGATCTTCGCGAAGAACCTGTTTCAGTCCACGTTGCAGCGACTCGAGGTAGGTGATGGTTTCGGCCAAGAAAACTCCTACATATGGATGGCGCCACCCACGAGACCGTGAGCTGCTTCCATCATGCCTTCGCCAAGGGTGGGGTGGGGGTGAATGATGTGGGCCAGGTCAGCGGCAGTTCCCTCGAGGCCGAGGATGGCACAGCCTTCACTGATCAGATCGGTGGCATGGGGGCCAACGATATGGATACCGAGGATTTCTCCGTAGGAGGCCTCATCCGCGATGATCTTGAAGAACACGGGGACCGCTTTGCCGACGATGCCCGCCTTGCCGAGGGCAGAGAGGGGGAACTTGGAGACCTTGATCTCGTGTCCTGCTTCACGGGCGGCATTTTCGGTCAGACCGATACTGGCGACTTCCGGATGGCAGTAGGTCGCATTCGGAACCCGCTCGTTGACGATTGGCTGGGTGTGCATTCCGGCGATCGATTCCACGGCAATCATGCCTTCGGCACTGGCGACGTGGGCCAGTTGGGCCGTGCCATGAACGATATCACCGATCGCAAAGATGTTCGGACGTGTGGTGCTCTGGTCGGGGTTGACCGGGATGAAGCCGTTTTCGGTCTTGATTCCGACCTGATCCAGTTTGAGGGCATCCGTCACCGGCTTGCGGCCAATGGCACAAAGGAGAATGTCTGCATGAATCTCTTCCGTTTTGCCATTGCCGTCAGTCAGCACCAGATCGACTCCAGAGGCGGTCGGGGTCGCTTTCTCCAGTTTGGTGGAGACCATGCTGCGAATGCCATGCTTCTTGAAGGAGCGCTGAAGTTCAGCGGAGCACTCATGGTCTTCAATGGGTAACAGTCGATCCATCATTTCGACGATGGTGACGTCACTGCCGAAGGAATTCAGGATCGAGGCGAACTCACAGCCCACTGCACCGGCACCGAGAACGACCACTTTGCCGGGAACAGAATCGAGTTTGAGAGCTTCATCGCTGGTGATGATCTTGTCGGTACTCCAGTCGAGGAATCCGGGTCGAGCAGCGACAGAGCCGGTTGCAAGGATGATGTTCTTTGCCTCGACCACTTTTTCGGTTTGATCGTCGATCACGACCCGGATCGAGTTGAGGCCATCCAGTCTTCCGGTTCCATGGACGGTAGTGACACCATTCTTCTTCAGCAGGTATTCGACGCCCTTGGCATTTTTCTGGACGATTTTTTTCTGGAAGGAGAGGACTCCCTCCATGTCGACCGCGGGATTGTCGAGTTGGATACCGAAGTAGGATGATTCCTTGGCCACATCGAGCACGTGTGCACTCTGCAGGAGGGCTTTGGTCGGGATACAGCCCCTGTGAAGACAGGTTCCACCTGGTTGCGGATCTTTTTCGATGAGGACCGTGGACATTCCCAGCTGGCCGGCACGGATGGCAGCCACATAACCACCGGGTCCACCGCCGACGACCGCCACATCGAAACTGCCGATCTTCTCAACCATTTCAGGTTCCTTCCTGCCCGTCGGTGACGGGACCTTCATTCCAGAGATCTTGTCTGTGCGAGGGAGAGTGTGATCTGGAGGGGGTGATCTGGATCGACTACTTCCGGGCACGGGTTCCTGAACGATACCCGGAATCGCCCCTGTCCATCCAGCAAAGAGGAAGGATCGGGTCTCGTTGAATGACGGCCTTGAGGACCCTAGAATGGCCATAGTTCGCTATAGCCCCCCGGGGGGTCAAACCGGGGGATCATGCCCAGTGAGGGATAATGCCCAGCCTCTCCAGATCCTGGGGAGTGGTCAGGACCGACATGCCGACTCAAAAAAACAAAAACCGGAAATCTCCCGGGCGTCCCCGGAAGTCAGAGGAGCCAAAAGTGGATCTGCATGGACTGGAGAAGGACGACCTTCTCGACATCTACAGAAACATGTTCCTGAGCCGGGAGATTGATGACGAAGAGATTCGTCTCAAAGGCAAGGGAAAGATCTTCTTCCAGATCAATGGTTGTGGCCATGAAGCCATCAACACTGTTCTCGGAAGGGTTCTCGATCCGAAACGGGATTGGTTCTTCCCCTATTACAGGGATCGGGCTCTGATGCTCCAGCTGGGCCTGACGCCGACAGAGATGCTCAAGATGGGAACCGCTGCCCATGACGAGCCTGCCGGTGCCGGTCGTCAGATGCCTTCCCATTGGGGGGCGAAACATCTTCACGTGGTCAATCAGTCCTCCTGTACCGGTAGCCAATGTCTTCATGCGGTGGGAACTGCAGAAGCATGGAAAAAGGGCAAGGACGACGCTTCGCTGCGTGAGCAGATCGATGACTGGTCCGACGGCGAAATCGCCCATGTCTCAGTCGGCGATGGAACGACCAGTGAAGGCGAGTTTTGGGAATCCCTGAGCACCGCCTGCAACCTCGAATTACCGGTTCTTTTTGTCGTCGAGGACAACGGCTATGCCATCAGTGTCCCTGTGGAGGTCAACACTCCCGGTGGATCGATTTCGAGTCTCGTTCTCGGATTCCCCGGTCTCGACGTGCATGAAGTCGATGGGTGTGACCCCGTGGCTTGCCATGCACTCTTGACCAAGGTAGTGGCGGATATGCGCAAGGGCAGCGGCCCGACACTGGTGCATGCCAAGGTCGTGCGTCCCTACAGTCACAGTCTTTCCGACGATGAGCGCCTCTACCGTCCTTCCAGTGAGCGCGAAGAGGAAGAGCCCCGTGACCCCCTGAACTCCTTCCCCAAGCTCCTGATCGACAACGGCTTCGCTGACGAGGAAACCCTCGAAAAGATTCGTGTGGAGATCAAGGCCGAGGTGAGAGCCGCATCGGATGCTGCCGTGGCCGCACCGCAGGCGGATGCTTCAACGGTGCTGGACCATCTCTACTCGCCCACGGTCGATCCGACTTCAGACCGTTTTGATTCACCCGCAGTTGTCGAGGAAGGTGCAGACCCGACGACGATGGTCGACATGATCAATGCATCGATGCGTGATGAAATGCGTCGCGACCCGCGAATCCATGTCTTCGGCGAGGATGTCGCTGACGCCAGTCGCAGTGATGTGCTCGAAGAGGTCAAGGGCAAGGGTGGAGTCTTCAAGGCGACCTTTGGTTTGCAGAGAGAGTTCGGTGGCGATCGCGTCTACAACTCACCGCTGGCGGAAGCCAACATCGTCGGCCGTGCCATCGGCATGGCAGTTCGTGGTCTCAAGCCTGTCGTGGAGATCCAGTTCCTCGATTACATTTGGCCCGCCTACCATCAGATCCGTTCAGAGTTGGCCCTGATGCGCTGGCGTTCTGCAGGTGCGGACAGTTGTCCTGTCGTGATCCGGGTAGCCAGCGGTGGCTACCTTCGTGGTGGAGCGGTTTACCACAGCCAGTCTGCGGAAACCCTGTTTACCCACATCCCCGGTTTGCGGGTGGTCATGCCCAGCAACGCCACCGATGCCAACGGATTGTTGAGAACAGCCATTCGCTGTCAGGACCCGGTGATCTTCCTCGAGCACAAGCATCTCTACCGACAGACCCACAACAAGGGTGCCTACCCTGGTCCCGATTTCATGATTCCTTTCGGCAAGGCGGCGAGGGTTCGCGAAGGCGATCGATTGACCATCGTCACTTACGGTGCCCTGGTCCACCGGTGCATGACCGCCGCCAAAACTCTGGCGGCTGAGGGGATTGAGGTGGAGATCCTCGATCTCAGAACACTGGCTCCCTACGATTGGAATTCCATCGAGGAATCGGTCAAACGCAATCACAAGGTCCTGATCGTTCACGAAGAATCGCTATCTTGGGGATATGGTGCTGAGCTGGCAGCCAGAATTCAGGATGAGCTGTTTGATCATTTGGACGCTCCCGTTCGCCGTGTGGGTGCCATGGACTGTTTTGTGGCCTATGCACCCGAATTGGAGGAAGTGATCCTTCCCCAGCCAGAGAAAGTGGCACAAGCGGCCCGCGATCTGGCATTATATTAGGCCCGGAACAATCCACTGGATTCCGGAACCCGGTGATCGCCGTCCTCGTTGAACTGAGGGTGGTGACGGTGAAGTTTCCCGAGAGGGCCTTCACCGGATCAAGCCGGGAACGGCGTACTCGTGTCCGGGGACGTTCATTTCATCATGGGATGCAGAGAGCCGCAGCATTCCAGTGACAGAGGAGCAAAATTTGAGAGATCCCGATCGAAGAAATTCTGATCCCAACGACCCCGACGAGCTGGATGAGAATGAACAGTCTCCACCTTCCTGGAGTCAGAGACCCTGGTTCTGGATGCTGGTCATCCTCCTCGGTGTTTTCACGCTGACCAACCTGTTCAGTGACAAGTTGAAAATCGGCGCTCTCGAAGTGGAAGCCAACCGTCTCTTCAGTGAGGTCGAGCGTGGCAATGTGGAAAGTGTTACCGAGGCGGAGCAGGAAGTCTTCGTGGCGATCTTGCGCAGCAAGGTGACCGTTGACCAGCCCGGTATCGATTCTGAAAACAGTCTCGAGACCCTGAAGGTCTTCGCTGTCATTCCCGGTGAGTTGAAAAGTGACCTCAACAAACTGGGTGCTGAATACACCGTGCCCGTCACCTTCAGAGACAACACGACGCCCGGCTGGCAGGTACTGGTTTCCGGGATCGTCCCATTCATCATCCTGTTGCTGTTTTTCTGGTGGATGAGCAATCGTCTCCGTCGACAGATGGGGGGGCCGGGGATCTTCGGCAAGTTTGCCGGCAATCAGGCTAAAAAGTTCGAGAAGGGTGAGGGATCGGTGACCTTTGACGACGTCGCCGGACTTCGCAATGTGAAAACCGAACTGCAAGAGCTCGTCGATTTCCTCAAGGAGCCTGAGCGTTTCACTCAGTTGGGCGCAAAGATTCCCAAGGGAGTCCTGTTGGTGGGGCCCCCCGGAACCGGCAAGACCTTGCTCGCCAGGGCGGTTGCCGGCGAAGCAGGAGTTCCCTTCTTTTCCATCTCCGGTTCCGAGTTCATCGAGCTCTTTGTCGGTGTCGGTGCTTCCCGGGTTCGCGAGTTGTTTGATGAAGCCAAGAAAAGTGCGCCCTGTATCGTCTTCATCGATGAGATTGACGCAGTCGGGCGTTCCAGAGGAGCGGGACTGGGCGGCGGTCATGACGAGCGCGAGCAGACCCTCAATCAGATCCTCTCTGAAATGGACGGCTTTGAATCGAATCAGGCCGTGATCGTCCTTGCGGCGACCAACCGTCCTGACGTGCTCGATGCGGCATTGGTCCGTCCCGGGCGTTTCGATCGACAGGTGGTGGTAGAGCGTCCGCAGAAAGATGGCCGAAAGGCGATTCTGGGTGTCCACACCCGTAACATGCCCCTCGCTTCCGACGTCGACATGGAGTCTCTTGCCCGCGGAACCATCGGGTTTTCCGGTGCGGATCTGGAAAACCTCGCCAATGAAGCCGCTCTGATGGCAGCCCGGAGAGGCCACCAGCGTATCACCCATGGAGACTTCGAGCGTGCCAAGGACAAGATTCAATTGGGGACGTTGCGGGATGAGGCGATGAGCGAGAAGGAAAAGGAGCTGACCGCCTATCATGAGGCTGGGCACGCTCTTCTCGCCCTGCTTCTTCCTGAGACGGATCCGGTGCACTCTGTCACCATCGTTCCCCGCGGCCGGGCACTGGGGGTTACCCAGCAACTGCCGATGGAGGATATCAACAATTACTCGCGGACTTACCTGCTCAACCGGATCGCGATTCTGTTGGGGGGAAGGGCCGCAGAGGACCTGATTTTCCAGGAGTTCACCACAGGGGCATCCAACGATCTGGAGCAGGCGACCAGCCTTGCAGAGAGAATGATCTGCCTTTGGGGAATGAGCGAAAAAATGGGCCCCGTCTCATTCAAGAGGGGTGAGGAGCACGTCTTCCTCGGCCGGGAGCTCGGGGAGGCGAAAAACTTCAGTGAGCACACGGCGATGATGATCGACGAAGAGATTCGGTCCATGCTCGAGGACTCCTACCAGCGAGCTCTGAGAATCCTTGGGGAATCCAGGGAGAAACTGGAACTTTTGACCCGTGAGTTGTTGGAGAAAGAAGTGCTCAACGACAAGGAGATCTATCAGTTGATGGATCTTCCATTGCCAGACGTGCTTCGTGACAACGCCGCTCCGCCGGTGGCTGCGGATGATTCTTCCGCAGATGACTCCAAGGAAGAGAAAACCCAGCTGCCACCGGACGTGGATCCGGGCCTCCTGGGACTTGAAGGATCCTGACCAATCCCAATGAGAACTTTGTTTCTCCTGTCATTGTCAGGTTGTTCTGTCCCCCTCCCCGGTGCAACATTCACCTGGGAGGGGGATTCTTTTGGTAAACGGCGATGGTGTCGAAACTCCGGATATGAGTGCAACCACCCCTTCGGTGGATGACGCTGGGGATTCTTCTCAAAAGGAAGAGGCCCAACTCCGGCAGTTCCGTTCCCCGTCCCAGCCAACAGAGGGTCTTTCGGGAGGCTCGCTCCGCTGGCGTCAACAACTGGATTCCCTGACGCACTTTTCCTCACTGGATGATTCGTCCTTTGGCTTGCGCCTGGTGGCGCATGACCAGTTCCACCCATCGATGATGACCCTTCGGGACGGTATCTCCCTGACCCGGTTAAAACCGAACCGCAACTGGGATGTTCTGTTGGTGGGTGGATATCACACGCTTCTGAGTCAATTCGCCCACTTGGCAAGAATCTTTGGTGCCCTGCTCGAGCGAGGCCTCCCTGTTGCGGTCATCGAACCGGATGCCATTCTGATGGGCAGTGACGGTCAATTCTCAATATTGTCCTCGCGGCTTCTTTCACGTGAAGATCTCGATCTGGACCTCCACGCTTCGAGGATAGCCCCGGAAATTCTGCTGGCGAATTACGAGGCTGAAATCGAGGAGTCACAGATTGTTTATGCTCTTGCCGTTCTTTTGCACGAGTGTGTTGTCGGTTCCCCACCGTGGGCAGGGCGGGATGCTACAGAGGTGGCAGATCGATTGCTTTCAGGAAGTTCGGTTTTGGAGACTTCAGAGATCTCCATGAATCCTCCGGGTCTGAAAGGGCTGTTGCGCGATGCTCTGTCCCTCGATCCGAACAAGCGTCCTTCGACCCTTCGGGGTTTCGCAAAGATGCTGGAAGCTGTGCGCGATGGCGAAAGACCGAGATCGAGAGGGAGAACTCACGGAAGTGGAGTTTCCCCAGCCGGCAATTTACGCATTGGTCTGTTCGCAGGTTTGATCATTCTGGCAACCGTTCTGGGCCGGTTTCTGGGAACGGACAGTGATCAGTTCGAATCAGGAACCGATCTTCAGAAGGGGATGTTGATCAGACCCCTTCCGGTTCATGGTGAAGAACAACCAATCGCAGACCATGCGATTCGTTGGTTCCAGCGCTTTGATCAAAAAGAACGTGAAGGTTTCAGTGATCCTCGACACCAATTGGATTTTGCATGGGTTTGTCTAAGGGCAGGTGAGTATGACCGTGCGCGTCAATCTGCTCACAAGGCCGCCAAAGAGTTGCCTGAGAGTCCCGAGCCGTGGGTCATTCTCGGTATTGCAGCTTTGGAAAAGGGTGATTCCGCTGGGCGGATAGAGATTGAAAATGGTCTGCGACACTCCGCCATGGACGTCTCCGGGTTGTGGAGCAGGGTTGCCGGGCACCTTTATCTTCTCCAGGACCGGAAAGCACACGAGTTGTTGAACATCCTCTCTGTGGAGACACCCAATGATCCCAGTGTGTGGTTTCACAGAGCACTTTGTGAGTTGAGAACCGGCCAGGTAGATTCCGCCCGGTCTTCGATTGCCAGGTTTATGGAACTCAATCCTCTGGACGGATGGGGGGATTGGTTGAATGCGGAAATCGCCTTTGCAGAGGGGCGATTGCGTTCTACAGAACTGATCCTCGAATCAGCGCAGGTGAGATTGAATCAGGATCGGTCTTTGGCGATTCGGACTTCCTCCCTGTGGGATCGCCTGGGCCGTGCGAAAACCGCTCATGAATGGCAAAAGCGTTCGATGGACAGGGACAACTCGTGGGCTGGATTGGAATGGCGTAATGGTGGCCGTCTGGTCATGCCACAAAGATCTGTCCTTTTTCTGGGTCCACCTGCCCCTCCGGAAAAAATCGAAAAATCCCCTGAATAGAATCGGTTCTGCTCCGTCTTTCATGGTGTGAACCTCTCCGACTCAACAGTTGAGTGAGGAGGCCACTGGAAAGGAGCGGGCCATGTTGTCCCGTATCTTGTTCGGATGCACAGTCATCCTTCTCGCATTGTTTCTGACTCCACAGAGTGTGGAAGCCGGAGCTTCAGGTGACGAACGTTTGCGACACTCGAGAAGTGTTCGATGGACGCAGGGGGGTTGCAGAATCTCACCTCGACCTGTCAATCGCGTATTGCCTCGCAGGGTTTCTCCGATCCGATCTTCCCATCAGATTCAGTACTTCTGTATTGGTGGGGTTCAAAAGAGGCGGTTGCCTTGCGGGATCGTTGAGAGATGGATCGCACCCCACACCAGGATCGTGACCAGAAAGGTCAAGGTTCCTGGTGGTTTCAGGACTGAAGTCCGTTACAGAAATGAATGTATCTGTGGGATCACGGTTCAAGTGCCTTACACCGTCAGGGTCGCGCTACCTGCCCGTTGTGAACTGAAACGGGAAAAAGTTCATGTTCCCGGGCGTTGGGTCGCTGAGAAAGGTCGTCAGAATCGTCCGCTCACAATCCACCATCAGTACCAGAACAGATTCTGAGCGAAGAAGGTCTTCGCTATTGTCCCGGAGTGGAAACGCGGGTCTCCACTCCGGGGCTCATTTTTGGAAAGGGTGACCTTCCGGACCACTGGGGACTGCCTCGGATGGACCGGAACCGTTGAACCGGAGTTCCAGTCAGGGTCTCTTTACTTTGAAATCGGGTCCTTGACGTCGTTAATTATCTTGGGCATATTCCTCTTCGGAGAGCCATCCCGTTACCTTCTCCTCCCAGCCCTCTCCAAAGTCATACGTACGAAGATTGTCCCTGTAGTGATCTGATCCGCAGTAATTGCGGATTTGCGTTCCGAAATGTGCACTGACCAAAGTGTGGGCGCTGTTTCTAAGGGGACTGAAGAAGATCTCACAGGTATCTGGACGGTAGAGCCTCCGTCGTTCAGGGAATCGACTCACTCTTGGCCACGGAGCCTGATTGAGTTCAATGGAGGCTTGCAGGGGAAGACCTGAGGGTCACAACGGGATGGGGATCCCGCCTGTGCAGTTGGGGGAAATCGATCTGTTTTCACGCACTCTCTGTGCGGAAGAACTGCTTATCCCGCTTCTTGCCAGGCCAACCCCGGACGGTGTGATCCGATTCCATGCTGATCGACCACAGAGGATCGTTTTGAATCGGTCCTGCGATGCACTCAATCCTGGAGGCTGAGTGTTGTTGGTCAGAAGTTGTGTTGAGCTTCGACGCATTTTTTGCCACCTAGACGCCTGTCCCTCCCTACACACATCAGGGCAGGTGCCTCGACGTACCGTCAACAAGTCCAAGCAATCCCCGTCGTGTAGGGACGACGGGGAGTATTTCTAAAGTATTCCCTAATAACATCTTGTGAGTAATCGTGAATTCGGAGCGTCCATAAACTTTACGCCCGGAGCCCTTGCAGATACCCTTATTGTCAGAATTCGTTACGGTCCCGAAGGTAGGGGACATCGATCAGGGAGGACTCCCATGAGTGAAGAATCACCGACCCGTTTGTCCGAGGAAGAGGCGATCACGCTTTTGCCCCGGCAGCAGATTCTCAAGGATTTGAAGAACTGGATTCATGAGGGCCATGATCCCCGTGAGGATTCGGACTCCAAGTCGCCCTGCACGCTGACTCTGGTCAAGGGGGCAGCCGGCCTGGGCAAGTCCCGGCTGATTCATGATGCTCTGGCGACGGAGGCGGTCGACACAGATCTGCCCCTTCTCTGTTGCAGGGTCCAGTGTCATGAGCGACAGGGGATTCCGTTTCTGCCAGTCCTGCGTCTGATCAAGGATCTGATTCTCCAGAGTGGAGAGGAATCTGCCCTCTGGAGGCGTTATGCCCACGTTCTCGCCAGAGTTTTTCCTGAGCTTCGGGAGGAGTTGGGCGAGGATGCCCTGACTCTTCCTCTCCCCGGTCGCAGCGGCCGTATCCAGTTCCACGAGGCCCTGGGTGAAATCCTCTTTGAGTTGGCTCAGGGAAGAACCCTGATTCTTGTGCTCCATGACCTTCACCGCAGTGACCCGGGAACCATTGAGTTCGTCGAGTTTCTGGCCAGAAACAGCTCCCTCTCCAGTCCTCAGGGAACTGCCGACGGACCTCTGGGAGGGGGAACTGATACCCGGGATTGGAAGCACATTCGAGCCAGAGAGGGAAGAGCGGGTGAGTTCGCTTCTTCGATTATCGAGGCCGAGGCCTTTGATGAGGAATCGACGGAACCGGGTGGAAGATTGCTTCTCCTCGCCGATCACGGTCAGGGAGAGGACAGCTGTAAGACGATCCAGGCATTGCAAAATCTTTCGCAACAATCCTTCTGCCAGAGCGTGGACGTACCGGCCTTTGAGGCGGAAGAGGCGACACCTTTTCTGGAGGAGTTGCTGGAGGGTGACGTTTCAGCAGAAATTTCGACTCTGATTCGCAATGCCTGTGATGGAAATCCATTGTTGATCAGAGAATTGGGCCGGCTATTGGCAGAGTCCGGAGTGGCCTCACCCATCGAGCATGAGAATGTTCAGGCATTGGTGGAAAGCGCCGGTAGCAGTTCGATTACCACAGTGCTGGTTGAGAGAAGACTTGCAGCACTTCCTCCTCTGGAGCGCAAGGTACTGGAGCATCTCGCCATGCTCAGAAGACCGGTGCAGTCGGCGTTGCTGGCGAAATCCTGTGGAGTGACAGAGGAGCGCATGGTCTCTGCTCTGGAAGATCTGAATCGAAGGGGTTACCTGCTGATTCAGGAGATCCAGGGCAAGGTCAGGTATTCGATTGCTCATGAGATGTATCTTCAGGGAGTTCGTCAATTTCTGGCGAATGACCAGGCACGGCGCCTTCAGTCCGAATTGGGCAAGGCACTCGCTGAAGACGAGCGCAGTGGCGATCCGGTGAGAGCCTATGAAATCTTTGAATTGCTCAGCGCTGCCGAACAATTCCCGGCAGCCATCCCTCACGGAATGGTTGCGATGCGATTTTTCGCCAGTGCCTATGCCGAGCCACTGGCCATCGATATCGGTCGCAGACTGCTGTCGCATGTAGAGGGGGAGGAGGGTTCCCCGGAACGCAGGGAAATTCTGTCAACCCTTGCCAGAATCGAATTGGAGTCTAATCAACCTCAGGCTTCCAAGACCCACATCAAGGCACTCATTGCCGAGTCGGGTCTCGATCCTGTCATTCGCTACGAATCACAGGTGTTTCTCAGCAACATTTATCTGCAGATCAATGAGCCCCTGAAAGGGATCAAGGTTCTCAACAGGGTTTCCAATGCAGAACTGGAGGCAGCAGGGCCACTTTCCCATGCGCGAGTCAGCACGATGCGTGCGAGATTGCGCCTGAAAAGGCTCGATATCAAACGGGCAATGAGCTTGTGTCTCAGGGCGCAGAAGGAGATTTCGGCGGTTGAAGACCACCCGGAGGCCATCGCGCTGCAATGTCAGATTCATGAGGTCACAGCGGAGACTCACCTTGCAAGGGGCGATTCCGCTGCAGCCCTGAACAGTTACCAGAGGGTTCTCGAATTGGTGGAAGAAAGGGACGATGCGGTCTCTCTCGGAACCCTGTTGCGAACCATCGGCAGGGTTTACTACGACCGGGGCAAGCATTTCCGAGCCGCACGTTACCTGTTCCGTGCGATGGAGGTGGTTGAAAAGACGCAGGACCTCAAGTCACTCGCGGCGACCTATGACCTGCTGGGAAAAATCTACCGCAACAGTGGAGATTTCTCGCGCAGCCTGGGCTACTTCCGCAGGGCGCTCCACTTGAGTGAACGCATCGGAGATTCTGCTGAAATCTCTCCCACCCTGAATTCGATCGGCAGTTTGCACGCTCACTCCGGGGATTACTCCCGGGCGGTGCGATACTTCAAGAGAAGTGTTTCCAACAGCGAGAAGCAGGGAAGCACCCGAGGCATCGTGCAGTCATTCCTGCATTTGGGTTGGACCTGGTTTGATCTTGGCGAACGCAAACAGGTGGAGAATCTGGTGCGCCAGATTCTGATCCTGTCACAGGAATTCGACATGCCGGAGAATCAGGCCGAGGGGCATCGCCTTCAGGGTAATCTCGCTCTCTTGAGAGGGGAGTGGAAGGCTGCTGCCAAGGAACTGAAAAAGGCCGAGGAACTGTCTCTGAAGAGGGGTTCTGAGCGAGTGGTTGCAGCCAGTTGCTTCGATCAGGCCCAGCTCGCCATCGAGCAGGAGCAGTACGAAGAGGCATTGAAAGTCGTGACCCGCGGAATGGTGACCGCTGAATCCCTGCAGTCGGTGCCTTTACTGGTGAGGGGTTTCCTTTTGAAGGGAGCCATCGCCCGTCAGAGGAACGAAGAGGGGCATGAGAAGGCGCTCGAAAACTACGAAAAGGCGCTTCAGATGATCACGGGCGATTCCCTGTTGCCGTTGCAGTGGCAGATTCACTACGCGATGGCCCGGGTTCTCCATGCCACACATGAAATCGAGGGCGCGAGAACTCATTACGAGCGTGCCTCAGCACTGGTGGAAAGAATTTCCCAACGCTTGCCCGAGGACATGAGAGTCGTCTTCAGGGACGATCGCCGCCGCAAGGATTTCTTCACCGACCTGATGAGATTCCGCAAGGAGACCGCCACTGTGATGCCGGTTCCCCAAGTGGCAGTTCCTGAGGAACGTGCAGACAATGTTTCTGAGAACACCATGGTTGAGGATGCTCCGGTTCAGGAGTTCGGTCACCACGCCTACTTCCAGACGATGCAGGTGTTGGGACAGCACCAGGAGTTGAGGGCTTTTCTTGCGGGATTGCTCGAAGAGGTTCGTCGTGTCGTGCCGAGTCCCAGGGGCTTTATCGCTGCTCGCCGTCGTCGTCGTTGGCAAAGTCTGGCGGATGTGGACATGGGACCTGAAGAGGACTGGTTGCCGCCCCAACATGCACTGGGTGGGCTGGCTCTTGAGAGTCTTTCCCGAGGCAATGCCCTGCGCAGTGGTGATTCGGATTGGGACGCCTGGGTGGAAAGCCACCCGGCAGGAGGTTCACTCAGGGGAAGAAGCTTGCTGGCGGTTCCTTTTGAGGCTTCAGACCTTTTCAGTGCGGTTCTTGTTCTGGAAAGGCCGACCGCAGGTCACCCTTTCCAGCCACAGGAATTGGACCGGATCGGCGAGATGATGTCTCTGGTCCGCGGCCAACTCGCTGCCCTCGCCAGAACCGCAGATCTTCTCGAATACGAACAGAGTGAGATTGGATCACGGGCAGCGTTTGATGACGATCTGGGCGAAATGCTCTTCCGTCACCAAAGGGACAAGGAGCCCCTCGGATTCATGGAGATCAGTCTTCCGGGTCTCGATCTGCTGTTGCGGGATCGTGAAGACGAGGTGTTTGTGCGCAGTCTGATCGAAACACTGCAACCGATACACGGTGTGTATCACACTGGAGGAGATCACCTGATCTGTTCCCTGATCGGTACCGGTGAAGAGAATCTGCGCAAGCGTTGCAAGGATCTTCAGCATGTCCTTCAGGACTTGCGCGATAAGTTCAGCCTGCCGGTGAATGTGGCAGTGACAGTTCTGCCCCACTGGTTCGCAGTCGCTTCTGCAGAGATCTCTTCTCTGGCCTCGAGTGGGAGTGAGTTCTTCCGGGCGGGATCGCAGCCAGATCTTGATCAGGAAGTGGCCAGTCTGACTTCAGGGGAAATGTCCCTGAAGGAGGCAAAGGCTGCATTGGAGAAGCGATACATTATCGCAGAGCTGTTCCGCTCCGGCGGAAACATTACGCGTGCGGCAGAGGCCCTCGGGATTCACAGACCACAGCTTTCCAACCTGCTCAAACGGCATGACATCCGCAAAGAAGATTTTGAAGGTGAGTCCGGTCGAAATTCCTGAGATCAGGGCCTTTCAATCGTGACCCTGATCGATCGGTATAAAAGAGAAGAAAGCAAAAAAGAAGGAAGCCCGGTGTGTGACACCGGGCTTCCTTCTTTTCGATCATGAAGATCGTACGGCTACGACTAGCAGGTGAAGTCGTGAGCACGAACGGTCTTACGACCATTCTCGGTGGCGCGCTTGGCTGCCTGCTGGATGTAGTGATGAATCACACTGTTCAGTCCATCGAGGGCATCTCCGCCAACATTGACATCGTGCTCCTTGAGAGCAGCCTTGGCCTTGCTTCCAACGAGAAGCATTTCTTGGTCAGCCATGGTGTTCCTTTCCTGCCCTCACCGGGATCAAGCTCCCTGATCGAGGACCTACTTGGTACCGTTCAAATCAAAGAAATCGGCTCAGGAGCCCTCCGCTGACCCCACCGAAACCAATGAAACGCGCTTCCTGGCATGTCGCCCTGTGCGGAACAGGGCAGGAGGCTTGCCTCACGCCTAGAAGGATAGCCGCCACCGGTCTGAAAAAGAAAGAGGGAATTTGGCGATTTTTGCCCATTAAATGGGGGTATTGCCCGATTCATGAAAAAGGGGGACTTCCACGGCAATACCGGGAAGCCCCCTCTCGAAATCTCGCCAAATATCGTAAGTTGATATTTTGAAAGAGTTTATATTAAGCGTTGACGAACTTTGCCGGAGTTCTGGGCCCGTTCTCAAGAAAGTTGGTGACCCCGATACGCATGTCCTGGGTCGCACAAACTTCCCCAAAAAACCGTGCTTCCAAGGCAATTCCCTCCTTCAGAGGCAATCTGCACCCCTCGACGATGGCTCTCCGCAGGATCCGATCCACCTCAGTTGAGAGGTGCCCAAGATCCGCTTCGGCGAGTTCATCGGGAGTCTGGAGAGGACCACTTTCAATTCCCTTGAAGGGGGCCTCACCACGAATGGCTCCGTGAAGGAGCTCGGTGGCACGGCGGCGAAGCGCACGGGGATCTCCGGGGACCTCTTCAGAAATGAGTCCGATGGCCAGTGCCTCAGCGGAAGAGATGGGGCGTCCGGTGCGCATCAATTCGGCAGCCTTTTCCACTCCGACCCAACGGGGAAGTCTCTGGGTTCCGCCCGCCCCGGGAATGATGCCGAGGTTGACCTCCGGTTGACCGACGAAAACCTTGAGACCCGCACGGGCGATTCGTACATCGCAGGCCATGGCGATTTCATTGCCTCCTCCGAATGCGAGACCATTCATCGCGCAGATCACCGGCTTGGGGCAATCTTCGATGGCTTGAACGGATGCCTGGGAACCACTGGAGGTTTCCTCACCCATCTTTGCAGAATCAATCTTTGCCAGGAAACCGACGTCAGCACCGGAGACAAACGCCTTGACGCCAAACCCTGTCAGCAGCACTCCGTCGATTGAGGGATCGCCACTGATCTCCTTGAAATGGTTTTCGATCTGCAAAAACGCTTCATTGTTGAGCGCATTGAGGTGACGGGGTCTACGGACGATGACGTGGGCGATGGATCCATGATCCTCACGAAGAACGAGGGGAATCGGGAAGGGGGTGCCCGTCGCAGCCTGATCGGAGAGGCACTTGGGAACCGGGAAGCCCGGATGTCCATCTGCGTACTTTTTGGCCAGCGCGAGTGACTCCTCCATACCGAGAGAATTCATCAAGCGGAAGGGAGCCTTGACGTCGAGAGCGGTTTCCACAGCCATGTCCATGTCAGCGACATTGCTAATACCACTGTCGACGATTTCACCGACGATGCCGAAGTATGCACCCAGAAGAGCGTCACGGACGGCAGCAAAGGTATCTTCGGGAACCTCGACCTTCTCACCACGAGCAGGGACTTCCCACGCCGTTTCATCGGCGACAGCCTTGCGCAGGATTTCAGGAGTCCGGTACCAGCTGTGGATCTTTTCGTTGTAGTTGTCGAGTCCAACTGCGGTGATGGGATTTCCACCGGTCAGATTCATGGCGGTGAAGGGGCCGACGGTGTAGTCGAGAACGTCGCAGGCCACCTGATCGACTTCGCGACTGGAGGCGACTCCCTCTTCGACCAGGAGAGCGGCAGCCAGGAACATACCCTCGAAGACGGGGTCGATGGCATAGCCGTAGCGGCTACCGACCTTGATCGGGATTTTTCCGATGGCTTCGTAGAAGCCCATCATGTCGTGTGCAAGTTCACCATTGGTTTCTTTACCGGGCACGATCTCGACGATGGGATTACGCTCCGCAGGGAAGAAGTAATGAACAACCATCGTTCTGCCTGGGTTGGAAATCCCGTGGAAGATCACTTCAGGCTCCAAATGGGAGGAGTTGGAACAGAGAACCGCATCTTCCGCGACCAGTTCCTGGACCTGGGAAAAGATTTTTCCTTTCAGGGCCTTGTCCTCTGTCGCAGCTTCGACGACCAGATCGCAACCAGCCAGTTGCGAGTAATCTGAAGTGAAGACGACTCCATTTTTCATCTTCTCGCCCTGTTCAGAGCGGAAGGCTCCAGATTCCACTCCCCGGTCGACCTTTTTGTTGAGTTTGGATCGACCTCTTTCGAGAGCGTCTTCCGAGATGTCGACCACGACCACCGGAACATCGGCGGGGGAGAACACCTTTGAGAAGTGAAGGGCGATATCGGGACCGATTTGCCCGGAGCCGATGACGCCGATGCGTTTCACCGGTTTGCCCAAAATGTCGATCATGGGTGGTTCGGAACTCATTGGAAAACCTCCGTTGAAGAACGGTTCAAAACAGACAAGTCCGGGGATTGTAATCAATGGGCGGAAAGCCATCACCCCCACCGGGCATTTCCGTCAAAAATCGCTGAACAGAGTGCCTCAGTCAGGGGTTTTACCCACGGAATCGATTACTGGAGACGATTCACCAGCCATCGGGAGATATCCCCGATCTGATCCGGATGAAGGCCATGGGGGGCCATGTAGTCATGCCATTCCACAGGCCAACCCAGTTCGGTGAGTCGATCCGCAGAGGATTTGCCGAGTGCATGGGGGACCACAGGATCCAGGTTTCCATGGCAGCACAGCAACGGAACCGAGCCTTCCCGGTTTGCGACCTCTGGATCAGCCAGATAGGCGGAGAGAACCATCAAGCCCGCAAGGGGAGGGTCGTGGGACAGGCCTACATGATAGGTCATCGCGCCACCCTGTGAGAATCCGGCGAGAATCACCCGGTCTGCGGGGATACCCAGAGAGATCTGGTCTGCGATCAATTCTTGGATCAATGCAGTACTTTCTTCCAGCCCCTCGTGGTCGATCTTGCGGTCGATGTCCATTTCAAGGATGTCGTACCAGGCCCGCATGACCATTCCGTGGTTGATCGTGACCGGGCGCACCGGAGCGTGGGGAAAGATGAATCGGATGGGTGGTGCGCCTGTGAGGTCGAGTTCGGGAACGATGGCCTCAAAGTCATGGCCGTCTGCACCGAGTCCGTGCAGCCAGATGACTGCAGCGGTCGGATCTGCTCCGGTTTCCACGGTAATGAACTCAAGTCCTTGCTGTGCTGACATTGCGGGTTCTCCAAAAATCTGGGGGAAGTCGAAACTCTATTCGAGACGATCGATGAGGGGAATCAGATCCGCCAAGTCTTCAATCGTGTGGTCACCAGCGGGTTCAAATCGCTCCTGCCAGTATTGCTCATCCCCGTTGTCGACCCAGACAGTGGTCATCCCCAATTTTTTGGCGCCGGGAAGTTCGTGGGAGTTTCCGTCACCCACATACAGGCATTCTCTCGCATTCACATCCAGTTCGGTGATGACGTGTTGATACATCACCGGATCGGGTTTGCGGGTCCCGAGGTGGGCAGAACTGGCCCTGCAAGAGAAGTATTTTCCCAGAGGTGTCGTATCAAGAATCTCTGGTGCGGCAGAGGAACAATCGGTCACGAGAGCCAGCTTGAGACCGCGTTCAAGGATCCCTTCCAGGGTTTCAATCGCATCGTGCTTGGGCTGCAGTGCGGTCGCCAACATTTGTCGGTGAGCCTGATAGGCCTCATTGCGTGTCTCTGTCGGTAGGGAATGATTCAGCTGTTCAAGAATGTCATCGAACTGGCCGGGACCATCCGGGATCCGGCCGGTCATTCTTTCCTCGAATCGCTCTGACCACAGTCGCCCATAGTCAGACGGGTCAATGCCCAGAATCCCTGCGATTTCCTCACAGCTTCTGGACCAGACCTCCGGTGCAAGATTGGGCACAAGGGTGCCGAACAGGTCGAAAAGTACCGCTTTCATCAAACCTCCACTTGGAGGATGAGGGTAATCAGCGAAGCTGGCAAGCACGGCTGTTGAGGATCAAAAAAAATCCCTCCGGAAGCCGGAGCTTCCGAAGGGGGGGGATCAAACAAGTTCAACGCGTACCAAAGCACTCAGTTTACTCGCTTGAAGTGGAGGTGTTTCCACCGACCTGAGTTCTCAGATCGGTGAAGGTATTCCAGTTAAAATCAGCAGTTCGTGTCGTCACTGTCACAAACCGGCAAGGTGTCGTCGGTTGTGGCATCCGGACCGTCCTCATACGGGCCAGGGGCCGTAGGAATCGGACCGAACTTGAAGAGCCAGTTCAGCAGGTACACAGAGTCCGCCATGTTGAGGGCTCCGTCGTCGTTGCTGTCACAGGCATCCGGACACAGAATCGGCAGACCATTGAACTGATTGGCCAGCATGGTGGCCGAGTCGGCAAGGTCGACCTTGTCGTCGCTGTTGCAGTCACCGCGCTGGAAGATCTCCTCGGGGACCACGTAGACGAAGGTGTCGTTGCGCTCGTAGATCTGGATCGATTCGAAGTCGATAACCACGTTGTTGTAGAGGAAGACGTCGCCGTTGCCGTTGATGTCGTTGCACCAGTAGATCGGCTGCTCTGCATCACACTCGGCAGTGTCGTCCACAGTGACGCGCATTTTTCCGACCAGAAGGCGGACCTCGTTGAGGTCGTCAGTCTGCGGAAGAGTCTGACCATCGAAGGGCGGCAGGGCGTCCATCAGCAGTGCGACGATCAGCTCGCCGGTTTCACCGTCGGAGCAGTCATCGTCGACCTGGACGGCCAGGTACTCGATACCGACCTGATCAAGGATCGAGCCGTTGAACTCCCAGGAGTCCTCGTGGATCGTCAGATCACAGTCGTAGCAGACGGTCAGGGTGAAACCCTGAATGTAGTCGTCGTCGTCCTTGTAGTAGAAGCAGAGATCACCGGTCTGGCCGAGGTAGGCGTAGTTGCCCTCATCGGTGTCGAACTCGGTTTCCATCCACAGGATCGTGTCTTCGGCAGGAACGCCGACCGGCTCACAGGTGAAGGTGCCACTCGAAAGAATCGGCTGCAGGGAAAGCCCGTTGATCACCAGAACGTTATCCAGAGGAGGGCTTCCCAATGCGCCGCTGTCCAGCGTCAGTGGACTGGTGGCTGCCGCCGGGACCGCTTCACCTTCCACGTAGATGTTGGAATCCACACAGCTGTAACTGTATGTCGCCAGATGGATACCGTTTCCGAGGGGAAGCGTCTGACCGTCGAAAGGCGGGTTGAAGTCCATGACGACTCCAAGGGTTCCACCATTCTCGTACAGGTTCGAAATCTCGAACTCAGCTCCGTTGGCAAGGGTGTCCGCTCCGAGACCAATGTCTTCCAGCGTGATCACTGCCGGGTCATGGGTGACCGCAGTGACAAACCCCTGAACCGGACCGAGACTGTTGTCCATGGTCACGAAGGCTTCACCGATGGTTCCGTTGCCATCTGCCGGAGCAGAAGCATCGAGGGTGTACATCGTTGCCGGAGGAGGCTCGAGGAGGGAGACGGTTCCATCATTCAGACCCAGACCCTGACCCGCGCCAATGCTCAATCCTCCCTGGACGAGAATATTCTCGAGGGCGGGAGAGTTGAGGGTGCCGTCGGTGAAGGAGACGGAGGTATCCGTATCGGAACTGACCACTGTTGCCGCAGACACCGTCATCGATGCGATCAGAGTTCCAGATCCTGCTGGAATCGTCTGGCCGTCAAACGGGCTCTGGGCATCGAGAACGACTCCCAGCGTTGCGCCGTCAGCAAAAATCTCGGGTACTGCAAGTTCTGCCCCCGTTGAGTCGGTCGCACCCGCAGTGGAGAGATCGGATACGGTGAGGAGACTACTGTCGATGCCGATGGCAACAACGAATCCCTCCGTGGCAGCCGTTGAATCCATGGTGATATTCAAGGTGTCTGATCCGACCCCGAGAATAGAACCATCCGAAATGGTCAAAGATTGCTGTCCCCCAGCAGTACTACTGAGAAGCAGCGTAACTGTGAGCATTAGCCCACCGAGAATACTCGTACGCATACCTAACCTCCTGAAAAGAGTTATCAGTCAAAGAGCCGAATGTGCCGCATAAACTGCATGGCAATCGGTTGAATATCGCAGTGTCCAAATCGCCAAGTCGTAAACTCGGTGAGAATACAAACCAGAGGGGGCTCCCTCTTTAGTTAACTTGACTTGGTTGAATGTTAACGTGGGAAATATTCCTTGGCAAAGACAAGGACCGTTGACTTAACTGACATATATGTTTCAGTTTGCGTTCATTGAGCAGAAACGGACCCAGCACCCCTTGGATCGCTGATTCCGACCCATTCTGATCTATACATTCTGCTGATTAGTTGGAAGTCTCCGATGGAGTTGCGGGTGCCAATCGTGTGATTCATGACTTTCAGCAGGCCCAGGGTGGATTGCGGGACACTTTTCTCCACATCCAGACGGTCCGGGAAGCACTGATGATGCATCTTCGGCATGGTGACCGCGAGTTCGGGGGAGAGTTTCAGGTGATCGAGGGCATACAGGACCTGAAAGACGTTAGTGATGATGGTGGGCCCACCGGGGGTTCCGAGTACTGCCAGCACTTCCTCAGCGTTGTCAGTTCCATCGGAGAGACACACCGTAGGACTCATCGAGGATAGTGGGCGCTTGCCAGGTGCGATGGCATTCGGTTTCCCCTGAACAAGACCAAACAGGTTGGGGACCCCAGGACGCGCCGTGAAATCATCCATTTCATTGTTCAGCAGGAAACCCGCACCGGGGACGAGGACTTTCGATCCGAATGAACCATTCAGGGTGGTCGTGACTGCCACACCATTTCCGTGTTTATCCACTACGGAATAATGAGTTGTCTGCTCAGATTCTTTGGGGAGAGTTTCCTCAGAGACCAATGAGGTCGATGGAGTGGCTTCTTCAGGTTGGATACTTGCCGCTTTTTCAGAGAGATATTCCGGATCGAGCAACCGTTCCAAATAGCAGTCGACAAAGTCCGGGTCACCCAACCATGTGTTTCGATCCGCAAAAGAACGGCGCATCGACTCTGCCATCCAGTGAAGGTGACGGGATGAACCCGCTTCAGAAACCTGGATTCTGGCGTTCTCCATCATTCTTGAAATCTGGGCAAGACAGACTCCTCCTGATGAAGGTGGAGGCATGGTGATGGCACTGCCGCTCTCGGTTTTGAAGCGAATCGGATCCCGCTCGACACAGCGGTATGTCTTGAGGTCGATGGGACGGATGATCCCGCCGCCTCTCTTCATCTCTGTTACCAGATGATCTGCAACTTCACCTTCATAGAACCCTGCCCGGCCATTCTTGGCGATCAGTTCGAGAGTGTTTGCCAGCTCCGGTTGGCGAAAGATCTTACCGGGGGGGAAAGCTGTTCCCTCCGGATAAAAAAGATCGGCACTGGCGCGATAGCGCAGCATCCGATCACGGGTTCTGGAGGAGTTGAGCATCCGATGGGTACGCTCGGTCATGGCGAAACCTTCGCGAGCGAGACGAATCGCCGGTGCGAGCACCTGTTCTCTGGAGAGGGACCCCCAGCGATCGAGGGCATGAAGCATTCCGTCCACGGATCCGGGAACTCCAGCGGCCAGATGACCTGTCAGAGAAGCTTCCTCTTTTCCCTGATCATGGGCTTCGGTGTACATCGATTCAGTTGCTGCTTGCGGAGCAACCTCGCGGAAGTCGAGAGCAACGGAGTCCACCCGGGATTTTTCTCTGCCCACTGACCCCACCAGAAATCCGCCTCCGCCGAGGTTTCCGGCAGCGGGGTAGGTGACGGCCAGTGCAAATCCGACTCCGACTGCGGCATCGATGGCATTCCCACCTGCATTGAGGAGATCGGTACCGACTCTGGCGGCTTCGGCTTCGGCGGCGACCACCATTCCCTTGCCGGCAGTTCTAGAGACTTCAGGGTTTTTATCGTTTGTTTTCATCCGTTGTCCTGTCGACGAAGGCGGGGACAGAAAGTACTTCCGTTTTACCATTTCGGGTCAGTGCCTGATGGAAGCCCTTGCGCATCGAGCCCGCACCCGTCATGCCATCCGCACGAATGGCGACAAAGGATGCATGAACGTCCCGGCCTCTGGGAGATCGACGGGCGATCCGGTCGAGAGTTTCGTCGATGGCCTCTTCAGGAGTGGCTCCTTTGCGCATCCACTCAACGACCAAAAAACTGCCACAGACCCGGGTGATCTCTTCGCCATCTCCGGTGGCGACACAGCCCCCTGCTTCGTCATCGGCGTAAAGACCGTGACCGAGCAGGGGAGAGTCACCCACTCTGCCCGGGTGTTTCCATGCGAGTCCGCTAGTGGTACAGGCGACACAGATATGACCATCCGAGTTCATCAGGACCAATCCCAGAGTGTCATGCCCCGATGCAGGTCCTTTGCCGTCAGGATGTTTTTTTCGCCACTTGCGATAGGCTTCCCGCGCTCCTTCAGAGAGTGTTTCTTCAATAGGGAACCCCTGATCGGTGGCAAATTCCCTGGCCCCTGCGCCGACGAGAACCAGATGGGGAGAATGATCCAGAACTGCACGGGCAACCTTGATGGGATGGCGGTAACCCTGCAACGAGCACACCGCACCACTCTCAAAGGTCTTGCCGTCCTGAATCGCAGCATCCAGTTCGACGACACCGGAACGATTTGGTAATCCGCCATACCCGACACTCTGGATCGAGGGGTCTGCCTCTGCGGTCATGACCCCTCTTTCCACTGCGTCGAGGGCGGAGCCCCCGGACTCAAGAGTCTGCAGTGCGGCGACATTTGCCGCTTTGCCGAAGGGCCAGGTGGAAATTACGACGACTTCTCCGCTAGCAGGAGTGGGGGATTGGCCCTGAAGTCCGGTGGAGGCGAGAAAGCCTGCACCTGCGGCGGCTCCCCGAAGTAGAAAATCCCTGCGGTGCATTGGTCCACGCCCTTTCCGAATGTAGTGAAAGTCTGGGGTATCTCTTCTTTCCGGGCAACCCTCGCCTGAGGTGCACCTTGCGGCTAGGATCAGCCGCCGGAGGAACATGCGTCTCGATCTGTCTATCTTGAATCAACAGCAACTGGAAGCCGTCGAGTTCGGCGAAGGCCCCCTTTTGGTCCTCGCGGGTGCAGGGACTGGCAAAACCCGTGTGATCACCTATCGCATGTCTCACCTGATGGCCCGGCGGTCGGTGCAGGGGGACCGGATTCTGGGTTTCACCTTTACGAACAAGGCCGCAAAAGAGATGCGGGAGCGCCTGGAGCGCATGTACCCCGATCTGGATCCCTGCCCTCTGCTGTCTACCTTCCACAGTTTTGGCCTGCAGTTTCTGCGCGAGGAGCACCGGGCGTGTGGAATGCGATCTCGCTTCCCTATCTACGATGACTCTGATACGCGGGCTGTCCTGATGGAGATCTTGCGGGAGATCGGCGGATTGAATGCCGCCGAAAGGGATGTCGATGGCGTCCGTGCCAGTATTTCCCGCTGGAAGATGGATTTTGTCACACCGGAATCCGCACTGGACGGTGCAGTGGATGACTATGAGGAAATCCAGGCAAGAGCCTATCTGCGCTACAAGGAACGAATGCGGGGTTTCAATGCGGTCGACTTTGATGATTTGATCCACTTGCCAGTGAAGCTGCTGGAAGCGGATGACGATCTGCGGGCTCGCTGGCAAAAACGATATGACTATCTGCTGATCGACGAATATCAGGACACCAATTCGGCCCAGTACCGATTTGCCCGTGCGTTGGTGGATGATCGCGAGAACCTCTGCGTTGTGGGTGACGATGATCAGTCGATCTATGGTTTCAGGGGTGCAGAAGTCGAGAAGATCCTCTCTTTCAAAAAAGATTTCCCTCTCGCCCACGTGATCACCCTGGAGAGCAACTACCGGTCAGTGACATCGATTCTTGAACCCGCCAACGCAGTGATCGCAAAAAACCCGCGGAGACATCCGAAGAAATTGATCTCGATGCGCGGTGAAGGAGAGCCGATCCAATTTTCGATCTACGATGGCGAACAGGAAGAAGCCTCATCGGTGGTCGCAAAAGTACAGCGCGCCCGCAAGATGGGTGTGCCTCTTCTGAAGCAGGCGATACTGCTCAGGTCAGCCATCCAGGCGCGTCCCTTCGAAGAGAAACTGCGCTTCTTTGAAATCCCCTACACCATCATTGGTGGGCGCAGTTACTTCGATCGCCGCGAAATTCGTGACGCCCTCTCCTTCCTCAGGGCACTGGTATTCCCTGAGGACGATATTGCTCTCTTGCGGATTCTGAATGTCCCCAAAAGGGGGTTCGGCAAAGCAGCAAGGGAAGTCATCGATGAATGCTCCCGTAACCGGGGGATTTCTGTGCAGGCTGTACTCGAGGATCCCGGATTGATGAGCGCCGTCTCTCCAGCAGGCCAGAAAGGTGGTCAGAAACTAATGGAGGCGTTGCACGCGGCACGGGCGGAATTGAATCACGATGGCAGTGAAGCCCTGAAGCAGTTGCTGGAGGAAGTGGTTTATGACGATCACTTGAAAGAGATCTCAGGTGGAGATCCCCAGGATCTGGAAGCACGCAGAACAGCAGTCGACAGCCTCTTTGAATCGGTGGCCCGATTCGAATCGAAAAAGGGTCAGGGCAAACTTGATCAGTGGTTGCGGGATATCTCCCTCGATTCAGACAACAACGAGGATCATGGCGGAGATATTCTCACACTGATGACTTTCCATGGGGCCAAAGGGCTCGAGTTTCCGGTGGTTCATCTGGTGGGTGTTGAGGAGGGCTTGATTCCTCATCGTCGAGCGATCAATGAAGATCCGGAAAAGGGGGAAGAGGAAGAGCGACGATTGATGTACGTCGCGATGACCCGGGCCATGGATCAACTGCACATGTCGATGGCCCGAACCCGACGTCGGGCTGGTCGGGATATGGAATGTGATGAGAGTCGGTTTCTTGCGGATATTCCCGAGGAGTGGATCGTTCGTGAGGAGATCAGGGAAGAGGATCGCCCTCCCGTAACAGGAGAGGAAGCGAGGTCCCGATTGGATCAGCTACGCCAACAGTTGGCAGACCAGGACACGGAATCCGCTCTTTGAAGATGGGGCCGGCTTGCTAGCGCTGAAGAATCCTGTCGACATCTGCGACGGTGGATGAGTCTCCGGCAACGCCCTGTCCCAGCAGTATCAGCAGTAAGGTCAAGGCAGTGATGAGCACCCAGCGGTGAAGCAGGGTGTATTCGGCTGCGATGGGATCCGGCATTGGGGAAGAGAGAACGATCTCTTCCGGAGCTTCCACGACCGGAAGTACCGGAGCAGGGTTACCCACAATTTCTCGCCACTGTTGCTCCCGACTGGGAGTGACAGAAACCTCGGATATTTCATTCTCCGTGTTTCTGGAACTGTTTGGCTCTTCTTCCAAGGGCATGGGGCCTCCGCTGAATCCGGGCACACATCAGGGTGTACACTGGTTCGATCGGCTGTTTCCGGTATGAACTTGAGCCCTTTTTCTCCCTTTTCTGCATGGGGAGAGGATAATCTGCTGTCGGGACATGAGTTTCCGAGGAAATGAGGATCGACGTGTCAGACAGCCTTCGTATCGGTCGCGAGGTGATAGAGCAGGAGGCCAGAGCTCTGGAAGCTTTAGCCAAATCTCTGGGATCGACTTTTGAAGATGCGGTACGCCTGTTGGCTTCCACTCCCGGCAGGGTTCTCGTCTCCGGGGTAGGCAAGAGCGGAAGCATTGCCCAAAAGGTTGCGGGCACACTGGCGAGTACCGGAACACCGGCCCTCTTTCTCCATCCCATCGAAGCATTGCATGGCGATCTTGGAGTCGTCGGTGAGGGGGATGTGCTCCTTGCTTTGTCGAAGAGCGGTCACACGGAAGAGTTGGTGAGATTTCTTAAGCACTTTCAAAGAGTCGGCGGCAGTATCGTTTCTGTCTGCGAATCCCTGGAGTCACCGGTCGCCCAGTTGAGCCAAGTGGTTGTGCAAATCCCCATGGTTGGAGAAGCAGGTCCGCTTTCCCTCGCCCCGACCACCAGTGCCGTCCTGCAGTTGGCTGTGGCAGATGCTCTGGCAATGAGTTTGCTGGATGCACGCGGCTTCACTGCGGAACAGTTCGCCCGTTTTCATCCGGAGGGTGCGTTGGGCAGAAGGTTGCTGGTGCGTTGTGAAGACATGCTTCATGAGGGCGATCATCTTCCTCTCATTGAAGCTTCCGCTTCGGTCCCGGAACTGCTCGTGGAAATGAACAGTAAAGGCCTGGGACTCGCATGTGTGGTGACCGCTGAAGGCCAGTTTATTGGGGTCTTCACCGATGGAGACCTTCGACGCCTGCTGACACAGAGTGAGGCACCCCTGAAGCTGACAGTTCAGCAGGCGTGGGAGAACAGCAGGAGAGAAGAGGCTTCAGATTCTGCCCCCTTGACCGTTGCTGCAGACAGCCTTGCAGCAGAAGCATTGGGATTGATGCGAGACCATCAGGTGACGTCTCTGGTTGTTTTGCAGGAGGACGGAAAGCCCAGGGGGATCGTTCGCATGGCCGATCTCCTCAGAGAAGGAATTCGTGAAGCCTCCCAGTGATCTGTAGAACTTTCCAATAATTTGTAAGGTGGGCTATCCATAAAAAACTGCAGCGCCGGTGATCCACCGACGCTGCAGTTTTTTTACCTGATTGCCAAGATCAGTTTCTTGGCAGGTAACGCCTTCCACGGTCGTCGGCTTCTGCTTTTTCACCGGGGTTGATAGAAACCATTTTTGCGACGGCTGCTTCTTTGAGACGATCGGTTCCATCCCAACCCTTGATCAGATCGGCAACGGTTGTGGTTTCGAGAAGCTTTTCAGAAAGCTCCCAAATCTCGGACCAGCGATCCTGGAGGGGTGGGGGGGCAGTTCCACCAAGAAGGCAGTACTTTTTGCGGCTCTTTCCCTCGATACCCTCAACAACATTTTTGAGAGTGATCTCTTCCGGTGGGACGGCAAAGACAAAGCCACCGCCGGGTCCGCGGTTGCTCTTGAGATATCCCGCTCTGACGAGCGGTTGCAACATTTTACGGGTGAAGTGCTCAGGGAGTTGGGCTTCTTCACACAGTTCCACCACAGTTCGGGGGATCGCCGGATTTTGCGCCATCAACTGGAGGCAACGCAGAGCGTACTCAATTCCTCTGGAGTACAAGTGAGTCATCAGACTACCTTCAATCATTCACGAGATATCAAGTTGGGATATCGTTCGCATACCTGTTCAATCCGAATCTACCCTCTGAGGTACGAGGGATATGGCAGAATCGTCCCGGGAGCGTCGATTCACATGAACAATAGCGGACATGCTTGTCCATTTTAGGGGCGAAAGGAGGCAGTTTTCCCGAATTCCGGGGAAACTGCCTTCTCAGTGACTGAATTCACCGCTGAATACTGCTGTCGAATCCAGGCCTAGGAACCCATATGCGGGTAGCGGTGATCCGTGGGAGGCGCAAAGTTTTCCTTCACCGTTCGGGGGGCAATCCAGCGCAATAGATTCAGGGCCGAACCGGCCTTGTCGTCTGTTCCGGAAGCACGTGCTCCCCCAAAGGGCTGCTGGCCGACGACCGCACCGGTGGGCTTGTCATTGATGTAGAAATTGCCCGCACTGTAGCGCAAGCGTTCGGAGATCCTGTCTGCTGCGACTCGGTCACTGGAGAAAACGGCTCCGGTGAGTGCGTATGGGCTGGTTGAATCGACGATGTCCAGAGTCTCATCCACCTTGTCATCGGCATAGACATGGACCGAAAGGACCGGACCGAACAACTCGGTCTCCATCGTTTCATATTTTGGATTCTGGCATTCGATGATGGTTGGGCTGACGAACCAGCCTTTGGAGTCATCCGTTTCACCACCGCAAATGATTTCACAATCGGAGTTTTCGCGGGCTCTTTCGATGGCAGAGCGGTTGCGATCAAAAGCGCCTTTGTGAATGACCGCACCCATGAAGTTGCTGAAATCGCGGACATCACCCATCGGCAAGGAGCGGGTGGTTTCGATCAGTGATTCTTTCAACTGGGGCCAAAGGCTTTGCGGCACGTACATGCGGCTGGCTGCGGAGCACTTCTGACCCTGGTACTCAAACGCTCCACGAATCGTTGCAGCGCTGAGAGATTCGACGTTTGCACTGGGGTGGGCGAAAATGAAATCCTTGCCACCGGTTTCTCCGACGATGCGCGGGTAGTTGCGGTAATGCTCCAGCTTTTCGCCGATCTGTTGCCACAACTGACGGAAGATCTGGGTCGAACCGGTGTAATGGATTCCTGCAAAATCAGGGGAAGCGAGTGCTTCTCCGGTAATGGAAACCGGATCTCCCGGAACAAAGTTGATGACTCCGGGAGGCAGGCCCGCCTCTTCGAGGAGGCGATAGGAAACCCAATTGGAAAGAACTGAATGTTCCGATGGTTTCCATACCACCGTGTTGCCCATCAATGCCGGAGCGCAACAAAGGTTTGCGGCAATCGATGTGAAATTGAAGGGAGTCACGGCGTAGACGTACCCCTCGAGTGGTCGATGGTCGACATGGTTCCAGATGCCTGGTGGATTGATGGGGGGCTGTTCCCTTGGGATCTGATCGAGTGCGTAGTGATTGTTGAAGCGAAAGAAGTCGACCAGCTCGCAGGCCGCATCGATCTCGGACTGATAGACTGTCTTGGATTGACCGAGCATCGTTGAGGCGTTGATCTCATTGCGCCAGTGACTCCCCTGCAGAAGAACCGCTGCCCGTTCCATGACGGCCGAGCGAACCTGCTGGGAAACTCGTGACCATTCTTTCCAGGCTTGCTGGGCTGAGGCGATCGCCTTCTGCACGACTTCCGGAGTGGCACAGTGCCAGCGTGCCAGAACGTGTTGGTGATTGTGAGGAGAGACCTGCTCGCGGATTTCACCGGTATAGATCGCCTCACCACCGACGATGCAGGGGATCTCTGGAACCTCTGTGGCCATGGAATCGAGCCGGGCCTCCAGGGAGCTTCTCTCAGGAGATCCCGGGGCGTAGTCGAGAATCGGTTCGTTGTCGGGAGTTCCCGGATTGAAAATTTGGTTTTCCATGACAGTCCCTTCTCGCGGGGGGGCTCAAAAGATCAGGATCTTCAGGTACCTGAATGACTGGGCATTAAAGCCCTCAACGAGCACCAATGCCACTGATCGCAGGGCGGTTCGGTTGCCGGGATTGGGGGGAGTGTTACCTTGTAAGGGTGTGATTGTCCTTCACCGGACCTCCCTTGCCGAGTGCAGGGTTGCTCATGCAACCCTCTCCGTCTGTGCGACCTCAAAATGGGGGTGTACTCGCAGGGTGTGATTCGGAAGTGATACGGAAATAGCGGAGGAACAGGCATGACTGATTCAATGACCCGACTTCTCGATTCTGGAGACCTCTTCAGGGACCGTCATGTGGGCCCAAGAGAGTCTGACATCGCTGCAATGCTCAAGGTGATCGGGGAAGATTCACTGGAGAGTCTGATCGACAGGGCTGTCCCACAGTCGATTCGCCTGAGTAATGACCTCTCCCTTCCCGATCCGGCGACAGAGGCGGAGGTGCTCAAGGAGCTGCATGATCTGTCTGCCAGCAATGAGCAATTCCGTTCCCACATCGGAACCGGTTACCACGACTGCATCACACCGCCGGCCATCCAGCGCGGCATCCTGGAGTCTCCCGGCTGGTACACCGCCTACACTCCTTACCAACCGGAGATCAGTCAGGGTCGACTCGAAGCCTTGCTGAACTTCCAGACGATGGTCTGTGATCTCACCGGGATGGAAGTGGCCAATGCCTCGATGCTCGATGAAGGTACTGCGGCAGCAGAGGCGATGACGATGTGTCACCGCATTCAGGACAAGGCGCGCCGTGGCAAGGATTGCGACCTGTTCTTTGTGTCAGAAAAATGTCACCCGCAAACCATCGAGATCGTTCAATCGAGAGCCGAACCACTGGGTATCGAAATCGTGGTCGGTGATCACGAGGATTTCACTTTCCCAGCGCGGTGTTTCGGTGTTCTGGTTCAGTATCCTGATACCGATGGCCGTGTCGTGAATCTTGCGGGAATCAGTGATCGGGCCCATGAAGTGGGAGCGATGGTGGTGGTTGCCGCTGACCCGCTTTCCCTGGCACTGTTGACCCCTCCCGGTGAAATGGGAGCAGACGTTGCCGTGGGCTCGACCCAGCGATTCGGAATTCCCATGGGATTCGGCGGCCCTCATGCCGCTTATCTTGCAACCACTGAAAAGCATCAGCGTCAGTTGCCCGGGCGACTTGTGGGTGTTTCGAAAGATGCCGAGGGTAAAGAGGCATTGCGTCTGGCACTGCAAACCCGAGAGCAGCATATTCGCCGCGACAAGGCGACGAGCAACATTTGTACAGCTCAGGTTCTTCTGGCTGTTTGTGCCGGAATGTACGCCGTTCATCATGGGCCGGAGGGGTTGCGGAGAATCGCCAGCAAAGTACGCCTTCAGGCGGAGATTCTCGCCAAGGGTCTCTCCGATCTTGGGCACGATGTCCTCGATACGGTTCGCTTTGATACGGTCAAAGTCACGCCGAACAACGTGGGCGTCAACGAGGTGCGCAATCGCAGTGAAGCCGCCAGAAGAAACTTCCGCTACTACGATGACGGTTCTATTGGGATCACCGTCGACGAAACCACCTTGCGGGAGGACTTGCTTTCGATTCTCGAAATTTTCGGTGCGACTGCAGGGTCTCTCGACCTCGACGCACTTGCCGGATCCATCAAACTGGAACTTCCAGAAGGGCACTCGCGCAAGAGTGCCTTCCTTGAGCACCCCGTCTTCCACTCCTACCGTTGTGAGACGGACTTGATGCGCTACATGCACAATCTGGAAACCCGGGATCTTGCGCTCAATGCTGCGATGATTCCCCTCGGCTCGTGCACGATGAAGCTGAATGCAGCGGCGGAGATGTTCCCGATTCTCTATCCTGGTTTTGCGGGTTTGCACCCGTTTGCTCCTGAAGAGCAGACCAAGGGATATCAGGTGTTGATCGATCGTCTCGATCACTGGCTGTCGGAGATCACCGGATTTGATCGGGTGACGATGATGCCGAATGCCGGTTCACAAGGCGAATACTCAGGCTTGATGGTGATTCGTGCCTATCATTACTCCCGGGGTGAGAGCCACCGCGATGTCTGTATCATTCCGCAATCCGCCCATGGGACCAATCCTGCCAGTGCTATCATGGCGGGGATGAAGGTGGTCGTGGTCGGTTGTGATGATGATGGAAACATCGACATGGAAGACCTGAAGACGAAAGTTGAGGCTCACAGCGATCAACTTTCGGCCTTGATGGTGACCTACCCGTCTACCCATGGTGTCTTTGAGACGTCGATTCGTGAAATCTGCAGCCTGGTTCATGGAGCAGGTGGACAGGTTTACCTCGACGGAGCAAACATGAACGCCATGGTGGGTATTTGCAGGCCCGGTGATTTCGGTGCAGACGTATGCCACCTCAATCTTCACAAAACGTTCTGCATTCCCCACGGCGGTGGAGGTCCAGGTGTGGGGCCCATCGGTGTGGCAGCGCATCTTTCACCCTTCCTTCCGGGACACCCCTTGAGAAAAACCGGAGGAGAGCATGGGATCGGTGCCATCTCTGCAGCTCCCCATGGCAGTGCCACGATTCTGCCGATCAGTTACGCCTACATTCGCATGATGGGAACTCAGGGGTTGGTTCATGCCACACAGGTTGCGATTCTTTCCGCCAACTATCTGGCAGCTTCCCTGGAGGGGCAGTACCCGATTCTTTTCAAGGGAGAAAATGGACTGGTCGCGCACGAATGCATTATCGACACCCGTGTTCTCAAGTCTGAGGCGGGGATCTCTGTCGATGACGTCGCCAAGAGATTGATCGATTACGGATTCCATGCACCAACGATGTCATGGCCGGTGGCAGGGACCCTGATGGTCGAGCCCACTGAAAGTGAGCCGAAGAAAGAGTTGGATCGATTCATCGAGGCGATGAGTGGTATTCATGCAGAGGCGAAAGCGGTGGAGGCCGGTGAACTTCCTGCGGACAACAATCCGCTGTGTAACGCACCTCACACCGCAGCCTGTGTCATCAATGACGAATGGGATCGGCCCTACAGCAGAGACAAAGCGGCTTTCCCCAGTGGACATACCCGTGCTCACAAGTTTTGGCCTTCTGTTGCCAGAATCGATCAGGCTTACGGGGACAGAAATCTCGTCTGTTCCTGTCCCCCAGTGGAGGAGTATTCAGATACTCCCTGATTGCCGGGTACAGAATTGAAAACTGCCGTGTTGTGCGTGAGCACAACACGGCAGTTTTCTTTTGTCCTGATAGGGATCAGGAGGCATCCGTTTCAATCAAACCTTCGTGAAGTGCACGTGTTCCCCTGACCAGATCTTCTTCAGAGACGACGCAGGTGATCACGAGATTGGAACTGGAGATCAGGTCAAGGTTGATCTGCTGATCCGCAAGAATGCGGAAGATGGAGCCCGCGATTCCCGGCTCTCTGGAGATTCCTTCACCGATGATATTGAGCAGGGCAATACGCTCATCGACGATCCAGTTTTCGCCTCCGACCTGTTTCACCAGATCGTCCAATTGTTGCTGGTCGATATGGGTATCTCCCGGAACAACAAAAGTAATGTCGTTGTTTCCGGCGTGGCTTTGTGCCTGAACGATGAGGCGGACGTTGACTCCCAATTCACCGAGTGCACCGAAGATGTTCGCCGCGACTCCCGGAGTATCGGGGACCGAAACCAGTGAGATTTTTTTGACATTGCGGTCGTCGGTAACCGCACGGATCTCTACTTTTTCCATGTCCGTTTCCTTTCTTACAATTCGGGTTCCAGGGGTGTTGCGTGTAGAAGACGCTACCACCAGCGGAACCTCAAATCGGCGTGCCATTTCAACAGATCTCCCGTGGAGGACACGTGCGCCAAGGTTGGCCATCTCGAGCATTTCGTCGTATCCCAGTGATTCAATCTGTCTGGCTCCATCCACGATTCGCGGGTCAGCAGAATAGACTCCCGTGACATCGGTGAGGATCTCACAGAGCTCTGCTCCCAGTGCAGCGGCCATTGCCACGGCGCTGGTATCCGATCCACCACGACCCAGCGTGGTGATTTCGTCCCGTTCGTCGTGTCCCTGGAAACCGGCCAGCACGACCACTTCGTCTTTTGCGAGGGCAGAGACGATGCGATCCGGGTCGATGTGGAGGATGCGTGCTTCCGAGTGCTGAGTGTCGGTTCGAATACCCCCCTGGGATCCGGTGAAGGATCGTGCAGCGATTCCGATTTCCTGCAAGGCCATCGACAGCAATGCCATCGATTGCACCTCACCTGCCGATAACAGCACATCCAGTTCCCTGTTGGGTGGGCGTTCAGAGATCTGTCGCGCCAGTGACATCAGGCTGTCGGTGGTATCTCCCATTGCAGAGACGACGCAAACTACATGAACTCCGGATTTACGGCGATCAGCGATGCGTTGCGCAGCATTCTGGATCAGGGAAGGTGTGGCGACACTGGTGCCACCAAACTTCATGACGTGAATGGGTTTTTTCAGGTCGGTGGGATTCATGTCAACTCCTCCCACGTCAGACCACAGCGGTCGATTTCCAGCTCGAGAACTCTTGAAGAGACTCCGGCTTTTTCGAGAGCCGCGACTGCAGAACTGACACCTTCGCCGTTTTTCAAATCCTGAATGGAACCGAGCGGTGCAAAACTGGCGAGAGTGGGACCCGCTCCGGAAAGCCAGGATCCCAGCAAGTGGGCATCCTTGCGCAGCTCACCCAAGGCAGCTCCAAGTCCGGGTATCAGCGGAAGTCGATAGGGTTCATGTAAATGATCCGTACATGCCTTCGAAAGCCCGGAAGTATCTCCGCTTTCGAGACTGCTGAGGAGCAGCGAGAGAGAAGCCATATTGGCGGTGACGGCTTCAGTTTCATGGGAAGCGGGCAGGACGGAGCGCGCTTCTGAAGTGGCCAGAGGCTGCTCCGGGACGACTGCAATGACACCCAGAGATTCCTGACAGGAGATCGCCTGGCAGTCAGCTTCGTCCGAACCATTCTGATAGCAGAACTGCAACCCGCCGTAGACGGTCGCAGCCGCATTGTCTCCGTGTCCTTCCCGCTGGGTGAGCTCCAGGAAGAGCTCCCTTCGCTGTGGGCTTCCGTCGCCCTTCAGCAAATAACCGGCGGCAAGTCCCACTCCCACCGCTGCGGCACTGGAGCCGAGCCCACGGGTCATGGGGATTTGACTGTGGATTTTCCAGTGACAGCGAAGCGCCGCGTCACCGGCAATCTCCCGCGCAGTAGCGACGATCAGATGCTCTTCTGTCGTCGGTACTTTTGAGGAACCTTCTCCGGTTACTTCCAGATGAAAGTCGTCGGCGGGAGAGATGTCAGCAGTCAGTGGGCAATTGAGAGCGAGTCCGAGGATATCAAATCCCGGACCAAGATTGGCACTGGAGGCAGGGGCGCTGATCTTCCAGCGGCTCATCAGAGTCCCATTCTTTTTCTCAGGGCATCAAGATCGGCAGGAACCGCCTCGGGAATATCGAGACCGTCGATGGCCCGATCCGGATCTTTCAGTCCATGGCCTGTCAGAGTGCAAACCACGATGCCACCTTCAGGGCAAATCTCTTTGCCTTCCCTGTGGCGAGCCAACAACCCGGCGACGCTGGCAGCACTGGCCGGTTCACAAAAGACTCCCTCTTTCGAAGCGAGGTGCGCATAGGCTTCGAGAATCTGGGAGTCACTGACCGCACTGATTTCACCTTCCGACTGTTCGATGGCTTCGACCGCACCTTTCCAGGAAGCGGGATTGCCGATGCGGATGGCAGTGGCGATGGTTTCGGGGTTCTCGATCGGTTTGCCATGAACGATCGGAGCCGCTCCGGCGGCCTGACAACCATACATGCGCGGGGTTGAATCGATGACCTGTTCGTCATGGTATTGGCGGTATCCACGCCAGGCTGCGGTGATGTTGCCGGCGTTCCCGACGGGCAGGAAGTGAGAGTCCGGTGCGCAGCCAAGAGTATCGGCGATTTCAAAGGCGACCGTTTTTTGTCCTTCGAGTCGGTAGGGGTTCAATGAATTGACGAGGGTAATAC
>JACETR010000017.1 GCA_013911165.1 Planctomycetota bacterium | reverse complement strand
TCTTGAAGGTGGGTTCTTTGTCTTCAGCAGTGAATGGAGACGGGGCCTTCGCGTCGAGAAGGAGAGGAAGACCCAGACCAAAAGTGACGCTGAAAAGAGCCGTCAGGCAAATCGGGAAAAAAAGATCCCGTTGCCCTGATCGTGGTCGGAAATGGTTCAAAGTTCCTCCTCGAAAGCAAAAATGTCCGTGGGGTCCGGTCTGACAGGCCTCAAGCGGGTCGATTCGGTGCACCCTGGGATGACGCCCCCAAACTTGGTGTTATTCTATGATTGAGTAAGGGGGGGATTCCAGTGAGCAACGACTACATCGGGCAGAACGTGATCGTTTTGGTCCAAAAAACGTTTTTGACCCATCTGTTGATCTTCTGCGGGGTTTTGACTGGTTGCACCGCCGAAAGACCCACAGTTCCCGTTGAGAAGGTCTCAGGGGCTCCTGAGCCTGCTACAAAAGCTGAAACAGCCGTGACGACCCCTTCGAAGGGGGCCCTCCCCGAAGAGTCTCTCTCTTTCCTGATGGAACCCAAACTCAAACGGGCAGACTTGCCGAAGCCCACCGGTGAACAGATCGCACAGGCTGAAAACCTGGTGATGGGAGCCTGTAGCCGTTGTCATTCTCCTTTGCCTGCGGATGCCCTTCCGAAGGCTGCCTGGGAAAAGGTGATCCTCTCGATGGCAGAAATGACAGGACCTTGGGATCAGCCACCGCCCACTCACGAAGAGCTGGCCATCGCACTTTACTGGTATGAAAAGGAAGCCCCGGAATCGTTGGAGGTGGTTCGCCATCCCGCCGAGGAGGAGTTGCAGTTTGAAGTGATCGGTCTGACGCCCAGAGGACTGGAAAAAGAACGCATCCCTGCGGTTTCTGACATCATGTTGCTCAAGGGTGAAAGAGGAATTCCCCAGGGGATTTTGATTTCCGAGTTGAGAAGCCGACGGTTGATGGCGATCCCTTATGGATCCATCGACTCGGGATCGCTTCGCCCTTTCATGGGGCCTGTGGATTTCAATTATCCCGCAGCGATCTCTCACGGTGACTACAACAATGATCGAAAGCTCGATATTTTTGTCGCCAGTCTCGGCGGAATGAATCCCACCGATGAAGAAAAAGGCGGCGTTTCCTACATCCTCTCGGTGGATGGGGGCTGGAGAACAGTATCGGTCCCCGTAAATCTGGGAAGAGCCTGTGACATCGATGTGGCAGATCTTGATCTGGACGGGGATACGGACATGGTCGTCTGTGCGTTCGGATTTCGGGGGCCCGGAAAGCTGCTGTGGTTGAAAAACATCCAGGATCAGTTCGTCGTCAAAACCCTTGATGAACGCGACGGATTTGTCGCAGCGATCCTCGATGACGTCGATGACGACGAAGATGAAGACATTATTGCCCTGCTCTCACAGGAGCACGAAGTTCTGATTCAGTTTACCAACGAGGGCGACGGCTCTTTTACCATGAAGGAACTTTTGCGCCTTCCCCATGCTGCATGGGGGTCTTCTGATCTGATGCGGGTCGATATTGACCGGGATGGGGATCGGGACCTGCTGTTGGTCAATGGCGACACTCTCGATGATCATACCCCCAAACCTGTTCATGGAGTTCGTTGGCTGGAGCGGGTGGGAAAAGAGTTTGTCGGTTTCCATGAAATCCTGTTGTTGCCCGGTTGCGAACGCGCCGCTGTCGGTGATCTCGATGGTGACGGCGATTACGATGTGGTCGGTGCTGCATTCATGCCGCAGATTCCCTCTGAGGAATGGGGGCAGTGGGATTCACTGGTCTGGGCAGAAAATCTCGGAGATTCCAAGGCCTGGGATGTCAAAACCCTGGAGGTGGGCAATCCGGTTCACTCTGCGGTTCATCTCGATGACCTCGATCGAGATGGAAACATGGATATTGTGACCGGAAACTACGTCTGGATCCGGGGCAAAGGCGAAGAGCAGATTCGCCGTGATTACCTGACCGTATGGAAGGGCCAGCCCCGGCCCTGAACCCGAAGTCGGGCTTCAGATCTGCAGAGGGGGGATCAGTCTTCTGAGGGGGTGCCTTCACCCGAAGTGGTCTCTGATTCAACCAACGTTCGCAGCTGATCTTCCAAGCGTGATCTCAGCTCTTCGAGACCGGGATAGAGTTCCCGTCCTGTCGTTCGATCGAGGAGCCTTTCGGCCTGCCCGGTTTCACGCCTCAACAAGCGGACTCTCGCTTCCAGAAGCACTGCCAGGGGATTCTCCGGTTCGAGTCTGCGGGCTCTTTGATAGGCATCCAGTGCCCCCGGATACATCTGTTGGGACTCCAGCAATTGTCCCAGATTGAGCCAGGCATTGGTGTATTGGGGATCGACCTCTACGGCTTTGCGAACAGACTTCAGCGCACGAGGACCATCAACGGTGGTCAGCATCGTTCCAAGGCTGTTCCAGGAAGGAGCATGGTTCGCATCAGCGATCACTGCCTTCTCGAAGAATTGCAGTGCAATGCCGAAGTCGCCCCGGTTTTGACTGAGATGCCCCAGGTTGTGCAGTGCACGGACATCATCCGGGTCCTGCTCCAGGCAATTCTGATACCACTCTTCAGCGAGAGTGAGGTCTCCCCGTTGCTCATGGATGTATCCGAGGGCCATCGGATCGATGCAGTAGGTTTCCATCAACGCTTTGGATGGGATGGGGATCAGGTGAGTGCTCAGGCTCAAGAGCAAGAGGGGAATGGCGTCGCGCCAGTGAAGCGTTGCCCGAGTCAGTCCGACACCCCCGAGAACGCACCCCAGGGCGATCATGGGAACCCGATAGCGCCCGGCAACAAAAAAGACCCACGTCAGGAGAGTAAGAATGGCGATGGTCACCACGATGGGAAGCCCCCGACTCCACAGTTCACGGCGCAGCTTCCAGCCCCCAAAGATCATGAGTGCGATGAGAAAGCCGGATGTTCCGGGGCCGAAACGGAGGATCTTCAAGACGGGATTCAGTCCTTCTTCCTCGACCAGATTTTTGTTGTTGGGAACATCCCTGGCAGAGATCAGGGCCAGAGCCTTGACGCCCATTCGCTTCAGCCAGGCACCCGGATCCGCAGAGATCTCAGCCCAGGCGAGGCGGGTATAGAGTTGGCTTCGTTCTGAAGGCTTTTCCAGATGGTCTGCCAACTCAAGGAGTTCATCCCAACGTGGCCCTGCAGCCACTGAGGTCAGTCCATCCGCACCGATATCTCCTCCGGCACGATTTCCGATCAGCAGGTTGATTCCACCATTGGAACTGACGAGAACCCGATCTTCTCCGGCCCAGCGGTTCAGGGCCATCACCGGTCCGACTGACATGAGAAAGCCGAGAAGCAGAGCCCCGAAAGCGTTCCAGCGTTGAGGAGTGTTCCAGGTTGCCCGCAATACGATCAGCGAATAGATGGGACCGAGTGGCAATGCGATGGCCCGGGTGATGGCTGCGAGACCGGTCACGAAGCCGACGAGAGCCCAGGATTTCTCCCGGGGTTGGCGACTTTCGTCTTCCGGATTGAGAACACGATCGAGGCGTTCCACAGAAAGAATGATCAGGAAAGTAAAGAGAGTGGTGTCGAGAAATTGACCTGCAAAATAAGCGGACAACCCGCACAGACCATGGAGCAAACCTGTCCACAGTGCCGCGTGGCGGCCACCCCAACGGAATGCCATCAGTGCGAGCAGGAGGGTGGTCCCCGCATCGAGCAGGGCCTGAATCACTTTGACGGTCCACGCCCATGAAGGGGGGACTCCCTGACCCATCGCACCGATATCGTCGAAGCCACTGCCGATGATTGAGAGAAGGGCTGGATATCCGGGGGGTTTCCACCATGGGGTTCCTGCGGCTGGCCCTTCCTCCAGGAAGAGTCGAGCCTGGTCGACATTCGTCATCTCATCCACGAAGGGATAGTGAAAACAGATGTCATGAGCAGACATCTGACTGATCACTGCGAGGCGAATCAGAAGAGAGGCGAAAAACAGAATCAGAAGCAGGCGTGACTTTTCGGGGATCACTCGGTGCTCCTTCTTGATCAGGTGGCTACTGAAGACCCTCGACGATCTCGATTCTGCCCGTCAGGCCTGTGATTTGTTTGAAGGAGTCCTCAGGGGTAAAAGTTCCCACCATGACTGGTTGATCGCGACGGAAGACCTTTGTGTTGCCGGAGGCATCGAAGGAGCCCAGAATTTCAAAGACAGTATTGTACACGTAGTTGATTTCGTTCTCGGTTTGGGTTCCACCGACTTTGACGTCGATTTTCCGAAACCCGACATAGCCCACCAACTCATCTTCAAGAAGGACTCTCGACCAGGAGAGGGGTGTCGCCGAGGCAGATTGGTCGACGGTGATTTTTGCTCCCTGGGTTCCTGAGCAGCCACTGAAACTGATCAGGCTCACCACCAGCAGGCAGACCAGATGAAAGATCGGCATGGAAAGGTTGCTCCGAAGTGACAGGGATTCTTGTTTGTCAGTGGGACTCATGATGGCATCCTTTTCGGAGGCTGAGGGTGTCAGCTCTCAGGCATTTTTTTTTGTTCGATGGTCACGTGAGAAGTCACTTGTCAGGTATCGCGACCCGGGATCCGCCAAATGGAAGGGAACCCCATGGAAATTACCCTAGCGGAGACCGTTGGAGGGATCTACTACCTCGTCCTTGCACTCTCTTCATTGTTGGGGTGTTTTTTGGTGGCAATGGGATTTCCGGGCCAATTTTTCCCAGGTGTGATCGCCGCCATATTATGGCTCTCCGGGGTGTCCGACGCTGCGGGTGAAGTCATCATCGGGGGGGAGGTCGTACTGACCCTGTTTGGTTTGGGGTTACTGGCGGAAGGGTTCGAATTCGTCAGTGGTCTGGTGGGTGGAAAGGCCGCAGGATCCCGCTGGCGGGGAGCGGTGGGGGGAATGATCGGAGGCTTTGCCGGAGCGATCTTTGGAAATCTGCTGTTCCCACTCTTCGGAGGCTTGCTGGGGATCGTCGTCGGGACCCTGTTCGGAGCGATTTTTGGGGAGATGCAAGGGGAAGAAGCGGCCGGAACAGAGCAAGCGGTCAAGGTCGGTCTCGCCTCGGCAGTCGGCAAGGCGGTCGGGCTGGTAGCCAAAGTTGCCCTCAACTTTGCCATCGGTTTCTGGGCGATTTTGCAGTTGTTTTGACGATCTGCCTGCAGATCCCAACCCGTGAAAAAAACGACGATTTTCGGCCTTTGATTGCGCCGAAATTGTGATTCCCGCCTTCTTTCGGAAGTCATTCCCGGTTTGCCAACAGGTGATCTTGACAGAACCGAGAAGAGGGATATGCTTCATCCTCTGGCGGGAATTCGTCTCGGCGAAATCCTGTCACCTGCCTTCGTATGCTCAGGGCCACGACTGGTAGGGGACGTAGCTCAATTGGTTAGAGTCCCGGACTGTCGATCCGGTGGTTGCGGGTTCGAGTCCCGTCGTCCTCGCCAGTCGTGGCCCTTTTCTTTTTTCCTTATTTTCCTTCTCTCCCCAATTCTCACTCTTCATTTGGAATTCGTTTCTCGGATTCCATGTCGCTCCGGGTATTTCCGTCTTGCTTGTCGATTCATCGACAAGGATGCTGGGAAACGCAAATCTTGTCGCCCTCTGCTTGCAAGCGGAGGCCCTGGTTCAGTGTTCTGAAGCGTGAGGATTCCGATGCGTAAAGCGGTTTGTTCCTGGTCGCTGCAACCCACAGGGGTGCAGGATCTATTGACCAAAGTTGGTGATACCGGTGTGAAGGGGATTCAGCTCGCCCTGGATCCTTTGCGTTCTTCCACTTCCGTGACCGATGATCTGCAACTGTTGCGGGATTCGGATTTGACCATCGTCAGCGGAATGATGGAGATGGTGGGGGAAGATTATTCGACCTTTGAGACGATCAGGGAAACGGGTGGAGTTCGTCCTGATCAGACCTGGGAGTCCAACCTTGAAAATGCCCGTGGGAACGCGGTATTGGCCAGTGAGCTGGGATTGAGTCTGGTTACTTTTCATGCCGGTTTCATTCCGCATGATCCCGCAGACCCGGAGCGACAGCAGATGATGGATCGCCTGGTGATGATCGCAGACGTCTTTGCTGAACAGGGTTGCCAGGTTGCCCTGGAGACGGGCCAGGAAAGTGCAGAGACTCTGCTGACCGTGCTTCAAGAGATGAATCACCCGGGAATCGGAGTCAATTTCGATCCGGCCAACATGATCCTCTACGGTATGGGTGAACCGGTCTCCTCTCTGGATCTCCTTTCTTCCTGGGTTCGGCAAATCCACATCAAGGACGCCGATCCCTCTTCAACAGCCGGGACCTGGGGGAGTGAAGTCCCCGTGGGTACGGGAAGTGTCAATTGGGAGCGATTTTTTGAAATCGTCAGGAAGCACGATCTGGCAGTGGATCTCGTGATTGAAAGAGAAGCCGGCGACGATCGTATCGGTGACGTGAAGGTGGCTTCTTCAAGGTTAAGCGAGTGGCAGGGAATTTGAGGGGCAGGAAGATGGCGACAGGAATTGGAATCATCGGTTTTGGATTTATGGGCAAGACCCATTTGCATGCATGGCTGGATGCCATCGAAGGTGGTGCCGATGCCAGAGTGGTGGGGATCCAGTGCCCCGAGGATCTCACCTCTGCTTCTGCAGGGAATGTCGAGACGGGAGCGGAAGAGGAGATGAACCCTCTCGATCTGGGAATCACCCATCATCGGGATCTGGACTCTTTTCTGGCGGATTCCCGGGTGGAAGCGGTCAGCCTGTGTACACCCACGGACACCCATGTGGAGCTGGCCACTCTCGTCTTGCAGGCGGGCAAGGATGTCCTCATCGAAAAGCCGGTTGCCCTCGAGGCTGAAGAGATTGAGAAGTTGGCGACGGTGGCTCGAGAGAGTGGCAGGGAATGCATGCCAGCGATGTGCATGCGTTACTGGCCCGGTTGGTCATGGTTGAGGGAGCAAGTCAAAACCGGCTGTTTGGGGCCGGTCCACACTGCCCGCTTTCAACGGATTGGTGCCATACCCGGCTGGAGTCAGGATTTTTATCACGACGAATCCCGTTCCGGTGGAGCCCTGACCGATCTTCATATTCATGACGTGGATTTCATTCTGTCCACTTTCGGATCTCCTGCGACGGTGATGACCAGTGGTGACCGTAATCAGATGATGACAACGTTCGCCTATCCAGAAGGCCCCTCTTCTGTCACAGCGGAGGGTGCATGGTATCCCGCAGCCAGTTATCCCTTTCAAATGCGCTATCGGGTTTCCTTCGCAGATGGGGTCGCAGATTACGACCTTGCACGTGAGGGACGAGAGTTGCTCCTTTATCAGGGAGATTCGGTGGAAGAGATCGAACTGACTCCGACCGGTGGGTATCAGTTGGAGATCGAGCACTTTCTGGCCGTGGTCAGGGGGAAGTCCTCAATGCCTGCTCCAACTTTGGCGGAGGCGGCAAATGTGGCACGGTGGATTCAGGCGGAGGCTCGAAGTCTCTCGAATGGATTGGCGACAGAAAGAGATTCCTCCTGACAGAGCGGTATTCTGGAAATGAAAAGTGGTGTGATCCGGGGTTCGGATCACACCACTTTTTTATGCTGAAGCAGACTTGCTAGTTGCAGTAGGGGTGCTCAAGACAGTCGGTCGGCTCCTGATCTGCGGCGATTCCGCAATCCGGGAACGGGGCAGAGGGTGCCGCTCCGTCAAGGAACTGGTAACTGATCACGAAGACCGGGTCTGCAGTGTCGTAAAAACCGTCGCCATTGGCGTCGTTGGCGGCAAGACAGTTGTAGCTCGGCCCACCCAGGAAGAGGTCAGAGAGCATCCAGATCGCATCGGCGACGTCGTTGCGACCGTCCGCATTGGCGTCACTGCGCAGGAATGGAGTGACCGAAACCGCTTCAAAAGTGAGCGAGGCATCGTTGAGCTGGGCAGCCAGTGAGTTTCCACCGACCACCATGACGTTGCTGACAGGAGGAGATCCGAGTCCACCGGACCATGTCAGAGCGGAAGATGCTCCGTCCTCGTCTCCTGCCAGGGCTCCGGCAACCGTGGAGTAATCGGCGATGACGGCGGTCTCACCTGCAGCACTGAAGGTGATCGTCTCGGCACCAATGAAGGAGTACACGACTCCACCGGTCCAACCGTCGGTGTAGATGCTGAGTTCCGCGAATCCGGGGCCATTGCCTCCGTCGAGAGCCGCCACGGATCCGGTGAAGGAAACGGAGGTGGCTTCGAGAAGAGCCGGGTCATGGGCCAGGCCCATGGAGAAGCCCTGAGTGGCATTCGGGAACGGAGTTCCCAGTGCACTGTTGTCAATTTCGGCAATGGTGACGTCGATGCTGAAGGAGGCATTGCCGTCGTCTGACGAGTAATTGATGGTTCTGTCGGAAGCGGTGTAGGAATAGCCCGGATCGGGAATGTCGACGACAGTAATCGATCCACTGTTGGTGGAGGGAGTATTGGAAGATCCGCCAACAACGACCACTGTGCTGACCGGCGGTGATCCAAGGGTTGAGCAGTAATCGAGGGGGTAGTCTGCAGGGGCAGCTCCGCCGTCGATGTCGTAACTGGTGGTGGCCAGAAGGAAACCGCTGGTTCCAGCAGGAAGCGTGGCGCACCCGGTGAAACAGATGACGACCCCCTGGGTCCAGCCATCGGAGTAGAGGCTGCCCTCAATGAAGTCTGCAGCACTGCCATTTTTGACGGTGGAGGTACTGTTGGCTACACCATCTCCAGTGCCGATGGCTGTAGCGGTCACTTCGGATCCATTACAAACACCCAGAGACCAGCCCTGAATATCGCCTGCACCGGCGTCCATGGTGAAATCGACCGCAACGGATGAACCGGCGGCTCCGGAAGCGGATCCCCCGTTCATCGTCTGTGAATCGGCTGTGCCGAAGGGGCAGAGTGTCATGACGGCAAAGATCATGGCATGTGAAATAAAGCGTGACATCGAACGAGTTCCTCCCATGGGTCGATAAAGAACGACAGGTCTCAGAAGTTTGAATATATACTTGTGGCCATAATTACGGCTCTTTGTAAGTAGTTTCTTGGTGTTTACATGAGGATTCAAGCACTAGTTTGTAAAAAACGTACGAGAGGCTGTGTCAGGAGGGGATCGGACCTAGAGTTCTTGTATGGTGATATTTCGGAACTTCAGGGGGGTACCGTGGCTTTGAAGTTCAATGGGGCCTCGGGTGGGGAGCGGTTCGTTTCTCCGCCAATAGTTTTCCAGGGGAGTGTCGTTTACAACTAACCTGTCATTCAAGTATACGGTGACTCGATCCCCCTTCATCAGGATACGGAAGTGGTTCCAATCCCCAAGGGGAGAATCTGCCACCTCCAGAGGGGTCGCCCCCCCTTTTTGATTGTTGAAGAGTCCTCCGGAGCCGACGGGATTTTTCAGGTGATCCCAGATCTGAACCTGCGGGCAACCCCTCAAGTAGATCCCGCTGTCTCCTCCCGGGGTGATCTGCCACTCCATTTGCAGCTCAAAATCTCCATATTCGTGTTGAGTCACCAGATGACTGCCTTTTCCGTCGAAGCACAGGACTCCATCCTCCACTATCCAGTGCCGGCGCATCTTTTCATTCGCTTCGAGTTGGAGCTGTGTTTTCTCTGCGTCGCCCATGTTCTGTAACTGATAGGGGTTGGCAACCAGCCCCTGCCAGCCATTCAGGGAGACTCCGTCAAAAAGGGAGGTCTCCCGGGAGTGGGTTTCAGGGCCAAGCGAGGGGATTCCGGAGCAGCCTGCGATCAGTGCAGTAAGGATCAGTGCTGGAAGGAAGAAACTCAGAGGGGTCCTCGGGAGAAGTAATCGGGTCTTCATCGGTCATTTCCTTCCGTTCATGGGTTCAGGGGTCGGTCATAGCCTCGGAAGATCACAGACCTTACGATCTTTTCCTTGTCGATCCGCCATGGAGTCGAAGCTGGATGGGGTTCTGGCAGGCCAAATCGGGCCTGGTTTGGATTTTTCAGTCGAGACCTGTCGGAGTCTGCCTCGGTTGACGACCTCTGTCACAGGAAGGGTAACCGTGACTCAGCCCCTCGATAAAGTTCTGAATTTCAAATTGTCGCTGATGATGTTTCTCCAGTATGCGATCTGGGGGGCATGGCTGCCGCTGTTGTACCCCTATCTCAAGAATCACATGAAGTTTGCCGACGGCGACATTGGCAACATGTTCGCGGTGGGTGCCGTCGGTGCGATTCTGGCTCCCTTTATCGCCGGTCAGATCGCGGATCGATTCTTTCGGACGGAGCATTTCCTGGCACTCAGCCATCTGGCCGGTGCTGCGGTGGTTTGGCAGTTGGCTTCCATCGAGCCCGGCGAGGGGGCTGTGAACCAATTCCTGATCTTCAGTCTGATCTACAGTTTGATCTATTCACCAACTCTGTCGCTGACGAATTCCCTGAGTTTTCATCATCTTCCCGATCGGGATCGCGACTTTGGTCGTGTTCGGGTATGGGGAACGGTGGGGTGGATCGCAGTTGGAATCATCATCGGCCAACATCTTCTCAAAAGTTATGCGGGGGGAGATTTTGCCAATGCGGCGAGCCCCGAGGTTTATGCGGGCTACGCTGATGCGTTCAGGCTGTCAGCCGTCATCGGCGCAGGAATGGGAATCTTCTGTTTTCTGCTTCCTGCCACGCCGCCCGGAGGCAAGGCGGAGGACAACGCGACCTTTGCCGCTCTGGGTGAGGTCAAGCGCCAGCCTTTGCTGACCCTTTTTGCTCTTGCGGTGCCGATCTCCTGTATCCATCAGTTCTACTTTGTCCATACATCCGGATACCTGGGCACACTGCAAACGCAGTTGAATGACGCCGATCTCGCGAACTCCATCAATACCCTGTTTGGTATCGGTGGCGGAGGCCTGATGACGGTGGGCCAAATGAGTGAGATTCTGGTTCTCGCGATGATTCCCCTGCTGGCCAGCAAGTTTTCGCGGAAACAACTGCTGCTCATGGGATTGATCGCCTATGCCTTGCGCATGGCCATCTTTGCCTATGCGCCGGGTTGGCTCGGTGAATCTGCCATGGGGCTGGTGCTCGTGGGAGTGGCTCTGCACGGATTCTGTTTCGGCTGCTTCATCTTTGTCGCCTTCATGATTGTCGATGAAGAGTGCCGAATGGACATTCGTGCCAGCGCGCAGAGTCTCTTTAATCTGGTGATCGTCGGAATTGGCATCATCGTGGGCAGCAAGATCGCCACAAGTGTCTCTGGCTGGGCGAATGACACCAGTGTGATCACGGAGGGAACGCCCTGGCATTTGCCTTATGAGCGTCTCTTCTCGATTCCGATGTGGGCGAGTGTGATCTGTATTGGAATCCTGCTCTTGTGCTACCCCTCTGGATCAAACCCTACAGAAGAAGAAAAAACGGCAGCATGAACGACTCCTTTAAATCCATCGATCGCAGGCAATTTTTGACCATCGCCGGTACCGGTTTGGCCGCTGGATTATCTGGTTGCGGTGGATTGAGTGTGGGGGGCTATCAGTTGATTCCAGTACCTCAGCCCCCGGAGACATTCGAGATCTCTCTGGCGGAGTGGTCTTTGCACCGAACTCTTCGCAAGGGCGAGATGACGAATCTCGATTTTCCCCGGGTCACCCGGGAAAAGTTTGGCCTCGATGCGGTGGAGTACGTGAACAGTTTCTTCAAGGACAAGGCGCAGGACGAAGCTTACCTCATGGATCTTCGACAGCGTTGTGAAGACCATGGAGTCAAAAGCCTGCTGATCATGTGCGATGGTGAAGGGAATCTGGGGGACCCGGACAATACGGCTCGCACACGGGCCATCAAGAATCATCATCGCTGGATCGATGCGGCGAAATTTCTGGGTTGTCACTCCATTCGGGTCAATGCCGCGAGCTCCGGCAGTTACGAGGAGCAGATGCGACTTGCAGCGGACGGGCTGTCCCGGTTGACCGAATACGGTGCTTCCCAGGGACTGAATGTCATCGTTGAAAATCACGGTGGACTTTCTTCAAATGGGGCATGGCTCGCTGGAGTGATGAAGTTGGTGAACCATCCCCGTTGTGGAACGTTGCCCGATTTCGGCAATTTCAATCTTGGCAATGGAAAGACCTATGACCGTTATCAGGGGATCGAGGAATTGATGCCCTTTGCCAAAGCGGTCAGTGCGAAGAGCCACGAGTTTGATGAGAACGGAAGCGAAGTTCACACGGATTACCGACGAATGATGAGACTCGTTCGTGATGCCGGATACCGGGGCTATGTCGGCATTGAGTTTGAAGGTGCCGGCGATGAAGCCGAAGGCATTCTTGCGACCAAGAGACTTCTCGAAAGGGAACGTGATCGCTGGTGGCAAGATGATGAAATCAAGAAATCCTGAATTGAAAAGCAGAGAGGAACCTGCAATGACACATCAAAATCAAAATGCGGCACCCCAAAACGGCCGCAGGGACTTTCTCAAGGGGGCGGCTCTTGCTGCAGGAGCGATGGCCGTCACCGGATGTGTTGCTCCGGGAGCGGCACGGATTGGTGCGGTACCGGGAGCCATCGGCAGCGCCCGCAGTCGAACTCCAATGGGTGATGACGGTCTGGTCAATATCGCCATTCTGGGTACCGGCGGCATGGGTGGGGGTCACATCGATTCCTTCATGCGCTTTGCCAAGAAGGGCGAGGAGAAGGTTCAGATCGTTGCCGTCTGTGACGTCAATACGGTTCGCCGCAAGGTGGCCGAAGACAAGGTCAACAACAGTCAGGGTGGAGCGGTGGCGGTCTACACCGACTACCGCGAGATGCTCGAGAGAGATGACATTCACGGAGTCGTGATCGCCTCACCGGAGCACTGGCATGGCAAGCAGGCGGAGGACTGCCTTCTTTCGGGTAAAGATGTTTACCTCGAAAAACCGATGACGCTGAACCTTCCGGACGCCTTGCGTTTGCGTGAAGTGGTACGGAAGAATCCGGATGTCCTGATTCAGGTGGGTACCCAAAAGATCATGTTGCCCAAATACAAGGCGGCGCAAGAACTGATGGGGCGCGGTGACATCGGCAAGACGACCTTCAGCCAGACCTCATACTGTCGTAATTCCAAGAATGGAGAGTGGCTCTACTACGGCATCGATCCCAAGGTGCAACCGGGTGAAACTCTCGATTGGGATATGTGGTGCGGCCCTCTGGGCAAAAGGGAGTGGGATCCGGCGTTCTACGCACGCTGGCGCCGTTACCGGGACGCCTCGACGGGCATCATCGGAGACCTGCTGGTCCATGAGGTGACTCCGTTGGTCATGGCCCTCGATCAGGGCTGGCCGACCCGCGTTGTCGCGACCGGCGGCCACTATGTCGACAAGGCGATGGAAAACCACGACCAGGTCAACCTGCAGGTCCAGTTTGAAAAAGGTCACACCCTGATCGTGGCAGGATCAACCTGTAACGAAAATGGTCTGGAGACGATGGTTCGTGGCCATATGGGAACCGTCTACCTCAATGGCGGAAACTGCAAGATGGTTCCGCAGAGGATCTTTGCCGACGATGTCGATCCCGAAGAGGTCGTCTGTGAAAACATCGGCAATGACCAGGATGCGCTGCGCAAGAATTGGCTCGATTGCATTCGTACCCGTCGCCAGCCCGACTCCAATGTTGAGTTGGGAACCAAAGTGATGGTGATTGTTGATCTGGCTTCCCGTTCGATGTGGGAAGGCAAAGCCTTCGAGTTTGACCCGGCCACGATGACGGCCTCCGCCATCGGCTAGGGGGTGGACTTGTTGGAGCGCGGCGCCCTCGCGGCGATGGGGACACGATTTGAAATCATCGTCGCGGGGGAGCCCGACTCCCACGCGAGGGCTTCCATCGAGGCGGCCCTCGCCGAGATCGAGCACTGTCACAAGCTCTGGAACCCCTTCAGCGGGGACAGCATGGTGGCTCGTCTTCACGATCCGATGCGTGAAGTGGTCCCCATCGACGGCTTGACGCTGGAACTGCTCTCTCTCTGCGAAAGACTGGAGCAGGAGACGGATGGAGCCTTCTCGGCGATGGTGGGTTCCGTTCTGGCCTCCCGTGATCCTCGCAGGGATTGTCTTGAGGGGGCAGTGGTTTCCGAGGGCCGATCCGCATATGAAATCCATGACCAGCCTCCCTGCATTCGAATCCTCCATCCGGGTGTCCGTTGGGATTTCGGAGCTATCGCCAAAGGCTTTGCTCTGGATCTCGCCGTGGAGGTCCTGCGGGAGTCGGGAGTGGAAAACGCTTTTTTACATGGGGGCTCGAGCAGTGTCACCGCATTGGGCAGTCCTCCGGGATTGACCGCTTGGGACGTCCAGCTTCCACATGGAGAAGTGGTATCACTACAGGACGGGCAGAGCCTCGGCATCAGCAGTGATGCAGGAAGCTATCAGGGAGATCATTTGATCGACCCTGTCGGCGGAGAGTGGCTCGAGAGCCGGTCCATGGGCTGCTGGGTCCGTGGGAGAAGCGCTGCGGAAGTGGATGCATGGGCCACCGCGCTCCTGGTTTCCCGACTCCGTTCCACAACAGCCTCGATTCCCGGTATTGAGGGGCAAGACTGGGGCTTCTTCGAGCACCCCCGATCAGAAAAGCCTGACAATGATGAGACCGCTGAAGTGGAAGTCTCTTCATTGGGTGCTGAATCTCCTCGTGATTGCGGGTTCAGGAAAGAAATTTAACCGACCAGAGAAACCTATCGGGGCAAGGATCCCCAATGGAGGAAACATGGCGACTGATCGCAGAGATTTCATGATTCAAAGTGCCGGCGCATTGGCGGGGGTGGCACTGCTTCCCGGTTTGGAAGGCTGGGCCCGATCCATCGAGGATGGCTATCCGGTAGGAATCATCGGTACCGGTCGTCAAGGGCGGGCCATCGCTGCTGAACTGCAGAAGATCGGTGCAAAGATTGTGGCGATCTGTGACAACGATGCTCCCCGTCTTCGCAGCGGCAGTCGCCGTGTCAAGGAAGCCAAGGCCTACTCGGATGCGGCTGAAATGCTGGCCACGGAAAAGGGAATGGAAGCGGTCTTCGTGGCCACGCCTACCCATTTGCATCGGGAATTGGTAGAAGCCGCTATCGCCGCGGGGAAGCACGTTTACTGTGAGGCTCCCCTTGCCCATACCATTGAAGACGCGAAAGCCATCGCGATCGCGGCTCGCGGAAGTTCGAAAGTGTTCCAGGCTGGACTTCTGGCCCGTTCCAACCCTGTGTACTCTCTGGCCCGTTCCTTCTATCGCACCGAGGCGTTTCTCAAGCTGGTCTCCATGAGGGGCCAAAACTCACGCAAGGACAGTTGGCGTCAGGCGGCGTCCACCGCCGAGCGTCAGGCTCGTCTCGATTGGCGCTTGAATGAAGCCACTTCAACCGGCTTGCCAGGAGAGTTGGGAACCCATCAATTCGATGTTTTCCACTGGTTCACCGGCAAGTATCCGGTGCGTGTACAGGGGCGTGGGGGAGTTCTGGTTTGGGAGGATGGTCGCAAGGTTGCCGATACCGTCAATCTCGTTCTCGAGATGGAAGGCGGAGAATGTATCGAATATCAGGCGACTCTCGGCAACTCCTATGGCGGTCGCTACGAAGTGCTCCATGGGGTCAACTCCGCATTCCGTTTGGCCTGGTCTCATGGCTGGATGTTCAAGGAAGCGGATGCGGCAACTCAAGGGTGGGAAGTCTATGCCAATCGCCAACGATTCTTCAATGACGAAGGCATCACCCTGATCGCAGACGCAACCAAGTTGGCAAGCCAGAACAAATTGAAGGATGGTGTGGGGCTTCCCCATGATTCCCTCTACTACGGAATCATGGATTTCCTCACCAGTTGTCAGGAAGAGAAGTTCCCCAAGACGGGAGCAGGCGAGGGATACCGGGCCACCGTGGTGGGCATTGCTGCTCACAGAGCAGTGGTGGAGGGGACGACCGTGGAAATCTCCCCTGACGACCTGAAGGAGGCCTGATTTGAAAATCGGAATCGGAGAGGGTCTTCACTCTCTTCCATTGGGAGCACGACTGGGATTGACAGGATTGTGCATCGTTCTTTTGGGCGGGCTGTTTGCCAGCTTCCAGCATATGAAGAATCACTATGCCGATCGTGATGCCAAGCCCGAGTTTTCCACGGACGATGTCGTCAGTGCCTATCATGGTCTCGACAGTCCTGCCCCCCTGAAAGTGGCGATAGAGAGTGGGCATCCTGAAACTCTTCCGCAAGAGCAACGTGACATCCTTCTCAGCTGGTTGACGGGGGATCGTGTGCTCATGAAGTATGACAGTGAAGACTGGTCTCAGGTTCCGGCAGATATTCTGGATGAATATTGCCTCTCCTGTCACACACGGGATCTGGCAGAGCAGCAGGGTATTCCTGCCCTCGAATATTTCGACGATATCAAGCCACTGGTGATTTCACGCAAGGTGGAGAGAACTCCGGACGAAATTCTGGCGGCATCGACCCACGCCCACGCTCTGAGCATGTCGATTCAGGGGATCGTGGTGCTGTTTCTGGCTTTGCTGACCGCCTGGCCGACAAAGGGGATCAGTCTTCTTTGTGCACTCATGGGTCTGGGTCTGGTCGGTGACATCGGGGGTTGGTGGCTCGCCCGATACAGTGCATCATTTGTCACCATGATCATGGTATGCGGAGCGGCCTACAGTGGCGTACAGACCCTGTTGCTCGGCGGGATCATCTGGGACACCTGGCTCGGTCGGGGAAGTTCAAAAGGGCAAGACGAGAGCTGAACAGATCAAAAACGCTCTTCGAAGGAGGAACGATGACTTCAAAATCCTCAGCAACTCACCGCAGGGATTTTCTCAAGGGTGCGGCAGCCGCTGCGGCGCTGGCTGGATTGGCACCGGGTCTCGCCCGTGGAATGGGACCGGTTTCCGGATCGGATGAGATTCGTGTCGGATTGATCGGTTGTGGTGGCAGGGGGTCCGGTGCTGCAGACAACTGTGTGAAAGCAGCCGACGGAGTCAAAATCGTCGCCATGGCGGATCTGTTCCGCGACCGACTCGAATCGAGTCGCAGTCATTTGATGGGACTTGGAGACAATTTCGATGTGCCTGAAGAGCGCTGTTTTGTCGGCTTCGATGCCTATCAGCAGCTGCTCGCCTGTGATGTCGATCTGGTCATCCTTGCGACTCCTCCGGGTTTCCGTCCGATGCACTTTGAAGCGGCCATCGAGGCGGGGAAGCACGTCTTTATGGAAAAACCGGTGGCCACCGATGGACCGGGAATCCGCAAGGTTCTGGCAGCAGCCCGAAAAGCCAAGGAAAAGAATCTGGCCGTAGTCGCGGGAACCCAGAGACGCCACCAAAAGGGATACATCGAAACGATGGAGAGAATCCATGATGGTGCCATCGGTGAGTTGGTCGGCGCCCAGGTCTATTGGAATCAGGGCGGCCTGTGGGTCGTTCCGCAAAACAGGGAAATGTCGGACATGGAGTGGCAGTGTCGAAACTGGCTCTATTTCACCTGGGCCAGTGGTGACCACATCGTCGAACAGCACATTCACAATATTGACGTCATGAATTGGGCTTTCGGCGGTCCTCCGAAAAAAGCCCTGGCGATGGGTGGAAGGCAGGTCCGTACCGGAGAACAGTACGGAAATATCTTCGATCACTTTGCCGTCGAGTTTGAATTTGAAGGCGGTGTTCGTGCACTCAGTGAATGTCGCCAGATCGACAACTGCTGGAATCGGGTTTCGGAGAAGATCATCGGAACTGAGGGAACCGCCAACCCTTCAGGCAGTATCTCCAGCAGCAAGAATGGTGACTGGCGTTCCAGTGGCGGAGGAAAAAATGCCTACGTTCAGGAGCACACGGATCTGATCGAGAGTATCCGCCGTAATGAAGTCCTGAATGAGGGCGAGACGGTCGCGATGAGCACCCTGACCGCCATCATGGGCCGCATGAGTGCCTACACCGGCAAGGAAGTGACCCTCGAGTTCGCTCTTCAGTCGCAGGAGAGCCTGTTGCCCGAAAAGTGGGAGTTTGGACCTCTGGCTACACCTCCCATCGCAGTTCCCGGAAAAACCCCGTTGATCTGACACTGAAGGAGACTCCATGGATCGTCGCACCTTTATGACTCTGACCGCACTTGGATTGCTGGGAGGGTGTGCCAACACCATGACGGGAAGTCGAAATCCCTGGGCTGGAAATTACCCGTCGCTGGTGGGAAACAACCGATCCAAAATTCTGAAGTGTCTCAAGATTGGTATGGTCAATGTCGAGGGAACCCTCCATGAAAAGTTCCAGCTTCTGAAAGAAGTCGGTTTTGACGGAGTGGAGATGGATTCTCCTTCCGGAGTCGATTGGGACGAAGTGGTCCAGGCTCGTGATGATACGGGGCTGGTGATTCCTGGAGTGGTTTGCTCCACTCATTGGGGGAAGCCGCTCTCTTCTCCCGACCCGGCGGTTCGCAGGTCCGGCATCGAGGGAATGGAGACAGCACTCAGAGACTGTCGAAAGGTGGGCGGCTGGACCGTTCTTCTGGTTCCCGGTGTGTGTAACAAGGAAGTCTCTTATGAGCAGGCCTGGGAGAGATCAACGGAGGCGGTCAAGGAGTTAATCCCTCTTGCCGAGGAATTGAAAGTTCAGATCGCTTTCGAAAATGTCTGGAACAACTTTATCACCAAAGCGGATGAGGCTGTTCGTTATGTAGACCAATTCGAGAGTTCGACGGTGGGTTGGTATTTCGATACGGGCAACATTGTTCGGTACGAAGAACCGGTCGACTGGGTCCGTAAATTGAACTCCAGAATTCTCAAACTCGATATCAAGGACTACTCGCGCAAACTGATGGAAGCGGAGGGGGTCTGGGCCGGTTTCCGCTGCAAGATCGGGGATCCGGACTCGTCGGTTGGTTGGGCTGACGTCATGGCAGAAATCCGCAAACTCGGTTTCTGTGGCTGGGGTTCTGCGGAAGTCTCCGGTGGAGACAAGGAACGCCTGGCAGACATCTCGAAGAGAATGGACGATGTTTTCAACCGCTGAGATGGATGTTTGGAAGTCTGCTTCCCAGTGAATACAATAGGATTCCGCCTTTGAGGAATACCTGTTCGGAGGAAGTATGATTTTCAACGCAAGTCTGCCTTGCAGATTTCTGTTGGTTCTGGCCGTTTTGATTCTGCCGCAATCTGTGCCTGATGGAGTCCATGGCCAGGAGTCGTGGACCAATTGGGAGAGTCCGCCGGTTCATCCCATTGAAAAGGTTCCCGGATCTTCCCTGCTTTTGGCGGTCAATACGGCGGATGGACAACTGGAGGTTCACGACGTCTCCGGTGGCAACTTGGCTCCGTTCATGTCGATTCCGGTGGGTCTTGACCCTGTTTCCGTCAGAGCGCTTTCTTCCTCCAAGGCGTGGGTCGTCAACCGCATCTCAGACAGTATCAGCATCGTTGATCTGGATCGGGGGGTTGTTGAATGGACCATCCTGACTCCGGACGAACCGGCGGACGTGGTTTTTGCCGGTGATCCCCTGCGTGCATTCGTGTCCTGTTCCGGAACGGATCAGGTTCTGGTTTATGACCCACTGCAGCCCCGACCGGTTCCACTGGCAACCCTTGAAATCACCGGTGAAGAGCCACGGGCACTGGAGGTCAGCCCCGATGGTCTGACCGTCTACTGTGCCATTTTCGAATCGGGCAATGCGACGACGATTCTGGGTGGAGGACTGGAAATCAGCACGACTCTGGCGTTTCCACCGAATGCGGTCAATCACCCCTCGGGTCCCTATGGAGGAGTCAATCCTCCTCCCAACGCCGGACCTTCTTTCGTGCCGCCTCTCAATCCACTGGCGGGAACCCCTCCTCCGGTGGGATTGATCGTCCGTCGTGTGGCCCCCGGAGTCTGGCTCGATGACAACGGGGGAGACTGGTCCGATTTGGTTTCCGGTCCCCAAGCGGATTTGAGTGGACGCCCCGTGGGTTGGGATCTGACAGACAATGACGTGGCCGTCATCGATACCTCCACCCTTTCCGTCAGCTACATCGGTGGATTGATGAACATTTGCATGTCACTGCAGGTGCGGCCAAGTGACGGCGCCCTTTCCGTCATCGGTACGGAGGCACACAATGAGGTCCGTTATGAGCCGAATTTGAACGGCAACTTTATTGACGTTCTGCACGCCATGATCACACCTGGGGGTGGGTCTGTTTCTTTCAGTGATCTCAATCCGCATTTGCCTGACAGTGGCTCCTCCGTTCCTGCAGACCTCCGTGAAATCAGTCTCGGTGATCCCCGGGCTCTGGTGTGGGATTCCACCGGTGAGTTCGCGTATGTGGCAGGCAAGGGCTCCAACAATGTCATTCGCCTGTTGGCGAATGGAGAGAGAGACGCCGGTTTTGCTCCCATCGAGGTGGGGGCAGGGGCGACGGGACTGGTTCTCGATGGAGACACTTTGTATGTCCATGAGCATTTTGACGCTGCCGTGTCACAGGTCGATCTGACCTCGGGGCAGGTGTTGAACCGGATCTCTCACCACGATCCGACTCCGGTGCCGGTGAAGGAGGGGCGACGTTTTCTTTACGACACCCACCTGACTTCCGGAATGGGGCAGGTTTCTTGTGCCTCCTGTCATGTGGATGCCCGAACCGATCGCCTTTCCTGGGACCTGGGAGATCCTACCCATGACATCGAACTCTTCACGGAGATTTGCAACATGGGGTTGCCGCTTTCACCTCCCGGAGCCTGTGAAGATTTTCATCCGATGAAGGGGCCGATGCTGACGCAAACGATGCAGGACATCATCGGCAAGGAGCCTCACCACTGGCGTGGTGACCGCGCTGGTATCGAGGCATTCGGAGGGGCTTTCATGCTGATCAATGGAGATGATCAGCCAGTCGTGGGAGCTGACATGCAGCTCTTCGAGGATTTTCTCGCCTCGATCCACTTTCCACCCAACCCCCATCGCAACCTGGACAATTCCCTGCCGGTGGCTCTCGAGTTGGATGGACACTTCACCACCGGTCGCTTTGGATCGGAAGGGGATCCTTTGGGAATCGGTGACGCCCAGAATGGACTCAACCTTTACCGCACAGCGGGACTCGACGGAGGATTACAGTGTGTGACCTGTCACACACTGCCGATTGGAATCGGCCCCAATGCAGTGCTCTCCGGTCCCATATCGATGACCGAGTTACCGGATGGCCCCATGGGTGAAAAACACCATGGCATCGTCAGTGTCGATGGTTCGAGTCAGCCCCATTTCAAGATTCCCCAACTGCGAAACATCTACAAACGCAGCGGATTCAATACGACGCAGATGTCGAATACGACCGGTTTTGGATTTCTACACGATGGCAGTGTCGATTCCATCGAACGCTTTCTCAGTGAGCCCGCTTTTGATATCCAGAATGATCAACAGTTGGCCGATCTGGTCGCCTTCATGCTGGCATTTTCCGGTTCCGATCTTCCCCAGGGAAGTTACTCGACCCCCTTTGAACCGTTGGGAAGCCCGAGTCAGGACTCCCATGCTGCGGTGGGCAAGCAGGTCACTCTCGACAGCTCCAACAATACCGATCCGGGCTTGTTGGGGGTGATTGAGTCGGTTCGCCAGCAGGCGGCTCAGGGCAAGGTGGGTCTGATCGCCCGTCACAACACTGTCAATGGCGTTCGGGGATACGTGTTGGTGGGCAGCGGAAACCTGATGCAGTCTGATCGGGTCAGTGAGAGTTCGAATCTTAATCTGCTCATGGCAGCGGCTTCTGACACCGAAGAGCTGACGGTCATGGCGGTTCCGATCAACTCGGCGATTCGTCTGGGCATCGACCGGGATATGGATGGAGCATTTGATGGGGACGAAATCCTCGGTTGCTCTGATCCCGCAGATCCAACCTCATTGCCAGGGAATTGCGGTCAACCGGTCTTTATCCGTGGTGACGGAAACCTGGATATGGCCCGTGACATTTCTGATGTGATCTCGACGTTGAGTTACCTTTTCGGTGGAGCAGGAACTACCTGCGAGGATGCCCACGATTCCAATGATGACGGAACCATCAACATCGCCGACGCGGTGCAGTTGCTGGGTTTCCTCTTCAGCGGAAATGGAGAACTTCCTCTCCCCGGTGGAAACTGCGGGGAAGATCCCACCGCAGATGGCCTCGGTTGCGATGCTTCCGGTTGCCCCTGATCGAGAAACAGGAGTTTTCGTCTAGAGGGGCCAGATCACGGGGATCAGCCAACCGGCGATGGCCCACAGTATGATGACCAGAGGAGCCCCGACACGGGCGAAGTCGGTAAACTTGTAGCCGCCTGCACCGTAGACCAGAGTATTGGTCTGGTAGCCGACCGGCGTCAGGAATGACAGCGATGCTCCGAAGGCCACGGCCATGATGAAGGGCTCGGGACTCACCTCCAGTTGTGAAGCGATCTTCAGGGAGACGGGGACGAGGACTGCCGCCACTGCCGCATTGGAGATCATCTCGGTGAGCAGTGCTGCCACGATCAGAGTGACTACCACGAGTCCCTCTGCTCCGAGTGTTCCCTGCAATCCACTCACCTGTTCGGCGATCCATTGGGCGGCTCCGGTCTGATCCATCGCCTGACCCATCGCCAGCATGCCAGCGATGAGGACGAGGATTCTCCACTGTATTGACTCGTAGGCCTTGGTCCCAGAGATGCAGCCACTGAGAATCATCAACACTGCCCCGCCGAGGGCGATGGCAGCCATCGGCAGTGCCTGTGTACCCAAGAGGATGGTAACGAGGCAGAGAATCCCGATGGCGATGGGCGCCTTCTCTTTTTTGACCAGAACGTCCTCCACACCGGACATGAGAACGAGGCCCTCTTCACCGCGAATCCGTTCAAGGCTGTCAGGGGTACCCTGAATCAAGAGGACGTCACCAGTTCTCAGCGGGTGCTCACTGATTTTGCTCCTCATGTGCATGCCATGACGCTGAATCGCCAACACGTGCAAGCCGAAGCGGCGGCGCAGTTCCATGGATCCCAGTGTCTGGCCCATGAAGCGGCTGTTGGGCAATACCAGAAGTTCTGCCAGTTCCGCTTCTTTCTCATGTGGAGTTCCCTGGGATTCTGAAACGATCTCAGCGAGGCTGGCGACGTCGCTGCCCTCCTGCAGCTTCATCAATTCCTCGATGGTGCCACTGATGACGAGGGCATCTCCTTCACGGAGGACGAGATCATCGAGGGGAGGCCAAATGATCGATTCACCGCGAATGACCTGAAGAATACGCACCTTGCCAGATGACGCGAGAAGGGTGTCGCCGAAGCGACTGCCAACCAGTTCTCCTCCGCGAATTTCAACCTCGGTGACGTATTCCCTTTGACGACGGTCTCCGCCGAGACTTGCGAGTGAAGTGATCGTCTGTCGTTCCGGAACCAATTTGGGTCCGATGAAGATCAGGTAGACGAGACCAATGACGGCCAGCAATCCTCCCAGTCGGGTGAAGTCGAACATCCCCAGCTCGATTCCGGCGGATTCGCGGGCAATCGATGAGACGAGGATGTTGGTCGAAGTACCGATTAGCGTGCAGGTACCCCCGAGAATCGCAGCATAGGAAAGCGGGATGAGAATCTTGGACGGATTGACTCCGGTTTTCAGGCATGTTCCCAAGACCACAGGGATGAACATGGCGACGACGGGAGTGTTATTGAGAAACGCACTGGCAACGAGAACGATGATCAGAATCAGAATCGTCAACAGGCCCTGATGACCACCGCTCCACTTGAGCAGGCGGTTGGACAGGAATCCGAGGGCTCCGGTACGCAAGAGTCCTTCACTGACCACAAACAGGGCTCCGACGCCGACGACTGCGGGGTGACCGAATCCTGCCAGTGCGGAACTGATGTCCAGAAGATCACTGCCGACGAGAAAGAGCAGCAGACAGATGGCGACGATATCGACAGCCACCAGCTCACTGGCAAAGAGCAGGAGGGCGACAACGAGAAGTGCGAGAACCTGAAAGATCGCTGGATCCATTCTTCGACTCCTGTTCCCCGGGTGGGCACAAGTTGGTCAACTTGTCTGCGTATTCATGTCCCCGGACCACGCCGGAGGTTAGCCTGAGAGGATAACGGGGATCACCTCCTTCTCTCCAGTCCAATCCGCGAGAGACAGGCAGGTTGTCTGGGATCTCCCGATCAGTGGAGGATTATGACGTCTGTTTCCGGCCTATCGGGAGAGCGATTTGAAGTGGTCGTCGTCGGCGGAGGGCTCGCCGGATTGGCAACCGCTGCCTCTTTGTGTTCCCAAGGCTGTCATTCGATCCTCGTTCTCGAGTCTGAAACCGTGCCCGGAGCCCATTCGAGCGGGAAAAACGCCGGATTGGTTCGTCAGGCCGCTGAAGATCCACAGACCACCGGGTTGTGTGTCAGGGGAGCCGATTTGATTCGGCGGCGGCATCAGCAATGCCCCGACCTTTTTCGACACTCCGGCTCGCTGATAATTTCCGACGAGAACCATGTTCCCGATTCCTCATGGGCTCAGGTGGAGCACCGATGTCTGTCGGAAGATGAAGTCCGCCAGCATTACCCAGAGCTTCAGTCGTGGCCGGGGGGGCAAGCGTACTGGACCCCGACCGATGGCATCATCGATGTCCCCAAACTTCTGGGGAGCCTGATGGAGGAATTGGTGTCAGGCGGTGGAAATGTCGCATTCGGAGCAACTGCGGGTCGTGTCAAAATAATGGAATCCGGTGGGTTTCAGATCGAAGTGCGCGATGGCTCCAGTCGGAACCGGATCATCGGGGAAGTCCTGTGTGGTCAGGTGGTCATCGCCAATGGAGCCTGGGCCGCGAAGTTCTCCGAGGCGAGCGAGATGCCCATCTCATTGAACGTGACCAATCGGGGTTGTTTGATCACGGATTCCGGTGGATTCGGAAATCAGGCTCGTCCGTGGATCTGGTCGGATCTTGCTGGTTGGTACCTCCGGCAGATGAGTGGTTCCCTTTTATGGAGTGCCTGTGAAGAAGAGGAAGCCGCTGCAGGGGTCCTGAATCTCTCCACTGATCTGGAGGATTATTGGCGAGAAAAGGTGAAGAGCAGTTGGGATCCTTCCGGGCAATTCCTGAAGTGCCTCTCATCCTGGGTGGGGCAGCGGACCTTCTGTCCCGACCGCAAGTTCCTGTTGGGGTCGGACTCCCGGTGTGACGGTTGGCATTGGGCAGTGGGTCTGGGAGGGCATGGAGTCACCTGTGCCTTGGCGGTGGGTGAGCGTGTTGCCGACGGTGTGCTGGGTGAGAATAGCTCCGCAGATTGGGCGTGGTCCGAAGATCGATTTGTTTCCTCTTCGAAGAGTTTGTCTTGAGTTGAGCCCATAGGGCCTGATGATTCAAAGGTCCACGACCGGGGGGATACGGGTTGTGGAGACCGATACCGGAATCTTCCTGTGAATGATTTGAGGGGTTATGCCAAAAACAAAAAAAACTCGTGGTGCAAAGAAGAAGAAGGACATGCTGACGGCAAAAAACACCGATCGGCATGCACTGTATCAGAGCGCAGTTCAGGAACCCGAGGCAGATACAAGATTCATGGAAGAGGTCTTTGTTGCCAACTATGACCGGCGACCGATCCTGTTGCGTGAGGATTTTTGCGGGACCGGTTTCCTTTCGGCCACATGGGTCAAGGAGAAGTCGGATCGACGGGCGATCGGATATGATCTGGACGAACCGACTGTGGAATGGGGAATGACCCACAACGTTGCGCCGCTGACAGAAGATGAGCAGAGCCGAATCCAACTCAAGGTGGCGGATGTTCTCGAAGCACCGCTGGATCCCATCGACGTCGTATGCGCCATGAATTTTTCATGGTGGATTTTCAAGAAGAAAGAGCAGCTTCTGAACTATTTCCGTTCTGTTCGCAAAAGCCTGACCGATGAGGGAGTTTTTGTACTCGATATCTATGGAGGCAGTGAAGCCTACATCGAAGTCGAGGAAGAGCACGACAAGGAGTTGGACGGCAAGGATTTTCTGTACGTTTGGGATCAGGACAAAGTCTGCGGAATCTCAGACGAATTGCTGTGCCATATCCACTTCAAGTTCAAGGATGGCTCGGCCATGAAGAAAGCCTTTACCTATGACTGGCGCAGGTATGGCATGCGCGAGGCTCAGGACCTGCTGCTCGATGCCGGTTTTGGCAAAGTGGATGTCTACTGGGAAGGCACCGACAAAGACGGTGATGGCAACGGTGAATTCACCAAGGAGACCCATGCTGAAAATACCGAAGCGTGGATCGCCTACCTGGTGGCGACTCCCTGAGTTTGACATCCTGAGTTTGACTTCCTGATCTGATTCACTGACCCGGATTCACTGAGGGTGGTTATTCCGGGGTGACGCTGGCCGTCATCCAGCCGACAACCCGGTGACCCGCTTCTTCAAGAGCACGAGTCGCCGTCCTCAGAGTGGCCCCAGTGGTCATGACGTCATCGATGAGGACGATTCTTGCAGGCTTCTCATCAGGAAACAGGCGATGAAGAAACCGGGGAATTGCCTGATTCCGGCTCAGGTTTTCCTTCACGCTGAATCGTTGGGGTGGCAGGTTTCTTCTTTGCTGGGCACTTTTTCCGGCTTGGCCAGCAATTCCGTTTTGCCTCAACAGTGATTTCTTTTTCAAACCCAGATCGAGAGCCAATCCATCGGTCAGGGCTGCGGTCAACGGTTGCCCTTTGAGAAGGAGTCGCCAAAGGCTTCTCGGGATCGGAATCAGCAATGGGGCAGGATCCGCAGTTTGCCCGTTCCACTCGGGAGACTGATTCCAAATCTGGGCCATCGCTCTGGCCAAGTCTCTGGCAAGGTCGGGGCGATCACCATGCTTGGCTCTGAGGATCCAGCGTCGAAGAGTTCCATGATGGGGGCCCAGAGCCTTGAATGGACGAAGGGGGACATTGACCGGGCAAATGGGGCAATCGGTCGTCGTAGCACCGGGAAGGTGGAGGCAGCGGCCACAAATTGTCTTAAATGTCTCGAGTTCCAGAGCACAGGATTCACAAAGAGGGAAATCGCCCTGCAAAAAACGCCTGGGAGGCAACAAGGCAGGGGGCAAAGGTGGCTGGGCGCACAGCCGGCAACTCTCAGGCAGCCAGAGATTTTTCAGGGTTTCAAGAACCCGGCATCGTTTTCGGACGTCCATTGATCCAGAACTGGTCGGCTCAACTGGACAGCGGGGAGGGATCACGCTATCTTTTTCATCTGTGCCGGTGTAGCTCAGTTGGTAGAGCAAAGGAATCATAATCCTTGGGTCCGGGGTTCGAGTCCCTGCGCCGGTACCAATTCAAAATTGAACTCCCGCGGAGCGACGCTTCCGGGAGTTTTTTCGTTTTCGGGCTGCTTGGCTCCCAGTTGTCGCTCCCACCCTCTCTCTTGAGCAGGGGCTTGTTTCGACGGCGCTTCGCTGTCATTTTCTCCTTTGTGAGACAGGGATTCCCGGTCATGGAATCGACCCTGTCGTCGAACCCTTCCGTGGAATCGCGGTGTTTTCAGTGACAGAGCATCCCGCAAACTTCGTTCCAGAGAGGACCCGTTGGTGACAGACGAATCCCATCCCGGAACTGATTCAGGACGTCCTCCGATCGATGCCGAACTGGTGCGCAAGACCGCTCGCCTTGCTCGACTGGAAATCGACGAATCTGAAATCCCGCAAATGGTCGAGCACATGGAAAAGATTCTCGATCTGGTCGCAGATCTGGGAATCGGTTCCGGTTCACAAAGTGACTCCTTTTCTGAAACAGAAGGAGAATCGGCCCTTCCAGTCAGTGAATGGCGTGAGGATGTTGCGGCCACTGAAGACCTGCCGGGCGGTCCCCGGGATCCGAAAGTTCTCGGCAGCAATGCCCCCGATTGGCGAGATGGTGCTTTTGTGACTCCGCGAGTTGTGGGAGGGGATTGAGATGGGTGAATCGCCCGGTAGCGGAGTTTTGCCCGCACCTGAATCGACCAGTCTCGAAGTCATGGCCCATCTGAAAACGGGCAAGTGCACGACTGTCGAGTTGATTCGTCATTATCTCAAATTCCTGAATTCGACAGGTCGCGATCTTGGAGCGGCGGTAGAAATCCTTTCCGATTCAGCTCTGGCAGCAGCAGAGGAAAGTGATGCGCGCAGAGTTTCCGGAAAACCTCTCGGTTGTCTGGAGGGAGTGCCCTTCACTGCGAAGATGAACATCGCTACCAGGGAGGGAACCACGGATGCCGCCAGTGGCATGCTTCGCGGTTTTGCGGCGTCTGAGGATTCCACTGCTGTTGCAAGGTTGCGTGCCGAGGGTGCCATACTCGTGGGCAAATCCAACTGCGATGAGTTTGCCATGGGAGCTTCCAACGAATCTTCCCATCACGGAGTGGTACACAATCCCTGGGATCGAGACCGTGTTCCGGGAGGATCGAGTGGTGGAGCAGCCGCGCTCGCCGGAAGCTTTGGTTGGGCTTTTCATCTCGGAAGCGATACCGGTGGCTCAATACGTCAGCCGGCAGCCTTTTGTGGGGCTACGGGAATGAAGCCCACATGGGGCAGGGTTTCGAGGCGAGGCTTGGTGGCCTTTGGCTCCAGTCTAGACCAGATTGGACCTCTGACACGGGATGCCCGTGATGCTCAATTGGTGTTGTCTGTCATGGAGGGCAGAGATCCTCTGGATGCGACCAGCCAGTCCTTCAATTCTTCTGAAACTTCTTCCATGAAGCGAATCGGTCTCGTTTCCGAAGGATTGACGGAAGCCATCGCTCCAGAGATTCGTCAGCGCACAGTCGAGGTTGTCGAAAAATTGAAAAAGATGGGGCATGAAGTGGTCGAGGTCTCTCTTGGGACCCTGTCCAAAGCCAATGCCTGTTATCAAGTGATCGCCACGGCAGAGGCTTCCTCCAACTTGGCAAGATTCGACGGAATCCACACCGGTCAGCGTGTGGAATCTGAAGATCTGGAAGAGTTGTACAGCAAAAGTCGAAGACAGGGATTTGGAGCAGAAGTTCGCCGACGCATCATGTTGGGAACTTTTGTGCTCTCCTCGGGTTACATCGATGCCTATTACGGCAAGGCCCAACAGGTCCGTCGGGAAATCCGTCAGGAGATGTTGTCTGCCCTCGATACGGTGGACTCTCTAATGATGCCAGTCTCTCCCTTCGCACCCTTCAGGATCGGTGAAAGAGTGTCAGATCCGTTGGCTCTGTATGCTTGCGACATTTTGACGGTGACCGCCAATCTTGCCGGTGTGCCTGCGGTTGCGATTCCCTGTGGATTTGATTCTGAGGGGTTGCCGATCGGTTTGCAGTGGATGGGCAAGCATGGGGACGATCATCGCCTCCTCGATCTCGCAACGAGTTTGCAGGACCATGACAATTCATGGCGAGGGCTTCCGCCGGGAGGATCCCAATGAGCTGGACGACCGTCGTCGGACTCGAAATCCACGCCCAAATGGCGACTCAGACAAAAATGTTCTGTGCCTGCAGGCGAGGTTCATCGACCTCCCCCAATGAAAGCATTTGTCCTGTCTGTGTCGGTTGGCCGGGGGCGTTGCCTGTTCTGCAATCCGAGGCGATTCGCTGTGCGATTCGGGCGGCACTTTGCCTCCACTGTGATATTCAGGAATTCAGTCGTTTCGACAGGAAGAATTACTTCTACCCGGATTTGCCCAAGGGGTATCAAATCAGTCAGTTCTATCGACCCTATGCCTTGGGTGGAGTCATTCCCTTTGAGCGAGAAGATGGATCACCCGCAGAGTTGCCCCTGGTGCGGATTCACATGGAAGAGGACGCTGGAAAATCGGTTCATGAATCGGATGGCACCAGCCGGATCGATCTGAATCGTTGCAGTTCTCCTTTGTTGGAAATCGTGTCAGAACCGTTGCCGATGACAGGTAAAGAAGCGGCTTCCTGCGTGCGCTCAGTCAGGGATCTCTTGCGCTGGGTGGGGGTTTGTGATGGAGACATGGAGAAAGGAAATTTGCGCTGTGACGTCAATGTCTCGGTCATGCCTGCAGAGAGCAGCGAATACGGTACTCGGACCGAACTGAAGAATCTGAATTCTTTCGTTTCTATCGAGCGTTCTGTTCTTGTTGAATCGGCACGGCAGATTGAAGTTTTGACCGGTGGAGGAGAGATCCGCCAGGAAACCCGACTGTGGGATCAGGATCGGGAGATCACCGAGAGTATGCGCGGGAAAGAGGATTCCCCCGACTATCGCTATTTCCCGGAGCCGGATCTGCCTGTGGTGCAGATTGGTTCGCAGGATATTGAGGAACAACGGACCGCACTCCCGGAGATGCCAGAGGTTCGTTTGTCACGTTGGCTCAACGATTACGGCTTCCCTCAATTGGAAACGGTTCCTCTGATGGCTCGCCGGGCGAATGGCGACTATCTGGAAGAAGTGATTCAAGCGGGGGCTGATCCTGCTTCTGCAAGTAATTGGTTCAGGGGAGAAATTCTCAGGCATCTCAATGACCGTTCAGAAAAGATCGAGGATTTCCCTGTCAAAGCCGCTGACCTGGCCGCATTGATTGCTGCCGTCAAGGAGGATCGCCTCAGCGGTGGAAGAGCGAAGTCTCTCTTGCAGGAGGCTCTGGACCCTGCCGTTTCCCTGAACTCGCTCATCGAAGATGCGGGCAGTCAGGAGCAGGACACGGATGCCTTGGCCGAGTGGGTCGATCAGGTCATGCAGGAGAATCCAGATGCGATTGCCAAGATCAAGGCGGGGGATATGAAGCCTATGGGTTTCCTGATGGGACAGATCATGAAACTCAGCTCTGGACAGGCTCATCCGAAAAAGGTTCAGGAACTGATTCGATCGCGGTTGTCGTAGGAGTCCTCAGGGAGATGGAAGAAATCTCCGTGGTGGCCCTTCTGCCGTGATGACATATTCTGCACTCCTGCCGGCTCTATGCAGTTGCAGTTTTGTTGCGTCAAAGGGGTGGACGAGAATTATCGCCGGAACTTCCAGTTGATCGCCAGCGAAGTGGACCACCGTACCTGGTTCGGAATCGACCATGACAGGGAATCGAAGGTTCATCGATTTGTCGTGCGCCGGGTGTTCGAGGATCAGCGTTTTCAAGAATTGGTGGCATGCCTCAAGATCCCCAGCCACCAGAGCTCTTTCCGCCGATTTTTTGAGGTGGGCGGCTTCTTGATCCGCTTTTTCCCATTCCTCCCGGAGTGATCGGGACTCTTCCCTGGCTCCCTGTAATTCGGCACTTTTCAACAAATCCATAGAGCGAGAGTGCAAACCCAGGCGTCTGTACTTTCGAGCGTCAGCGAGAAGTTGAGCTCGTTGACTGGCGTAGTCATGTGCCAGATTCTTTTCTCGATCTGCGACGAGAGCTGCCGCTGTATTGAGGCCGCTTTTCCAGGGGCCATCGGGCAAGAGAATCAACCAAGGGCGGGCATTTCTTTGCCAATCGGATGGGGGGAGTGTCTCAGCGCTGGTGATCAACGTCTGCAAACGGGATTCGGCAAGGATCACCATGCTGACAAGGGTGACAAAGAAAAAGATCAGTGCGAACCGCGGCAATAACCGCATCAGGTTCGGTAACCAGTTTCGTGGGGTGTCTTGCCGGGATTTTTTGAGGTGAGAAAGACTTCGTGCCACTTTTCTGGCTCGGTTGATGCGTCCTTCATTGGCCAATCTGGAAGCCATTCGTTTCAAGGCCTCTTCTGAGGCTTCCATTTCGCCATGATCAATCAGGAACTCCAGGCGTAACTGTTGCATCTCTTCATCGTCGGGATGCAGGGCTTCGAGGCTGTCCATCAATCGGAGAGCTCTTCTTTTCTGGCCACTGCGATACAGGCGCGTTGCGATGCGGGTTCCCTCGCGAATCTGATCACTGGAGTTCTTGTAGGTGGCGATCAGGTCCAGCCGGATCTGATCATCGTCAGAGGCATCGATGGCTTCGCGTAACCAGCGTCTGCCCAAGTCGAGATCTCCTGCGGACAGATATTGTTCAGCGAGTTCTATGACCAGTTTCTGTCGCAAATCAGCCAAGTCTGATTTCTCAGAGTCACCGGCGCTGACCTCGTCGAGTACCTCAATCGCCTCTTTCAGGCGTTTTGATTCCCGGTGAGATTCAATAATTTTGAGTTGGGTTTGTCTTGCTGCTTCGTGGTCACCAAGGTGTTGCTGGGTGCTGGCTGTCAAATGAAGCAAAGAAACAGGGTTGGCGGCCAGTGGGAGGGCTTGCTGTAACTGATCCAGCAAGTCTCTCTGCTCTACTGGTTTGAGGTGGGAGGGGTTGCAGGAATCGAACTCAGGAAGTCGTTTTTTCAACAGTTTCCCATTTTGGAGTCCTTCAGACAGAACCATCCAGGTGGTATGAGGGACAAAAGGAGAACTCGAGATGATTTCCTGAAGATCCCTGAATCCATCGACCAGATCGAAGATCCGATGGGATACCCATGATTGTGTTTTTGATGAGGTATCCTTGCCCAATGAGGACTGGATCAAGACTTCATCGAGTGAGGGAAACAGTTCATGGGCTCTTACCAGATCTTCCGAAATATGGTCAATCCGTTGAATCAAATCGGATGCACTCAGGCTGATCGTCTGATTGTCAACCTTGGGGATTGAATCGGTCTGACCTCTTTCGAAGAGGAAGCCGTCTTTACAAAAATAGAATGAAAAGACGAGTTCATCGATGAAGAGGGAATTTGTTTCCCGTTTTCTGTTGTTATCGAGAGAGCTCAGCAGAACGGACATCCATTTGGTTGTGGAATGGTCACCCTTTTGCCAAGACTCGAGTAATCGATCCAGTTCTTCAGTCTCGATGGACTCCAGCAGTTCAGGGGCTGTTGGGAACCAGTTCATGGTTTGCCCGGTACTGACGTGAACTGCTTTTCCATCGAATGTGTATTTGCGGCAAAGCGACCCTTTTCCTGCATGGAAATGGCCCGTTTCACCACTTTTCAGAGCATTCCTCAATAGGGAGTGGAACTCTTCCTTCATGCCTTACTTTCCGGAAATGGACTGGACTCTGGTGGGAGCCGATTGGAGAGACTTCGCCCGTTGATAAAGGGGGTCCCGATCATTCATTTCCTGAACTTTCTGGCGGAGGAGCTCAAATCCACGGGAAGCATTGGATTTTGCCAGTCCACTCAACACCGCTTCACGAGTGCGATCACAATCTGATTGAAGAAGTGACTCGATGACGGTTTCTGATTTGGAATCTGCAGTTGCAGCCAAAGTTTCGATGCACAGCAATCGAAGCTCTCCGTGGGACTTCGAGATTTCCTGAATCAGCCATGGATGAGTTTCACGCATGTTGAGCTTGCGGAATGCAATGGCGAGTTTGGCTTTGCCCGCATTGTCAGTGTTGAGCCAGGAACTGATCAGACGGGCTTTCTGTCGAGTCGTTCCTGATTTTTCAAGGTAGCGAAGAGTCAACCAACTGACGGTTCCGTCCGGTGAATGGGGGACCAGTTCGGAGAGTCCTGCTGCTTCAAACTTCCAATCCCTGCTGAGATACAGGTTGAGCCAGGAGCGTTGGCATGCGGGATCGATCTCCATGGAAAATCTGTTTTCGAGAATCCGCTGTTGGTCTGCTGTCACTTTCAGATCGGTTCGGCTCCACCAGCCGATGGCAATACGGCGAATATCTCGATCGGGGGATTCGATCAGGCGCAGAGCAGCGGCGTATTGCGGCTCCTTTTTCAGGAGCAGGCGAAGATCGTCGAGTTGACTGAAATCGTTCATGCGAAAAAATCCGCGAGGCAGGAGCGTGGCCACGTGAATCGGGTACAAGTCATCCGATTCCGCCGCCACGAGCCATGCCCCGCGGGTGCCGGTTTGAGCACCGATTCCCTCGGTGCCCGCACCTTCCGGCTCTCTCCACCAGGTGACGGAAGAACCTGACAACAGGTTCCCGGGCGTATCCGCCGTCAAGTGATAGAGAAGATCCCTCTCTTCTTGCAGTATCTCGGTTACCTCACCAGCCACGACAGTTTGTGCATGGCGGAACAGCAACCAGGGGTCATCATTGGCAAGCAGGGCCCTCTCCTGTTGAAGGAAGAAAACTCCGCAAATGATTGCCGTGATACTGAAAAAAAACTTGTTCATGTTTCCTCTTTACAATCAGTTCTCGAGCACGATCCACTCGGCGATATAAGCCTGGTTTAATTCGTTGAATCGATAGCCCGCAGGTCCTTCGACGAGGGCGGACGTCAATCCCAGTGCTGACGACATGATGTTGTTTCCCGGGGTGTCGACGTGGTAAGGGGTGGTGAAGTAGCCCGTGAAATCCGCACTTGTGACGCCACCGAATAGCCCCAGAGGGGGGTGTCCATTGGTGCAGAGTCCAATGGCATGGCCAATCTCATGGGTTGCGACGACACTGATCAATCGACTCCAGGCATCAATGGCGCTCCAGATATCATCAAATCGTGCGTTTGCACTGGCGCTGTTGGAGGGGTTTGTTCTGTCAAATCCCGGTGAGAGAACCACTGTGTCTTCGGGATGGGTTCCTACAGGCGTTCCATAACCGGGAATGAGTGCTCCGAAACGACTTATAAAGGTTCCGCTTCCCCAGTAGTACTGAACCATGTTTGAAGAGAAAACACCTCTTCCGGACACACGCTCATCGTCGTAATGCTGATTGCGTGCGTCAAAGGTCGCTCGCCCCAGGGCAAAGCTTCCCACAGTTATATCGTCACCACCGATTCCCAGTGCACTGTTGTAATTGAATGCGGTTCCCTGAAAGGAAATCTTTGGCTGCAGATCGGAGAGTTCGGTTTTTTCGAACAGTATCCGAATCCGTTCAATGACCTGATTTTCGACGAGTCCACGAACATGGTCATCAAGAGGATTTGCAGCTCCGGGATCCATCGAAGATTGCAGCCCAACGGTGTAAAGATCCTGAAGGTGATCGGGGATACCGTCTCCACCATTTTGAGCAAAGGGGACGATGCCGCCTGATCCATCATCGAGGAAACCGATTTCGAAGTGGTCTCGACTGAAATCGATGAACCAGCGATCCTCGATATCGAAAGGTCTTACAGAGTTGGAGCCGGAACCCACATGGATGGAGTACTCCGCAATCTCGGAGATGTTTCCACGAATGTCCTGAATCGTGGCAGTCAGTTGCAGGTCTCCCGTGGGCAGATTCTGGTCCGAAGGAATCAGCCATTCTGCACCGGTTTCACCCAGTGTCATCATGGACGCAAGATTGACCCCCGGGGCATTCCCGAACACTGGGACGTCGGCCAGAAGGATCAGGCTTTGCGGATCGATCGCAGCGCCGCCATTTCCGGAACTCCAATCGAGACGTATCAGGCTTCCCGCAGACGGGATCGTCAGCATGAAGGGGATCAGCGAAGATCCTCCGCCCTGATAAGGCTCATGGCCATTCATATACGAAGGGATGTCTCCAATCGTAAAATGATCGATGACTGGGCGAATCGTATTCAGTGCCAGATAAGAACTGAGCCAGTTGGAAGTGGCTCCTCCATCTGAAAGCAGAAGCCTGAACTTTGCGAATGGAGTGATCGTGCCCGGGGTATCAGACTGGGCATCCCAGATGATCTCAAAGTTTGCCGGTTTTCCATCGCCGGATGGGGGGATCACGACGGGACCGTTGATCAGCGTTGCCGGTGACCATGGGGCTCCACCTGTGGCGGACCATTCCATGGTCAAAGTCAGGTGATCTTGATCAGGATCGAGGACACTGCCGGTGATATTGACCAAGCCTCCGAGAGGGCCTGCGGGAACTTCGACAGAAGTGTAGACCGGTGCTTCAGACTCTCCGATGGAAATGGTGTCACTCTGCAAGCTATTGACGACCTCTCCGTTCATATCTTTGATTCGAACTTCGAGGATGACGTCTGCCTGCGGAATCGAACTCAGGTCATTTCTACAGTTCCAGATCCTTTTGACCGGCTGGAAGGGGGGAGAGAGCAGTATTTCTGCGTCGAGCAGGGAAGCGGAAGAGAGAGGGGACCAATGTTGCCCCAAATCTTCACTGAAATGAATCGTCGCTGTCCATTCACTCTCTGTGGGATCGACGATCGTAAAGTCAACAGCGGCCTCTTCGCCCTCCACCTGGACGGTGAAAAGTTCAATCAGGGGTGGAGTGGCATCGGCACTGGCTTTTTTTCCACCGCCGCAACCGGCGAGGACCGCCAGAAGTGGCAGTGAGGCTGCGAACAGGAAGAGTCTCTTCAAGAGGGTCATCGCGATACGATCTATCAGTGGACTTCCCTCCCCCTCTCAATGGAGTGAAATCCGTTTTTCGGTACTGTAGCGATGGCATTCCCATCGCAGGACCAAGAAGAATACGATAACCCTGCCCGAATCGGCCAATCGGGTGCTGGGCCAGACCTACCGGAACCGTTGAAATCGGGCTAGAATGGCACAAAGGGTTACTTTTAATGTCCCAAAAAGTGATCCATTGAGACCCGTGATTGCGCAGAAGGATTGACCATGGAGCCCCTGAATCCCACTCGTTCTAAAGTGGTGCAGCGATCCCAGGCTGTACCTATGGCACTTCTTTTTCTCTTCATTTTCTTCGGTTCACTGGGGGTGACCCCCCAAGTTCACGGAGACGTGAATTCGGAGAAGAAGCGTCTCTCCGCAGCAATTCGTGGTGACAAGTTCGATCCGGCCTCCGTCGCGGTCGATCGATTGATCAAAATCGGAACCCCCAAGGCAATCGATGCATTGGTCAGTGTCGGATTGGGCGGGGACCATTACGGGATAGAACGGTACATCGGGTCCAAGTTGGTGGGACTTCCGGCTGGGGACGCTTTCGAGCGTGTCTGCAAATTGGCAACCGAAGATCGACGTGCTCCGGTTCGGGTGATCCTGACTCTGGTACTGGCGAGTCGAAAAGAACTGGAAGCGAATAAGGCTGTCCTCACCAATCTCTACGATAGGGATCCGACGGTGGCGTTGACTTCCGTAGAAGCATTGGCAAAGAAGGAAAATCTGGCTTCGGTCGATCATTTGATCGAGGCATTGGCCCGGCTCGAAAAAGCGCGTAATGCGGATTCGCTTTTGGCCTATGAAATCCGCAAGTGCCTGCTCAAGATTACCGGTGAAGATTTTCGTAACGCGGATGACTGGCGTAACTTTTGGGCTCCACGCAAAGGCAATTACAAAAAACCCGCCAAGGGGAGTGCAAAGAAGGGGATGACGTCGGTTCGGAGAGATCCTCCGGCATTCTTCGGAATGGAAGTGGTGGCAAAGAACGTCATCTTTCTTCTCGACGTTTCAGGAAGCATGGAGAAGATCGACGCATTGCCGGAAGAACCGGGGGACAATCAACCCGGTGGAACCGGTGTGGGGGCTCCTGATACGGACAAACCAAAAGATATGGCTCCAAACCCTGCCCGCCAAAGACTCAAGCGTGTGCAAAACGAACTGATTCGAACCATCGAAAAACTCCCCGATGATGTCCTGTTCAACATCATTACCTTCAATCATGAGATCAAAATGATGTCGCAGGGGCTGAAGAAGGCGACAGGGAGAAACAAGCGGGAAGCGATCACCTACGTGCGCAACTTCGAGGCACAGGGAGAGACGTGGACCGATCATGCCCTTCGCCAGGCTTTCAGTGCCGGTAATTTGCGCGCCATCTTCCTGCTCTCCGACGGAGCTCCCCGCAGGGACAACACCCTTCTGGACACCGGCCCAATCCTTCAATGGGTCAGGGAGGCGAACCGATTCAAGCGTGTTCGATTGAATACGGTCGGTTTTGCTCAAGCAGGGAAAAAACTGCGTTCCTTCATGAAAAACCTCGCTCAGCAGAACAATGGCCAATATATCGAGTTGAAGTGAAAACTCTGATTTTGGTGTAAGTCTCTTCCTTTCAGGGCTTTAGGTGCCAGATTCCGATTCCGGTTCGGTTGCCGTGGCCGTCGGATTCTGGTAGAAGCCTTCTTTCCGGAATGTGGGCCCTGAGGCCTGCTGTGTGGCCGCTTATTTGCCTGCGGTCCACCTTTCCGATCAGAAAGATGGAGGAACACGATGGATGCATTGAACGCATACCTCTTTACCGAACAAGGGGCCTACCTGGGTGCAGGCCTTTCCATTCTGGCCCTGATCTACGCCTTCTATCTGAATGGCTGGATCAAGAAGCAGTCCGCCGGAACCGACCGCATGAAAGAACTGGCCGGTGCAGTGCAGGAGGGTGCCATGGCATTCCTGCGCACCGAGTACAAGATCCTCTCCGGATTTGCTCTCGTGGTCGCGATCGCTCTGGCGGTCGGCGTCAATAAGGAGACCGCCATCTCCTACCTGGTTGGAGCAATTGCGAGTGGCATTGCCGGTTGGATCGGTATGAAGACTGCCACCCTGAGTGCGGTCAGAACAACCGAGGCTGCCAAGAGTGGTCTCGCCGGCGCCTTGACCATTGCCTTCCGTTCCGGAGCCGTCATGGGTTTGACCGTGGTTGGCCTTGGATTGTTGGGAGTCACGATTCTCTTCACCTACTGGAAGAGCCAGATTGCAGGCGCCGACTTTATCGCGCCTCTCTTCGGCTTCTCCTTCGGAGCCTCCAGCATCGCCCTGTTTGCCCGTGTGGGTGGCGGAATCTTCACCAAGGCTGCAGATGTCGGAGCTGATCTGGTCGGAAAGGTGGAGGCAGGAATCCCCGAGGATGACCCGCGGAATCCTGCGACCATTGCTGACAACGTCGGTGACAACGTGGGTGACGTGGCCGGTATGGGCGCAGACCTCTTTGAGTCCTACGTTGGATCAATGATCGCCTGCATGGCCCTTGCTCTGGCCGCATACGGGACAGCCAGTGAAGCTGCGACCCAGTGGATCGTCCTGCCGATGGTCCTGTGCGCTCTCGGCACTCTTGCGTCGCTGGTGGGTACCGCAGTCGTCAAAACCACCGATGAGAGCAAGATTCACTCTGCCCTTTTCAATGGTTTGCTTCTCGCCAGCGGTATCTTTGCCGGATTGGCTTACCTCGTCTTCACTGGCATGCCCGCAGGCGAGTTTGTGGATGGTGACGTCACCTACGACAAGTGGAATATCTACTTCTGTCTCGTCGGTGGATTGGTCCTCGGGATCATCATCGGCAAGATCACCGAGCACTACACCTCCGAGCAGGCACCCCACGCACAAAAGATTGCGGCAGATTCTGAGCAGGGTACTGCAACCAATATCATCAGTGGACTCGCCATCGGCATGCAGTCGACGGTGTGGCCGGTGCTGTGGATCTGCGTTGCCATTTACCTGGCCTACGATTACGGCGGCCTCTACGGAATCTCCCTGAGTGCGGTCGGAATGCTTTCGACTCTGGGTATCTCACTGGGTATCGATGCTTACGGTCCCGTTGCAGACAATGCGGGTGGTATTGCTGAAATGGCCGAGTGTGATCCTGAGGTTCGCCAGCGCACGGATGCTCTCGATGCCGTGGGTAACACCACCGCCGCCATCGGCAAGGGCTTCGCGATCGGTTCTGCTGCCCTGACTTCACTCGCTCTCTTCAACACCTTCGCAAAAGAAGCGAATGTGAGTGGATTGAACATTCTCGATACTGAAGTCACCATCGGCCTGTTCCTGGGTGCGATCATGACTTTCCTCTTCTCTGCACTGACCATGAAGGCCGTGGGACGTGCGGCGGGTGCGATGATCGAAGAAGTTCGTCGCCAGTTCCGTGAGATTCCCGGAATCCTCGAAGGAAAGGCCAAGCCGGACTACGCTTCCTGTGTAGAGATCTCCACACAGGGCTCCCTGAAGGAAATGATGCTTCCTGGCCTTCTGGCCGTGGCAGTGCCGATCGCTGTCGGCTGTGTTCTCGGTGTCAAGGCTCTCGGTGGACTGCTGGCCGGTGCTCTGGTCACCGGAGTCCTCTTCGCCATCTTCATGTCGAACGCCGGTGGAGCCTGGGACAACGCCAAGAAGTACATTGAAGCCGGTGCTCACGGCGGCAAGGGGTCTGAGTCCCACAAGGCCGCAGTGGTGGGTGACACCGTCGGTGACCCCTTCAAGGACACGAGCGGCCCGTCTTTGAACATTCTGATCAAGCTGATGACCATCGTCAGCCTGGTCTTCGTTCCCCTGTTCATGAAAATGGCCGGGTAATTCAGCCTGCTGAGTTCAAAAAGGGGTTCATCAGCCTCGCCACGGGATCCCGTGGCGAGGCTGCTTTTTTGATCGGCTTGCTCCGTCGCTGGAACAAGGTAATTTCGAGGGTAATGAATGCAGTCAGGGTGACAGGAGTCAGAGTATGGAATCCAGGAGTGTGGAAGAACTGCAGCAGATCGCCGTCGATGTGGCCTGCTTTCTCCATCAGCAGCGTGCCGAGCGAATCCGTATCTTGCGGGTTCGGGAGATGCTGCAGATCTCCTCGTTTTTTATTCTCGCTTCCGGGCGCTCCGGTCGCCAGGTGAGAAACTTCGGGGACGCGGTCGAACGCCATCTGAAACCATTGCACCTTCCTCGCCTGGGAATTCATGGTCGCGATGACGCCCGCTGGTTCTGCATCGACCACGGTGAGATCGTGCTCCATCTCTTTGATGAAGAATCGAGAGAGATGTATGACCTCGATCAATTGTGGGCCCATGCTCCACTGGTCGAAGTCGATTTCAAGGCACTGGCGACAGCCGCCGGGGAACAAAGCTCCACGGCTCTGGATTCTGTAGACTGATCTACCTGGGAGTCCAGACTTCCAGTCGGCTTCCAGTTCCACGGAGACTCTCTCCCCGGTGAATCACACCCCAGCATTCTCCGTCCACGTTCCATGGGAAAATCCAGCCACCCAGGGAATCTGCTGGCCATGGGATCAGTCTCGTTGGCTCATCTTCGGCAAGAGAATCCGTTTTGATTCCGTGGATGGAAGAGATCCACAGTGCTCCATCGGCATAGACCGGGTCTGACAGCAAATAGGGAATCACAGCCTTCTGGTTGGGATCAGCAGGTACGAGAGCCGCCGGGCCATCACCCAATCCGATTTTCCTGCGACTGTCCGGGAGGGCTTCTCCCTCGAGGGTGACCTGACGCACGCCGATGGATTTTCCCATTGCGGGCACGGAAGAATCCAGTAACCAGATATTCCCATTTCCATCGCGGCTTCCCAGAATCGACTCCCACCGGGAAACAGGGAGGCTCCATAAAAGACTCCCGTTCTCGAGGTTCGTTGCCAGAAGATGGCGGCTTCCGTCGGGAATACACAGGCGCATCTTTTTCGAATCGATGGTCACAGTGACCGGGAATGCAGGGGGGCGTGGCCTGGGGAAATATTGAAGGCGTCGATTTCCCCAGCGGATTTGCAGTGACGAGGGGAGATCAGAAATGGGATAAATCGGTGGAATCACCACTGAGATGTGTTCTCCCGTTTGGCTGCAGACCCGATCGATCCTGCCGGGAGACCGATCGATGGAGAGAATGTTTTCGTGCAGCGTCAGATGACTGGTGATGAGGACCTGGCGCAGATCCTGAATGGAGAACTCTTCGATCCTCCGGGTTTCCAGTTTCCTTCTCCAGAGTTCGGTCCTTTTGTCGGTATCAAATGAAAAGAGCCAGGTTTCCACATCCTGAAGGCCCTTGGTCGCGATGACGAAGAGTGAGCTCCCGACCCAGAGTGGTGTGGGTGAGATGGAGAATCCTTCCTCCACGATGGGGAGTTTCCACGTTGATTCGGGCTTTTTGTGAACCTGTTCCAGATCGAGGATGTGGCCTTCGATCCAGCCCAGGTGTTTTTCTGATTCGGCTTCGACGGTGAGATTGGTATTGGGGGGTTGATAGAGACGTGGACTTCGCAGCAGAAAAAGGGCCTGGGACCCTGAGGTGATGGGGACCCGGGTTCCCGTTCCTGGAGGGTGGGGGTCCCCTTTGTATTCGCGTGTTGAAGGGGACCATTTCCACACCGTGTTTCCGGTCTTTTCATAAGCCCGTATTTTTCGGTCTTCTGCGAGAACCAAGATGTCATCTTTGATCAGACCGTGTACCCGCCCCAACGAGGATCTTCGGGGGAGTTGGGAAGCATCAGATTTTCCACGCCGAGGATCCGCGATCGTCGGCGGAATCTGCAACTCCCATGAGTGGACATTCCAGATCTCCGGATCAGACAATTGACCGATGGAATTATCCATGATTCGGGTGTCGCCGGTACTTCTAAAGATGCTTGGCCGTTCCGTGGATTCAAAGATCCATGAGCGCCACTCCGGCGGGATCAGGGTGACCAATCCCGGTCGTCGACAAAGGATAGAAGCGGACTTGCGGTCTCCGGATTCAACCGCCGTTTCGAGGGCGATTCTGGCCTCGGTTTCCAGATGGGGAGCCCAGATCCACGGATGGGTCCCATCGAGAGGAAGCCTATCCATATTTTGAAAAGCCTGTCTCAGAAATCCATCCGGCAAGGTTTTTGCCCAGGTATGAAGTTGCACTTCTGGTGCTGGAATCGTTTGAACTGGATGTGAATCCATTTCCGGAGCAGCAGGGTGGGGGCCATCGAAGACGAGTCGCCCTTCCCTCTGGCGGATCCACTCGAGCAGGAGTTCTCCAGCAGTAGCGGGATCTTTGCTGGCCAGTGATCTCAGAGCCTGCAGAAAACCGGGGGAACTGTGTCGGGGAAGAAAAGCGGGGCCCGGACCAGGAGCCGGGGGGAGTTCCAGATCTATTCCCGGGGGCAGCCCTGTCGGGATTTCCTGCGCGTCGAGCAGGAGAGTCGGCTGGATCGTCAATATACAGACGAGAATTGTCGTCAAACGGAGCCAGAGGACAATCGATGGTATTTGCCGCTTCTCCTGCTGCTGGATAACCGTTGGAGACATGGCGCCCCGATTTCCTTCAGTGGACACAAACCGTGACAGAGTTCCTCTTGTCAACGACGATCAGGTGATCCAATCTTACCCTTGGTTCACCTCCAGTGCTCCATGCGACAAGAAATTGGAAGTCTCGGCAATGTCTGACCTTTTTCATGCTCAATTGCTCCTTGCAGGAGAAGCTGCCACCGAAAATTTGGGCAGGCAGTTGGCAAAAGCGATGGTTCCCGGGACCTTTCTGGATCTGCGTGGAGACCTCGGCAGCGGAAAGACTACCTTCGTCAGGGGGCTGGCTGAAGGAATGCAGCTTGCCAGTCAGGTTCGCAGTCCAACATTCGTCATCGCCACCCTTCATGAGGGTCAGGTGCCCCTGTTGCATGTCGATGCCTATCGGCTGGATCAACAGGAGGAATTGGCGTTGCACGGTTGGAATGATTATCTGGAATCGGGGGTCATCGCCGCCGAATGGGCCGGGCGAATCGAGGGGATGCTTCCCCCCGAAAGGCTACAGATCTGCTTTGAAACCGTGGATCAGGGTCACCGTCGGGTGCAGATCGAGTGGGTGGGGGCAAACGACTCGGAATCGCACCATTATCAGCAATGCATGAATCTTCTGGGGACCCTCTGATTCAACGGGGTTTCAGCGAAGAAACTTGCACCGGGGCAGGGGAAGCGGACAATCAGGGCTGTCCGGCCCGATCACGGGCCAGCCTGCTTCCTGATCCGGATCGATTCGGATTCAGCAGTCCCCCTCATTGAAAATGAGATGAGACAACATGAATTCTCGCGATTCAAATCGTGACAACCCCCGTCATTCAGGTGCTTCTGAACCTGTTCAAAGGGAATCGGACTGGCTCCTGGATGGCCTGGCGATTCGCCCTCCGCTGGAAGAGTTCCGCCGCCTTTTTGAAGTCAAAAAGAGAGCCTTTGAAGGCAAGGTCGATGCGGAGAGCCAGAGGAAATATGACGAGGTCCGTAAACTGGGTGAGAGATTCATTCTCGAGCAACAGGCAGGGGATGACCCTTGCTGATCAGAAACCTGCGAGCGGACGGCTTTCTCAAATTCCGCAAAATTCGTCTCAATAACATCCCCAAAAGAGGCTTGATCGGGCTGGTCGGTCCGAATGAGAGCGGCAAATCGAGCATCGGCCAATTGATCCAATATGCTCTTTTCGGCACCACCCATAAAATGACCCGGGGCTCCATCGTTGATCTCATTCACTGGGAAGAGGATCACTGCATCGTTGAGCTCGACCTGGAGCATGATGGCGAG
>JACETR010000016.1 GCA_013911165.1 Planctomycetota bacterium | reverse complement strand
CCCTGGCTCCCATCAATGAAAAGGATGGAACCGTTCTTCATTTGGGAGTCGGCTTCAGTTCGAGGAAAAACCCGGGAGCAACGATCTCCTACGACGCTAACGCTCTTTCCAGCCTTGGTGCAGATATTGTGGACGCCAGTATCGCCAGCGAGCAGGTCGACCTGCTGGGATTCGAAGCCGCCTACAGTCAGGGCCCTCTGTCACTGCAGGCCGAAATGGTTCAGTCCTCCCTCGACACTGCAGAGGCCACCGCCTGGTACCTCATGGCCAGTTACTTCCTCACCGGCGAAAGTCGCCCCTACAAGGCTTCGTCGGGAGTCTTCAGCCGCGTCAAGCCGGCCAACAATCAGGATGACGCTGGATCGGGAGCTCTCGAACTGGCAGTCCGCATCAGCGAAATCGACCTGGAAGAAATGACCGCCGGCGAAGAGGCGGAAGCGGTCACCGTCGGTCTCAACTGGTACCTGAATCCGAACTCCCGAATCATGTTCAACCTGACCAATGCATCGCCGGGAGAAGGCTATGGCAATGATGTCACCAGTTTCGTCACCCGTTTCGCTGTGAATTTCTGATTAAGATTCTTCTGATTGAGACGTTTCAGTTTGCAACTGCATCTAAATGTTGGCAGTTTGCCGAAAATATAGAAAAGGATTTACAAATGAATAACAAAGGAATTGCGTCGCTTCTCGTTGCAGTTTTCATTCTTGCTGGTTGCACCAGTGAAGGCACTAACTCCAAAGAGGGTTTGTCGGGAACCGTCAGGGTCGACGGATCCAGCACTGTCTTCCCCATTACCATGGCGATTGCCGAGGAGTTTCAGAACCTGCACCCCAACATGAATGTACCCGTGGGTGTCTCGGGAACCGGTGGAGGATTCAAAAAGTTCACCATCGGCGAAATCGACATCAATGACGCCTCCCGTCCGATCAAGGACAAGGAAAAAGCCAAGTGCGTTGAGTACGGGATCGATTACATCGAGATTGCGGTGGCCTACGACGGTCTTTCGGTGGTCACCCACCCCGACAATGACTTTGTCGATGCCATTACCGTCGAAGAGCTGAACAAGATCTGGCACCCGGAATCCGCCGTCAGCAACTGGAGTCAGGTTCGTGCTGGATGGCCCGATCGTGACATTGTGCTGTTTGGAGCAGGTTCTGACAGCGGAACCTTTGACTACTTCACCAAAGTCGTCAACGGCGAAGAGCAGCTTTGCAGATCCGATTACATGCAGAGTGAGGATGACAATGTTCTGGTCAAAGGAGTTTCCGGAGACAAAGATTCTCTGGCCTTCTTCGGATACGTTTACTACAAGGAAAATGCCGAAAAACTGAAGATTGTTCCTGTCAGCTACAAGGGCGAGAGCGCCGTCACTCCTGATGAGACGACGATCAATAACGGCACTTACAAGCCCCTCTCCAGACCGATCTTCATTTACGTCAGCAGTGCTGCAGCAGTCCGCAAGGAAGTTCAGGAGTTTGTAAAATTCTACCTGAAGAATGCTCCCCAACTCGTTTCTGAGGTAGGATATGTGCCTCTTCCAGATTCTGACTACTCGCAGAGCCTGAAAGACTTTGACGCCTTTGTTGCCAAGTCGAGTGCAAGCAGCGGAGCTGCCCAATAAGGATCTGATGGCCGAAACAGCGACTTTTTCATTAGGGAAATCAAAAAAGAGATCCCGTTGGATTGAAGAGGCAACGCGCAGTGGATTTTTCCTCTGCGCGTTGGCCTCTGTTTTGACGACTTTTGGAATCGTTTTTGTTTTGATCCGTGAGGCGATCCCCTTCTTTCAAGTGGTGCCATTAACGGATTTCCTCTTTGGAACCCGCTGGAACGCCCTGATCGAACCTCGTTCCTTTGGTGTGATCCCCCTTTTAATGGGCACGATGATCATCGTCATCGGCTCCGGATTGATTGCGATCCCCATCGGACTGGCCAGCGCCATTTACCTCAGTGAATTTGCCAGCGACAGAACCCGAAAGATCGTCAAGCCTGTTCTCGAGATCCTCGCAGGGATTCCCACCGTCGTTTACGGCTACTTTGCCCTGACCGGAATCACCCCCCTGCTGAAGCTCATCAATGACGACATCTCCGTCTTCAATGCCCTTTCTGCCTCCATCGTCGTCGCCGTCATGATCCTGCCGATGGTGGCTTCTCTGTGTGACGACGCACTGAAGGCCGTTCCCAGGGCACTGCGGGAGGGCGGATTCGCTCTCGGCAGCACCAAAACCGAGGTCTCCCTCAAGGTCGTCGTCCCGGCAGCCCTGTCGGGGATCGTCGCCTCTTTTGTGCTCGCCTTCTCGAGGGCCATCGGTGAGACGATGGCAGTGACTCTCGCTGCCGGAGCCACACCAAAGTTGACCATGAATCCTCTGGAGAGCATCCAGACGATGACGGCCTACATCGTTCAGGTCGCCACCGGTGACATCGAACATGGATCCGTTTCCTACTACTCGCTTTATGCGGTCGGCGGGATGTTGTTCCTGATCACTCTGGGAGCCAACCTGTTGAGTCACCGGATTCTGAAGAAGTACCGGGAGCAATACGAATGAGTACCTCGCAGGACACTCCCCCATCTGAATTCAACTCTGCGCTGGAGAGAAGAAGATTCACTTCCAGTCTCTTCAAGAACTGCTGTGCTTTTCTCTCATGGCTGTGCATTGGAATTCTCGGATTTCTTCTGGTTCACATCTTCAGCGCCGGCTGGGAATGGGTCAGTTTCGACTTCCTGAAAAATCCACCGTCGCGAATGCCTCACAAGGCGGGTCTTTTCTCAGCCTTCATGGGCACCATCTGGATCATCGTGACAACCGCCTGCATCGCCATCCCGATGGGTGTCTGCTCAGCTCTTTACCTTGAAGAGTACGCACGAAAAAACCGACTCAACACCTTCATTGAGGTCAATATCGCCAACCTGGCTGGAGTCCCCTCCATCGTTTACGGGATTCTGGGCCTGACCCTGTTTGTGCGGTTCCTCAAGTTTGGTCCGAGTGTGCTCGCAGGGGCCCTGACGCTGACACTGCTGATACTGCCCGTCATCATCATTGCCTCGAGAGAAGCGATCAAAGCGGTGCCGCCTTCGATTCGGCTCTCCGCCTACGCTCTGGGGGCGACACAGTTCCAAACGGTCTTTCACCACGTGTTGCCCGCTGCTTTGCCGGGAATCATGACCGGGGTGATTCTCGCCCTCTCACGGGCCATTGGCGAAACGGCGCCCATCCTGATGGTGGGTGCTGTGGCCTACGTCCGCAAAGCCCCATCTGGGATTCTCGATGGTTTCACCGCGCTCCCGATCCAGATCTACAATTGGGCTCGGGAAGCCAAGCCTGAGTTTGAGGGATTGGCCGCGGGTGGTATTATCGTGCTTCTGGTTCTGTTATTCACGATGAACAGCATCGCGATCCTGATTCGTAACAAAACCCAAAAGGCGCAATCATGAGTTCCGCTGAAAAAACTCACACTGTTTCTGAGGAAGAGTTTATGAACAAGCGTCCGGCAACCCCCGAACCCCAAAAGAATTCATCGGAAGCCTCTGATAAAGAGTCGGACATGAAAAATGCTCACCTCAAGGGTGACAACGTGACCATCAGTTACGGTTCGGAACAGGCCGTCAAAAACGTTGATATCCGTTTCCCGACCAACAAGATCACTGCGGTCATCGGCCCATCCGGTTGCGGAAAGAGCACACTGCTGAGAGCCTTTAACAGAATGAATGACTTCATTCCCAGTGCCTCGGTCGAAGGAAGCCTGATCTATCGGGACATGGATCTCTACGGTAAAGACATCGATCCTGTCGAGGTACGGTTGCGCATCGGCATGGTTTTCCAAAAGCCCAACCCTTTCCCAAAGACCATCTACAAAAACATTGCCTGGGCACCCCAGATCAATGGCTACAAGGGAGACATCGACGAGCTGGTCGAATCGTCCCTGAGAAGCGCTGCGCTTTGGGATGAGGTCTCCGACAGGCTCCATGATTCGGCGCTCGGCCTCTCCGGAGGACAACAGCAGAGGCTCTGCATCGCCAGAGCCCTTGCCATGAAACCGGAAGTTCTGCTCATGGATGAGCCGTGTTCCGCCCTCGATCCAGTCTCGACCAGTCACATTGAAGACCTGATGCTGGAACTCAAAAAGCAGTACACGATCGTGATCGTCACGCACAACATGCAACAGGCAGCCCGGGTTTCAGATTACACCGCATTCATGGAATCCGGTGTACTGATCGAGTTTGACGACACCGGCACGATCTTCACCAAACCATCGGTTCAACGAACCGAAGACTACGTTTCCGGAAGATTCGGCTAATCGAAACGATCAGTTTGAGTCCGAAACTTGAAACCGTGATGTCACTTCTCTTCAGAATGGAGTTCGCGGATAACCTTGCACCTGCAAAGAGACCTTTAAGCCGTCAAAAGCCAGTTGCTCGATATGGGCGGTCTGGTGGAAAAAGTCTCCAACCAGGCGATCACCGCACTTCAGGAGAGAGATACAGAACTTTCTGCCGGTGTCCATGAACTGGACCTCACCATTGATCAGCAGGAAGTGAAAATCGAAGAAGAGTGCCTGAAGATTCTCGCCCTGCACCAGCCCGTGGCCACGGATCTTCGCTTTGTGGTTTGTATCATGAAGGTCAACAACGATCTGGAGCGAATGGGCGATCTCGCCATCAACATCGCCGAGAGAGCCAGTTACCTCTCCAGCCATGAACCTCTGGGGGTCCCCCTCGATTTCCATCGCATGGCAGAGCTGGCCCGTGAAATGGTCAAGGAAAGCCTCAGCGCACTTTTGAACCTGGATACGGATTTGGCTCGAAAAGTACTCGCAAAGGACGACGAGGTTGATGAGATCAATCGTCAGATGTTTGAGATCCTGGAAGAGATCATGCTGAAAGATCCGACGACGATCCGTCGAGCCATCCACCTGCTCTCTGCTTCAAGGCACCTGGAACGCATCGCCGACCTTGCCACCAACATCGCCGAGGATGTCGTCTTCCTGGTTGAGGGCGAAGTGATTCGCCATCTTCCTGAGGATTACAACCGGACCTGATTCCCCACTCAGGTCAGCGTGAGAGTGCTTCCTTCTGGCGGTAAAGCCAAACCCAGCCATGGGTGCTGGATTTCTCCCGGTCGAATTTCCCCATCTCTTTTGCCAGTGGGCGAAACTCTTGCAACAATTTTTCGAGTCGCTCTTCAAGTTCTTTGGGGATGCCGCCCTCCTTGCCTACAAAGGAATTCCGCTCCTCAAAAACGGCATCCAGAGCCTCGTTCACCCGAGTGTACTCAGGCATGATCCGGGCTTTTTCTGCTTCCTGATCAGCTGTTAGAGGCGGAAGCGTTGTATACAACCACTGGACGTCCCCCACCAACAGGTCATTCAGTCCATCCCCGTCATGATCCACTACAAAGACTTTTGTCCTTGAACCGGCCCCCTCCGGACCTTCTTCAAGCTTGCGTCTTTTGAATTCTCCCTCAGCGATCAAGACCTGTTTCTCGCCAAACTCCGGCTGCTGAGTCGTCCCCAGATTGGGGTACCAATGCACCCCTCCGTATTCACTCCCCAGGACCAGATCAAGAGCACCATTTCCATCCCAATCCGCCATATGGGCATTGCTTCCCTTTACCGGATTGCCATTTCGGGTTTTCAGTGGATTGGACTCCCCGCTGTAAACAGGCTTTTTTCGGGTCCCCGTATTTTCAAAGATCTCCACCGATGAGGTACGGGTTCCGAGAACCAGATCCAGATCGCCATCCTGATCCATATCCCATGCTTCAACAGTGATGGAGTATGACTTCGATTTGAGGTCTTCCCCTTCTTGATCGGTCAGCCTGCGACCCTGAATAAAATTCCGTTCACCTTTGCACTCGAAGTAATAAATCTCTCCTGTGTACGATCCACTGAGAATATCCAGATCACCGTCGCCGTCGTAATCCACAAACTGTGGAGAAAAGCTGATACATCACGTGGACGGGATCGAAGCGAATTCCGCTCCTGCTTTCAGATACTCAAACCCCCTGTACTCCGGGGACGAATCGGATCCATGATTTTTATAAATTCTCAATCTTCCCTGGGAGTAGCCACTCGGCTCCCCGGGTTCGCTTCGATATTTGGCTGGCAATCGATCCTGAGGGAACGGTTCATTCCCAAACTCGCCCACCAAAAGGTCCAACAGACCGTCTTCGTCAAAATCATGCAGATACGGAGCGGCATGCCCCACCGTGACATCGATCGGTTCTCCGGACGAGACCAGTCTCTCAGGTGATTCGAATTGGAACTGGGGTTTCTCCGCATCAGAAACCGGTCCGGAGATTAGCATGAGAGTCAGAGTTGCATTCAACAGGGACATACACTTCTCACATTCCACTCATAGCGGTTTATCAACACTACGAGGTTTAACTGCACTACGAAGTGCAAAGCCACTACAGGGTACGATGGGTGAAGTTGGCAGAATAAGGAAAAAGGTGGCACGCCCGCCAGGACTCGAACCTGGAACCTTCGGATTAGAAATCCGATGCTCTATCCAGTTGAGCTACGGGCGCACCGAATGATCTCTTGCCTGGACTTTTGGAAGTATGCCCTGATCGGCCGGTCTTGGAAAGTAAAGTTGAACGTTTCCAAAAGAAGTCCGGAATACTGGCAAAGCCCTGCCTCATCGCCCAATGACCGTTATGGCTGTAGCTCGCTCAGCGACCATTGGTCACCCTCGACATCATATTGAACTCGGTCATGAACCCGCCCGGGCTGGCCCTGCCAAAACTCGAATCGTGTCGGTACAACCCGGTAGCCTCCCCATGTTTCAGGGCATTCGATGGGGTTTTCTCCAGCGGCAAGAGATTGGAGCTGGGCCTCAAAAGAATCCCTCGAATCCATGACTGAACTCTGATGGGAAACAGCTGCTGCGGCTCTGGACAGACGGGGCCTGCTGTTGAAATAATTTTCGGTGACCTCGCGACTTGATTTCTCAACCAGCCCCTCGATGCGAACTTGTCTTTGTAATCTGGGCCAATGAGACAAAATCGCCACATGAGGATTGGTTTCCATTTCCACCGCTTTTCTCGATGTGTAGTCCGAGAAAAAGAAGAACCCCTCTGGCCCAAAGATTTTCAACAGCACCATTCTCAATGAGGGGGCTCCTGATTTCGTGGTGGTGGCGAGGGCAATCCTGTTGGGTTCTCCATGCCCGGCAGCCTCTTCTTCTTCATACCAGAGACGAAACTGCTCGACGGGATCGGAATGAACATTTTCTGCCCTGATAGAGGAACTTGCGAAATTATAGTCTTGGCGGGGTGGGTAGTTTTGATTCATGGTGCCACTTCCACTGATCAGAGCTGAAGTTGTGTCGTTCTGACTATAAATCCCCAGAATCGGAAACATCCAAGAAGTTCACAGATATACTTCACCTATGAACGGATTCCATGTGGAAGCCCCTCTTAAAAGAGGTGATTCACACTTTGCCCACTCTTGAAAGCCCTTGTCCACATGAACGCAGCTGCCGACAGCCTTCTGGAGAGATTTTCAGACCTTGATCTCAAGCCGTCTCTGGCACAGGCGATCGAGAACGCGGGGTATTCCGATCCACGACCGATTCAAGCACAGTCCATCCCCCAGGCTCTGGAAGGTCAGGATATTCTGGGGCTTGCTCAGACAGGAACAGGCAAAACAGCTGCTTTTGCAATCCCTGCGATTGAATCCCTTCTCCGAAAGAGCGGCAAAAGCCCAAGAGTGCTTGTGATCGCCCCCACACGGGAGTTGGTTTCGCAAATCGATGACGAATTCCGCAAACTCACGAAGGGCTCCCGCCTCAGGTCCATGACCATTTACGGTGGTGTCTCAGAAAAGCCCCAAATCGAAAAATTGCGTAAACACCCGGACATCATCTGTGCATGCCCAGGCCGATTGCTCGACCTGATGAATCAGGGATATGTCGATCTCCGGTACATCCGCCATTTGGTTCTCGATGAAGCGGACCACATGTTCGATATGGGATTTCTTCCGGACATCCGACGAATTCTTTCAGAACTCCCAGATGAACGACAAAATCTTCTTTTTGCAGCAACCATGCCACCAGAGATCCGCAAACTTGCTCAACAAATCCTGAAAAATCCGTTCGTTGCTGAAATCAATCACACTGCCCCCGCCAACACCATCGAACATGCGCTCTATCCCGTTCCAGAAAAGCGAAAGATTGAACTGCTGAGGAAAATGCTCAAGGAGAAATCTTTCTCTTCAGCCATCGTCTTTACGCGAACCAAAAGGCGTGCCCGTCAACTAGCGGAAAAATTGGGTAAAGACGGACACAAAGCTGTCGCTCTCCAGGGAAACATGTCTCAAAACCAGCGCGATCGGGCCATGAACGGTTTCCGAAAGGGCCAGTTCAATATTCTCGTGGCCACAGACATTGCTGCCCGTGGAATCGACGTGGCCAGCGTTTCCCATGTCGTCAACCTGGACATCCCCAATACTGCTGAAGCCTACACTCACCGAATCGGCAGAACAGGCCGATCAGAGCGGGATGGAAAAGCATTCACTTTTGTCTCCGAAGCCGATATGGATATGGTCCTGGAGATTGAGAAAGTGATCGGGCAACAGATTGAGACGATCTTTACTCCAGGCTTCGACTCCGTTGATTTTACGCGCCCGGAAAAAGGACGCAGAAGATCGGCAAAGAAAAAGACCAGCTCTGGTCCGTCGAACAGAGGTCAGGGATCAAAATCCAACCGCCAACGACGCTCCGGATCTGGTGCAAAAAGCCGCCCGAGGCAGGGAAGAAACCGGAGCGGACAAAACACCGATCAGGAAAGTGGCGGTTCCGGCACTAAAAAACGCAGAAGACCGTCAGGAAGCGGGAAGCCTGTTCGAAGAAAACGATCTTCACGATCGTCTTCCAATACTTCATCAAGTTGAGCAGATGCCAGCCACTACCAAAGAAGAAGCCTGCCTGTTACATTTCAGCAAACTCCAACAGAAGTGAGTCTTCTTTTGCGAATTTGTCTGTTGACCACACAGGACCTCGACGAAGATCCATTCCCTGATGACGATTGGCCTTGCGATCCCAGGCCTTTCATTCCAGAAGCTGAATGGCATGTTGCCGTTCTCGAAGGCAAACATGATTGCCTCCCTCATGTCGAAGAATTGATCTCCCAGGAATTTGATCTTTACTTCAACTTGTGTGATGGAACCGAAGACGAAGATTCCCCTGGGATCGAGGTTATTCAAGCCCTCGAGGCAGCAAAAGTGCCATTCGCTGGTGCCAGTTCTGAAAGCTACGAACCGACACGCACTGAAATGAAAAAAGCGTGCAAAAAACTGGGGATTGCCACACCCAAACATGTTTTTGCAAAGAATGATGCTGATATCGAAAAAGCGGTGAAACGACTGAAGTTTCCCCTCTTTGTCAAACACCACAACAGTTACGCCTCTGTCGATATCAGCCGCAGGTCCAAGGTCATGACACCGGAAGGGCTGAGAATCCAGGCACAAAAAATCATTTCACGTCATGGCCTGGCATTGATCGAAGAATTCATCGAAGGCAAAGAGTGCACTGTTCTGGTTGCCGAAAACCCAAGGAACCCCAATAAGCCGATTACCTATCCACCTGCACAGTACAACTTTCCTGAAGGAGACAGTTTCAAGCACTCTGATCTGAAGTGGGTTGACTACAGTGGTCTCTCCGCTGTGAAAGTGGATGACCCGGTTCTATCGAAAAGGCTTCAGGACGAATCAGCCCGCTTTTTCCTTGAACTCAAGGGGACCAGCTTCGGACGTTGTGATATCCGTGTCGCAGACGATGGAACGACCTATATGTTGGAGATCAATTCCAACTGCGGTATTTATTATCCAAAGGAAGACTGGAGCAGTGCGGATGTCTGTCTCTCTTTTGACCCCGACGGTCATGAGGGATTTACTCGCCTGTTGGTGAAAGCGGCGCTTGCCCGCCATCGAAGGCTCCACCGAGCCAAGGCCTCGAAAAAGCGGCAGAAGGCTTAAACCAAACGATCCTCTGTCGAGAACCTTGGGGAGCACTCCTCAGGGGCACGTCGCTCCGTAACTGTCGCAGCCATTCTCCGCACCAGAGGGATCCTGTCCACATTGTGGAAAAGGTGCCAAGGGCATAGCCCCCCCACTGAATAGTGAACCCAGCTTGTATACAGCATCAGCAATATTGATCACTTCATCATCGTTGACGTCACAGGCATCCAGGCAAGAGACCGTCGCCTGGCCAAACAGGTAATTCAACGACACAATCGCATCGGCGATGTTGAATGCACCGTTGGCATTGCAATCTCCCCGCATGAAATCGGCGTTTTCACAATCATCAGGAATACCATTCAGATTGCCGTCGGTACTGGTCCCATTTCCGAGATCACAACTGTCGAGAACACCATTGAGATTACAATCCTCTGCCGCTCCGGTTGCTATCTGACAAGAATCCAGAGCCCCATCCAGATCGCAGTCCAAAGAGGAATCAACTGCGATAGAACATTCATCAAGTACACCGTTCAAATCGCAATCGGTGGCTGCACCTGAGGTCAACTCGCAATCATCAGGAAGACCATCCATGTCGCAATCACTGGCGGTTCCTGAATTAATTTCACACGCGTCCAGTACACCATCGATGTCACAGTCAAATGCGACTCCCAAATCGATCGCACAACTGTCCATCAATCCATCCGAATCGCAATCAGACTCCGATCCATTGGCAATTTGACAGATATCCAGGATGGCATTCAGGTCACAATCCGAAGCTCCTGCCAGAATTTGACAACTGTCGGGGATGCCGTTGATATCGCAATCCTGAACCGCACCGGAATCGATCGCACATGCGTCCGGGGTCCCATCGAGATCACAGTCCTGTGCCTGGGCCTGTGCGATTTCACATTCGTCAGGAAGACCATCCAGATCACAATCTTGACTCAGGCCATCGGCGATCGCACAGGAGTCCAACACGCCATCGCCATCGCAGTCCAGTGAAGGCTGGCAAGGATCTGCGACCAAATCACCATTACAGTCTGATTCGCAGATGTCTGGGATTCCATCGTTATTGCAATCCGGAAGTGCGGGATCAAATCCACACTCGTCCGGAACACCATCCCCATCACAATCGACGCTGCTTCCGCCAGAAATGTCGTCACCGTCGGGAACACCGTTCAGGTTACAGTCGGTAATAAACTCAATTGTGCCGAAAACCGTTGTTGGAGTGATTTCCAGTCCCTGCATGACCACCAAAAGCTCCACAGGGGGAATGTGAAGAGCAGCAGAAAATTCAAGTTGAGTAGATCCTGTCGCTGCGGGATCGACCGCATAGGTTGCCAAAATCAGTTCCCGGTCTTCCCCGGCTACGAGGTCTGTGATCGGTGGGGTCAAATCAAACAGGCAACCCACAATGTACCCTCCGCCTCCAGTCGGGTTCATTTCCATCATCAGATAGTCCGGGGATACTCCGCCCAGTGTGGCATCCTCAAGGTGATCGCCTCTGGTCAGATTCATCAATGTCAACTGTGAAGGATCGTGGGTCACTCCAAATGAGAATGCTTCACAATCCAGGGTGTGATTGAGAAAGACTCTGGAAACGACAGGCAATCCGGGGCTCGCCTGCAAATTGTTCAACCTCAGCTCTGCGCTCGGAGTTTGAGCCTCAGATACTGATGGACAGAGCATCACCACAAGGAGAATCAGAAAGCGAAACATGGATATAAACTCCTGGAATCCACTCTTCACTCTGAGACGGATTCAACTTCGAATAACCCCCAAATCCTACAGCAGGGCCTTGTTTGATAACATTTGGATTTCTCCCTGATCAATGAATGACAGGAAAATCATGTCATTCATCGATGAAAAATGGGTGAAGAGCTCTCTTCGCTCTTCACCCATTTTTCAGAGAACTGGATCGTCTCTAGTCGAGACATTCCAATAAATCGATCGTCAAATCTGGGCCCTCAGAGAGCTCAGAGGGAGCTGGAAGTGGTTCTGCTCCATTGAACAATCGTGCAAGCAGGCGGACAGCGTCAGCAATATTCAACTGACCATCGTCGTTGGTATCGGCAGCATCCTCACAGGTAATCGGAAGGTTATCGAAAAGGTGCTGCAATCCTGTAATGGCATCGCTGATATCCACACTGCCATCCCGGTTGACGTCTCCCCTGCGAAAGAACTTGGGCATCGACGGGTGATCGAAGGGAGGCAATGCCGCTTCAACCCTCGGGTCAGTGAGCGCCTCAAGGAACTCCACCAGATCCAGCCTGGCACCCAAGGGAAGATTCAATGGTGGTGTACCCGGCCCCTGCTCGGGATTCTGGAAATCTCCACCCGCATTGTAGAAATTGACGACCTCCAATAGTGTCTCTTTGCCTCCGTTATGGAAGAAGGGAGCCCGGAGAGCGACGTTTCGAAGAGGCGGAGTCTTGAACCTTCCCCTGTCGATCTCATTCCCGGTGACCTGAAAACGCCCTGTATCCTCATTTTCAGGTCTGACACCGATATCGTGAAACACATTGTCACTCAGAAAAGGTCCCCCATGACATGGAAGACAGTTATTGAGAAAGACGTTCATCCCCTGCTGCTGATCCGGAGTCAAAGCGTTGGGATTGCCATTGATGAACTGGTCGAGGGGGGTCTGGTTTGGCAGAAGCGTTCTTTCATAAGCTGCGATGGCAAATGCTATTCTCTCGGCAGTAATCTCACTGTTTCCAAATGCCATCTGAAAAAGGGACGGATAGTCGGGAAACTGTGACAACGCTGAGACCATCGGTTGCGGCAGGTTGGTGGCGTATTGCAAGGGAACCGCACCAATCAAACGTGCACGGATGTCATTCCATGTCCGAGTCTCGCAACCCATTTCCACCTCTGAGAGCAAGGGTTCAATGGCCTGAGCCTCCAGAGCCCCTCCAGCAGGTGTCGAATTTCCGGGAATACTGACGGTTCCCGTCTCCGGGTTGATGAATTGGGGCCCAGAACGCCCATCCCAAAAGAGCGTTGGGGAATACATGGCACCGACGGTCGATTGAGACTTTCGCGAAGTCACCTGACGCTCGGTTCCAAAAATGCCCCCTCCCAAAATTTCGCCAGAACAATCCTGGTGCTGGATTCCGATGGAACCCATGACGTCATCGGCGTTACCAAAGACACCGTCCGCACCCGGATGTCGGGTGACCTCTGCCAGAGTCCGTGGATCACTTCCACCCGCCTCAGGGAAATGGCAAGTACCGCAAGAAACGGCACTGTCTGTTGAGAGTTGGGTTTCCCAAAAAAGAAATTTTCCCAACAACTCTTTTTCCGGCGTCCCGGGATTTTGTGAAGGCTGGGGAACGGGGGGCAGCGGCGGGATACCTCCAGGCGGTGGTGGAGGTGGCGGTCCCTGAGCGATGACTGCACTGCCTAATCCAAAACTTGCCAGCAGGACGACGCCCAATCGCACCCATTGGGTCACCTTTTGTCGACTCTCGATCAGATTTGATCGCATGGAACAGCTCCTTTTCGGGTAAATCTATCCTAGGAGGTCTGAAGGGATCTGACGAGGCCTCAAAAGAAAATTCCCCCATTGAGAGCCCTCTGGTTCATGAAACCCCGCAGATAATTCCGGGTTTCCACCTTATCCTGACAGTTTCAGCAACCGGCCTCCCGCATCTCACAAGTCGATCGAAATTTTAACGGAATGGACAACGAGGTCCCCAGCGCAGTCTCATTTCCGTTATCCTGTTTCCCATGGGGGAAATCCTATGACTCTGCAACTTACCCAACTCACGAATCGACCGAGCCGAAGGCTCCTGTCGACCCCCTGTCTTTGCCTGTTCACGACCCTCTTCACCCTGATTCTTCTGGCGACGAGCGGCTGTACACGAACTCCCAACGCCCCAACAACCTCACCCTTTTTGTTTACTCAATTGGCCCCTTCCACAAAAAACGTCATCCAGCAACTGAATGGCTCAGATCCCCCGCAATGGATCGTGGACGTCAAGTCCACGGGTATGGCTCTTCTGGACCTGACTGGTGCTGGGGATACGGCTCTATTGCTGACCTGCGGATCCAACCTTGAGCGCTGGAATCAGGATGAGCCGGGTTTCTCCCCTTTGCTCTATCGCATCGATGATCAACTGAAATTGGATCCCATCGCAGACAGCGCAGGTATTCCGGCTCTGAAGTGGACTTCCGGATGTGCTGCCACAGATCTGGACGGCGACGGTGACGATGATCTATTGCTGACCGGAATCGAAGGATCGTTGTTGCTCAGAAATGACAATGGACAATTTGTCCCTGTCCACGATTCTGGAATCGTCACGAATTCCTGGTGCACCAGCGCCTCATTTGGGGACCTCGATCTGGACGGGGATCTCGATCTGTTTATCTGCCGCTATCTGGATTTCCCATTCGACTCCCCTCCCGAAAATGGAAACGAATGGTCATGCCTGTGGGAAAACCAACCCGTTCTTTGCGGACCCAGAGGGTTACCGGCCTCCCGTGATCTGGTATTCGAGAATCTGGGAGATTGGAAATTTGTCGATCGCACCGCTGACTGGGGCTTTGAAAACTCTACTCCCGGATATGGTCTCGCAGTCACCATCATCGACCTCTACGGAGATCCACACCCTGAGATTTTCGTGGCCAACGATTCATGCCCCAATCACCTCTGGTCTCGACAACCCGACGGAAACTGGCTTGAAGACGGCTTGCTTTCTGGACTCGGTGTCGATCAGGACGGACAGGAACAGGCCGGAATGGGAATCGCTGTCGCCGGCCTGGATTCGACGGGCGGACTCGACCTCGCAGTCACCAATTTTGAAAGAGAAAGCGTCAACCTCTATCAGAACCAGGGAGATGGCACATTTCAGGATACTGCCTCCAGAAGCGGTCTTTCTGCATTAACGAGGTCCTCACTGGGTTGGGGCGTGGGGATTGCAGACTTTGACCTGAATGGAACCCCCGATCTCTTTATCTGCAATGGACACGTGTACCCTCAGGCTGATCTGGCGGAAGTCTCCCCCGGGTACCCCCAAATGGATCAGTTGCTGCTGGGACGCAGGACCAAAGAAGGAAACCTCCTCTTCACGGAGATGAGTCAACAGATCGAAAACCAAACCCGGCATGTGGGGAGATGCCTGATTCTCGCTGACCTAGACCGGGATGGAGACGTGGATGCAATCAGCTCTTCCCTGAATGGAACTCCACACATTTACCGAAACAACAGTAATCCCAATGCAGGTAATGGAATTTTCAGCGCAACGGTTCAACTTCGCCAAAAAGATACAAACCTTCACGCCATCGGTTCAACAATCCGTATATTGGATACAGCAAACCCGGTCGAGTACCCGGTACTGAGAAACAGCTCCTTTCAATCCACTGGATTTTCAACAGTGACAATCCCATTGACGGGTGAAAAAGAACCGCAATCCGTTGAGGTCAAATGGACTGATGGATCCAAGGAAATTTTCCCTATCAACAAAGGCTATCAGGTACTCGATAAAGGTCGTGGACAGAAACCCTGACACGCAGGTTTGAAGTTACATCTACCCTGTTTCCCATTTGTGACTCACCTGACAATCGACACCCTGATTATGTGCACTAAAATGACTTTCCACACCCACTTTTCCAATATCTAAATTAACCGTTTCGCCCCTTGTCTCGCCGAGTGAGTCGGGGATCATTAATAGCGGTATATTTGTTACTGGACCAATACCCCTTCAGGACATGACATTAAGCCGATATGGATTAATTGACGCCCTGAGAGTCTTGGCTCCTGGAAAATTCAAGTAAGGCAAAATGGGCATTTCGCCCTACTATCTCAGCGAGAAGAATAAACCCACATAAAGGTATGATATGAAATATTACATACAATTTTTTGCAGCATTCGTATTCCTTTTTCAGACCAGCTCCACGCTTCTGGCCGAGAACCACAAGTGGTTGATCAATGAGATCTATTCGAACGCCGATGGAACCATCCAGTTTGTTGAACTGAGAGATGACGGTGACGATCAGGGTCACATGCTCGGATCAACCACTTTGAGCACTTCCATCTCTTCCTTCAATTTCCCAAACAATCTGCCGACCAATATCAACACCCAAGGTAGAAGTGTTTTGATTGCGACTTCAGCCTTCGCAGCTCTTCCGGGCGCACCGACTCCCGATTACATTATCCCAGATAACTTCTTGCGGATTTTTGGATCTACACTCGTTTTCTCAGGATCTGGTGACGAGGTTACGTACTCCGCCCTGCCAACGGATGGCATCAACTCCATCAATCGCAATGGAGCTCAATCGACCAATAGCCCCAGAAACTTTTTCAACCAGAGCGGCTCTATCACGCCCCCGACCTCGGGTCCGGACTGCAACAATAATGGCGTCCCTGACGATTCAGATATCGCATCCGGTGCAAGCACCGATTGCAATGGCGATGAAGTTCCGGACGAATGTCAACTGACCGGCAACGACTGTGATCAAAATGGTCTCCTCGACGCATGCGAAGGGGACTCAGATAATGACGGAGTCTTTGATCCCTGCGACGGCTGCCCCCTGGATCCCCTGGGAAGCGTCGACAGCGATGGAGACCAGATTTGTGATTACGCTGACATCTGCCCCCAGGGAGACGACCGTGTGGACAGTGATGAGGACGGGTTCCCCGACGCTTGCGACGTATGCCCTCTCGATCCCCACAATCTGGCTAACCAGAGCACTCCTTGCTGGGACGGAACCTATGACGAATGTTGGGGCGCAACCGTCGTCGGCCTTGGTCTGACTCCGGTAGACAATACTGCTGCGACCAGCAGTTTCACTTCGACCTATCCCGTTGATCCAACGATGTGCGCACAATCTGGCCTTGATACCTTGCGTAACGACATTTGGTTCAGCTACACACCCCCCAGCCACGGAATTGCCATCTTCACCACCTGCGGCCTGACGACCTATGATACCGAAATGGTTCTTTATACCGGTGAGTGTAATAACCTGATTCAGGTTGACTGCAACGGAGATTCCGCTGCGAACTGCGACAACTTTACGGCTGAAATCCAATACCCCGTTTCGGGAATGACTCGCTACCTGATTCGTCTCGGCGGCTGGAATGGCGAACTTGGAACCGGACATCTTGAGGTCATCTTCACCAGCTCCAGCGGTGGCTGTGCTCTCACAGGTGACATCGACAATGACGGGGTCTGCGATCCGGATGATATCTGCAATGGTTTCAGTGATGCGCTCGATGCAGACGGCGACGGAATTCCCGATGGCTGCGATGACTGTCCTCTCGATTTCCAGAATGACATCGACGGCGATGGACTCTGCTCCGACCAGGACCCTTGCCCCATCGACCCCCTGAATGACGGTGACCAGGACGGACTTTGCGCCGATGAAGACCCTTGCCCATCTTTCCCCCTGAATGACGGACCCGATTTTGACGCCGATGGTCTCTGCGACGAAGCAGACCCGGATGACGACAATGACGGTGTCAGCGATGCTGAGGATCTGGATCCCCTGAACCCACTGAGTTGCAGGGATGTGGACCTGGATGGTTGCGATGACTGCGCCAATGGTACAGATGACCCACTCAATGACGGTGTCGACACAGATGCCGACGGGGTTTGCAACCTTCAGGACGAAGATGATGACAATGACGGCATCGCTGACCTCGAGGACAGCCATCCTCTGGATCCATTCCTTTGTGGAGACGTCGATATGGATGGTTGTGATGACTGCACTACGGGAGTTTCAGACACGACTTCTGACGGAACCGATACGGACGGAGACGGGATCTGTGACCTGGCTGACCCAGACCTCGACGGTGACGGAATCGAGAATATCTGTGATCTGGATCAAACTCCCGGGCAAGACTGCAACGGTGACCTGATCCTTGACGATTGCCAACTGGAAGCCAATGACTGCGATGGAAATCTGATTCCCGACGATTGCCAGACCGATACGGATGGTGACAACAACCCAGACGTCTGTGATTTGGACGACGACGGAGATGGTGTTGAAGACACTGCAGATTCCTCCCCGCTCGATCCGCTTCAATGCAGAGATACGGATGGGGATGGTTGCGACGACTGTACCTCGGGAACCGACAACCCTGCCGCTGACGGGGCTGACAATGACGCAGACGGTCTCTGCGATCTCGGGGACTCAGACGACGATAATGACGGCGTGGACGACACCGCTGACTCAGCCCCTCTGGATTCAAGCCTGTGCAGGGATGCAGACGCGGACGGGTGTGACGACTGCTCATCCGGTTTCGACAACCCGGCAAATGACGGACTGGACACCGACGGAGACGGTACTTGCGATCTCGGCGACAGCGACGACGACAACGATGGCATACCGGACAGCGAAGATATCGACAGTACGGATCCTTTCGTCTGTGGCGATTCGGACGCAGATGGTTGTGACGACTGCACCTCAGGCACGTTCAATCCTCAAACAGATGGATCGGATACCGACGGTGATGGAGTTTGCGACGCAGCAGATCCCGATCTGGATGGCGATGGAATCCCCAATGAGTGTGACCTGGATCAGACAGGCGGACTCGACTGTAACGCAGACCTTCTCGACGACAATTGCCAGCTCGAGGGCAATGACTGCAATGGGGACGGTATTCCTGACGAGTGCACACTCGCTTCCGATGACTGTAACGGAGACCTGATTCTTGACAGCTGCCAGTTGGATACCGACTCTGACGGAACCATCGACAGTTGTGACAACGATGACGACGGTGATGGTCTTGAAGATACTCTCGACAGCCATCCTCTCGATCCCTTCCAGTGTCAAGACTCGGACATGGATGGATGCGATGACTGCAGCAGTGGTTCACTGAATCCGGCATTGGACGGAGACGACTTCGACAATGACGGCCTTTGCAATCTCGGAGACTCCGACGATGACAATGACGGAGTTGAGGATCAGGATGACCTTTCACCACTGAACCCCTTCTCATGTCGCGATACAGATGGAGACGGCTGCGACGACTGCACTTCAGGAACCGACTCGCCCTCTGCGGACGGAACCGACTTTGACGGTGACGGGTTCTGCGATAGCGGAGACTCTGATGACGACAATGATGGAGTGACTGATACTCTGGACTCCTCTCCCTTCGATCCATTTACCTGCAGAGATATTGACGCCGATGGTTGCGACGACTGCTCCAGTGGTACAGATAATCCCGCAGCAGATGGAACCGATTCGGATGGTGATGGTCTCTGCGACCTTGGAGACAGCGATCTCGACGGGGATGGCATCGACAACGACTGCGATACAGACCTGACCGGTGGAGCCGATTGCCAGTCAGACAACATTGACGACAACTGCCAGCTGCAGGCCAACGATTGCAACAACGACAGCATTCCCGACGATTGTCAGTTGGACACAGATCTTGACGGAACCATCGATGATTGTGACCTTGACGACGATGGTGACGGTGTGAATGACAGCGAAGATTCCTCCAGCCTCGACCCCTTCGTCTGCAGGGATGCAGATGCCGACGGATGCGACGATTGTTCCAGCGGAACCGACAACCCTGCCAGTGACGGAGCGGATCTGGATGGTGACGGACTCTGTGACCTGGGTGATCCGGATGACGACAATGACGGCGTCATCGATTCCGAAGACGAATTCCCGAACGACAACACTCTTTGCAGAGACGTGGATGCCGACGGTTGTGACGATTGCTCCAGCGGTTTCGATAATCCGGCAAATGACGGTCAAGACAGTGACGGTGACGGATCCTGTGACCTTAGCGATGAGGACATCGACGGTGACGGGGTTCTGAACTCCTGCGATCCGGATCACAGTGCAGGGTCTGATTGCAACTCAAATGGAGTCCTTGATGTTTGTGACATCAACACGGGCTCCAGCGAAGATTGCGATCTTGACGGTGTTCCTGATTCCTGCCAAATCAGTTCATCCGCTGCAGCGGACTGTGACAATGATGGCCAGCTCGACAGCTGCGAAATTCTTGACGGACTCGACGACGATTGTGACGGAGATGGAGTCCTCGACTCCTGCGCCCTTTCACAGGGCAGTCCCGATTGTGACCTCAATGGGATTCCGGATAGCTGTGACATCGCCAACGGAGCCCTCGATACGAACTCGAATCAGATTCCGGATACTTGTGAAGGTACCTTCTTCATTCGCGGAGATTCAAACAGTGATGGTCAAGTAGACGTTACTGACGGCATCGTCATCATCTACACAGTGTTTGGTATGATGGCACCGCCGTGCGGCATGGCCATGGATGTGAATGCGGATAACCTGCTCAATCTTGCAGACCCGATGTTCCTCTTCCAGGCGATCTTCAGTGGCGAAACCCAGATCTCTGCCCCATATCCGAACTGCGGGCCAGACCTGAACTCACTGTTGCCTTGCTCTGTGACGACCAACTGCCCTTGATTCAGGGTGAAAACAAGTCAAACGGGTTTCCGGTGCAATCAGGCATCGGGAACCCGTTTTTTTGTGAGACCATTCTCGTGATGTGATCCCTTGAAACGAAAAACGCCCGGTGTTTCCACCGGGCGTCCAAACATCAAAATGGTCGGGGCGAGAGGATTCGAACCTCCGACATCCTGCTCCCAAAGCAGGCACTCTGCCAGGCTGAGCTACGCCCCGAATGGTGGATTTTATCGTCTCTACCAAAGACTGTGGGTGAAAATGCAGGATTAATCACTGCATTCCCGATCCGGGTGCGTTATCCAGAAAAGGATTCCGCCAGAAAACACCCCAGATGCTGTCAAACCCAAAGACGTTAAAACTCTAGTGGGTCAGACGACCTCGACGGACGCCACTTCCCCCATCAGTTCTGCAGTCTCGACAAAGATGGTCTGGTTTTCCCTGTCTCGGAAGAGCCAGCCCTCAACACCATCCTTGCGCCAACTCTCGACCGGAACGATTTCATGAACTCTGGCATATTGCAACAATTGCTCTGACACGCTGATTCCCCCCAAACACAGGAGACAAGTCTGATGGAGTCACCCTCGAAAAAAAGGGCTCCAGAGGCTTGCCATTCCGGTTCAACTCAAACGTTCACGCCTTGCGGCACCACAACTTCGGTTTTGAAATCCATCCCATGAAAAGCCCAGAGGTCACCCTCTGACACCTTCCCCATGGATGAAGTGATCCCCCGACCACCTCTGGAGTCCAAAAAGAAGCAGAGACACTCGTCAACCTGGAATCCGGCCCTCTACTTTTCTTGAATCTTCCACACCCAAACTGTTCAACCGATCCTGAAAGGATCTGTGGAACTTTGGGGCAAAAGACCCCGTCTGATCTTCATGAGTCCTTCACGAAGACAAGAACCGGTATCCCTTCCAACGAAGATCCTCCAATCTGTGGGCGGGGCTGTCAAGTACTGGTGAGAACGGCATTTCCGATCCTCAATTCCGTGGTGCCCCGGCCCCCCGGGGAGGATATCCTGTAGGCATGAAGAGCCCTTTGAAGCCCTCTGGTCATCCGGGACCTGAATGTCCCCAACTTCTGCGAATCCACCCCCGCCTGCAGGCAGGGCGCAGGTGGATTCTCGGTTTCCTCCTGTTACAGGGGGCCGCTGAAGGATTGCTGCTCGCTGTGCCAGTTCTGGCTCTGATCTCATGGACGGCATTCCAGACTTCTCCCCGACAGCTTCCGGACCCGAATTCGGGAATCGCCGCCGTGACTCTTTGTGTATTGCTGGGGATGGCCCAGCGCTGGTTTACGAGAGGTGATCAGTGGGCCCGGATCTGGGACCGTTGCCAGAGCAATGACAATCTGGTCGAAACCCTGTGTTTTCTCGGACAACAGCCTCCTCTCGCTGACGACTGGCAATCCGCACTCCGTGATCAGGCCAACTCTGTCGAACCCCCCTCTTTAAAGGAGTTTCGGCAGATTCTGGCCCCTACCGGCACCTCCCCTTCCCGGGGACCCGCCCTGATCGCAATCATGCTGATCCTCTCCTGGTTCTTTTTACTGACATCGCAAGCCACGGGCAGACTTCCTGTGGAGCCCGCAGAGACTCCTCTGGCGAGCCTCTCCGGCCAAACCGGAACGACAGGCGATATTCCCGTGCAGGTTGGGGAGATTCCTACCGCGGAAAATCCACCCACGGAGCCCCTGTCCAACCCCTCTCCCCTGAGTGATACGGACTCCAACGCCGGCGAATCAGGCTCCGGCAGTCCCCTCGAGGCAACCCCTTCCGATTCCCCGGCAACCGCCATTCCTTTGGAATCCGCCCTCGCAGAATTTGCCTCAGAGAGTTCACGACCCGGCGATCGTTCTGAAGCTTCCCTCCGAAATGGTCTCGCTGCGGCGGGTGGAGATGACGAGAGGCCCGTTGAAAACACGGTTCCGGCACAAAGAAGTGCAGAAAGACTGGAGTCACTGGCTGTCGATTCCGGAACAGGTTCCGGAGTCCAAGTCTCAGCTGATACTTCCGACTCCCGGGGAGAAACCATCGAAATCCCGGCGTCAGAGGCCCATTCGGGGCCTGCGAACCTGCCTCCCCATTGGCAGAAGCTGGTCGATCGATACATGAAACTCCGTGATCGCACCCCTTTCGGTGCTGGAAAGCGATGAAATGAGCGTGGAAGCGGAGATCAAAAAATTTCGGCAGTGGGATGAACAACTGCAAACTGCCATCCGTGAACAGATCCTTGGACAGGACGCCGCCATCGAGGCAAGCCTTTGCACTCTTCTTGCAGGCGGACACCTCCTTCTCGTCGGCGTTCCCGGTACGGGAAAAACCCGACTGGCAGAATGCCTCTCCCAGGGATTGGGATTGCCGAAGGGTCGCATCCAGTTCACACCGGATCTTCTTCCCGCAGACATTCTGGGAGCAGAGACGCTGATCAGCGGTCCCCAGGGAGATCGCGTCGAGTTCCGCAAAGGCCCCATCTTTCATCCGCTGATCGTTGCGGACGAGATTAACCGGGGAACACCGCGCACACAGTCCGCACTGCTGGAAGCGATGCAGGAAGGGCAAGTCACTCTCGCAGGAGAGAGATACCCACTCGATCCAAACTTCAGCGTTATCGCCACCAGAAACCCGATCGAAATGGAGGGAACCTATCCCCTCCCGGAAGCACAAAGAGATCGATTCATGATGGAAGTCTTGCTGCCTCCTCCGGAAGCGAGTGTTCTGGGCAGAATCGCCCGATTGACGACCGGTTCCTCCGATATGGAAATCCTGAGTGGCTTCGAGTCGGAAACCTTCGAGGAATTGCGGGCAACGGTGCGCAAAGTCATCGCCGCAGATGCCATCGTCGATCGAGCCGCACGGTGGGTTGCAGCCAGCCGTCCGGAAGACCCCACGGCTCCGCCGTCGATTCGTGAGTGTCTTCGACTCGGTGGTGGAGCGAGGGCTTTACAGGCCCTGATTCTGTGTGGAAAGGTCGAGGCTTTGCGATCGGGTCGCAGTCACTTAGCAGACAGCGATTGGCAAAAGTGGCGAGAGCCCATTTTGCGTCACCGACTCGTCTACAGCCTGGAGGGTGAACTCCGTGGCTGGACCAGTACCGATGTCGTCACCGCGCTGGATGAAGCGGTGAGCTGAAACATGGGCTTCGCTGTTGTTTCCCGTCTGCAGAAGAAGAGCCTGGTGCTGGGAATCTTACTGATCCCCCTGCTCTCCATTCCTGCCTGGAGTCAATCCACTGCCGGGGGGCAAACAGACACTCTCGATCCCGCACTCCAAAGCATTGTTCGGCTGATTCTCGAAAAGCCCGACGATGAGGAATTGGTCATCAGTGCTGGCCAATGGTCTCGGTCAAAGAATCGATCCCGCGAACTTTTCGAGGCCGTCCTTGAGCAAGCCCGACAGCAACAAAGCGATGGGCTGTATCACTTTTGTGCCCGATTCCTGTTACAGGAAGGGGATCCTCTCCGGGCCATTTCCGTGCTGGAGGAAGGTTGCTCAATTCCTGAATCCAGCCGCTGCCCCCATGCTCTGGGTCGAATATTTCTTCAGGGTGGCTGGGTTGAAGCGGTCCAATCAATCCGCAAGACGCACGGGGTCGACGACTGGACCGGGATACTCCTTGGTATGCTTTCCGGAAAAGACTTCACCGGAGAGACATTTCCGGAGATCGATTCACATGACCGGGAATATTTGATCCAGACCCTCTCCCGATTGAATCTCTGCCAAGAGGGCGCAGGACTCTTTGAATCAACGGAAGATCCGCAGGCCGCACTTTCGATCCTGATTCGGGGAGGCGACCTTCCCGGTATTGAAGACTTGCTCTCACGTGAACCCAGTCTCACTCAAAACATCTCTTCAGCGGAAATCCTTCCCCTCGCCCGACTTCAGGGAAGCTTGCCTGACAACCTGTTCATTCCAAGATCCGTGGCGGCGAAATGGAAATCATCCATGGGTTTCGAAGAAGCCCGCTCCGACTCCATTCTGCAAAACGTGGTGGAATCCCGTCTTTTGCAATCCCTGAATGTTGCCTGCAAGAATGGGGACACCCCTTTGGCACGCAAGATCTGGATCAGTCTCGAAATGCTCCTCTCGCCTCTGCAAGGCTACCCCGCTCTCAATCCACGCTGGGAGGAGATTCTGGGAAGTGTTCTGGCACCGTGGACCAATCCTCAAGCGGTCGCAGACAAGATGGGAGACGTCGACGATTCAAAGGCGGCAACTCTCTGCCGACGAGCAATGCTATACTCCGAACCTGGCAGTGAGACGGAAGCGCGCTTGTGGTTTCATGCCGGCCGGTTGTCCTCCAAAGTTTCGGAAGTTGAGCGGGCGCTGAGGATACTCCCCGATGGTCTCTTTCGCTGGCCCACACCCGTCACGGGTATCAGTGTCACCGCACGCCTTGGGCAAGCAGATCTTCCCCTTTCCTGGCCAACCCCCATTTCACTTCGACCTTCCACTGAATCGATCCTGGGTGAAATCGACGGCATTCCCCTGCGTACCCCGAGAATGGATTTCTCAACGGAACAGTGGATCCTCGCCGACTGGCAGATGAAGCCCGACTTTGACGAAAATTCACCCGCTTCATTCCTGTCCCCCCCGGGTCTAACCGGGAAAGGTGGAATGGAACTGGATTTGACAGACAGCGAAGGACGCCCGGTCATCATTCGAGGTGGCATGGAGAACTGGTCTGTACGGGTTGACGGTGATGAATCAAAACAACTGCAAGCTTCAGGCGAAGCGTCCCTCTTTGATGAGGTTGGATTGCCTCGCCTCGATTTGTTGCAGCAAATTATCCGCCCCTGCCCCACCCAACTCAGCACCCGGATCGATTGGGACAAGTGGCCGACATCTTTGCGTCAGTTTGCCCAAGCCTGTGGAAGGTACCTTCGGAACAGTGAGTGGGTCCGTCATACACAGGTGCAAAAAGAAGATCACCAACTCACGGTGAAGGTCGGGCCGATCACCGGTACATTTATCCGGCAGAAGCCCGCTTCAAACACCACCTCATCTGATCTTTCTGAGATTCCGCTACCCCGGTGTTTGCCGGAAACAGAGGATCGATCTCAGGAATCGCGATTCCAGGGTCTACATACCGATATGACAGCAACCCTGATTCGCGAGAAGGCCACACACTCCGCGGAAGCCTTCACTCAATTCTCTCCACCGGTACTGGTGCCCGCTGAGGAAGTTTTGTTGTCCGTCTCAGGAACCGATCACCGACTCGCCTTGACCCGATCCGGAAAAGTAGGTTGGCTACCCGCAGGTTCCATCGTTCCTCAAAGTTGGATCCCCCTTTTGAAGACTCCTTTGCCGGGTAATTCCGGGCTTCCACCCCTGCCGAAGGAAGTTCACCCTCCCCGGTTCGTCTGGGCCAATCCAGCGACACCCCGTGTCAGGGAAACCCGCTGTGCCGATGGCAGTGTTTTTCTCCTCATTGGCGATCCTCTCATTCGATTTGATCTTGCGGGATCCCAGCCTCTTCCCTGGCCGGACCTCCTTTCAAAAGAATGCACCAGTGCCCAACTGCTCGACGTTGACGGAAAATTACCTTCTTCCGTTTCTGATCCTCTTTTTCCATGGTTTATCGATCAGGCCAGTCAGTTCCTCCATGGACCAGGCTTTCAACAATTATTGCCCGCCGAGGGAGCCTACTCTCTTCATGGCCATCCGGAGGGGCCTCTCGTCATCGGTCAATACCGGGGCGAGACCTGGTTGGCTTTATGGAAAAATGATCGCTGGAATCTTCTCGACCTGCCCCCCTTGCCCGGCGAAAGAGACCGGCCCTATTTGCGTGCTGCCGCCATCGAGGTCATCGGCCATCAGATTCTTCTGATCGCAGATCGACTGTGGAGATTGCATCCGGAGGAAGCACCAAAACCTTTGATCCCCTCCCCTGATCCAGGTGCTTACCGTGCCGTGCACTGGGTACAAGCCCCACCCCAATTCAAGGGTGATCGGGTACTCATTCAAAGGCCCTGGGGAATGGATCAGGTATGGAGATTCAACGATGAGTGATCCGGGGCCCCTGTTTCCTGAATCCCTCTTTTCCCGTCTGCGCTGGCGTCAGCGTTGGGGAAACCGAGTGCCCGGTGACCACTCTTCACTCCGTATGGGAGAAGGGGGTGACTTTGCTGGACATCGTCGTTGGCAAAGCGGTGAAGATCTTCAGCATTTGGACCTTCATGTGTGGCAGAGACTCCGTCAGAGATGGATTCGAGAATACCGGCAGGAGGCGGATGAACCTCTGCATGTCATCCTCGACTCCGCACCATCTCTTGTCTTTGGTGAACGGGCCGCAGCCTTACAAATCTTGAGAACGCTCTTGAAGGGCGTTGCCAAAAAATCCCGGGTTCCCCACAGAGAATGGATCATTCTTGGAAAGAGACTTGAGCCGCTCACTTCAGCAACTCTGAAGGATCCACCAGAGAGGGTTTCACTGAGTGAGATTTTACCCCATTTCCCCCAGAATCTGTCTCAGGGAAGAGTCGTCATCATCAGTGACCGATTGACCTTCGATGAGTTGTCAGACTGGACCGGTTCATTACCCATCCGTCATCTGCAATGGTGGTCTCTTTTGCTCGAGGAAGAATCAGACCCCAAGTGGTCCGGTGATCTTCAGTTGATAGAACCGGGTGGGAAGTCTTGGCAAAGTTACTTTGACCCGTCGCTCCTCCAGCAGTACCGCCAACTATATCGATACCAGTTTCGTATACTGCAGGATTGGCTCCAATCGAGGGGCGGTGACCACCTGAAAGTTACCGCCGTCCCATCTGCAGCCCATATTTTGGGTGAACTGACCGGATCCCGCGGCCCTATGGAGGTAGTCTCCGGATGACCATCGAATGGGTCACTCCCCACTGGATTTGGGCCATGATCCCACTGCTCTTGATCGGGTGGTGGTATCTTCGTCGTGGACAACGCCCCTCATCATTCAGGAACGTTGCCTCTCTTCAGCTCTGGGACCGCCTCAAGGTGGTCGCTCCCCCGAGCAATCACTGGTTCACCCTTCTTCCAGTGGTCATGCTTGCCCTCTTGTCAGGCGGCCCCCGGCTGTTGGATTCGCCAAAACAAAAAGAGATCGGGTGGAACCGCTCCATCGCCGGGGATCTTCGTCTCGATCTACACATCCCTGATGGTCTTGAAGAGATTCAGATCCAATCCCCAAACAAGCCCGCAGTCTCTTTGGATTTTGAAACCTACCGGGACAAAACCTCCATTTGGCTCCCCGAAACTCCTCCGGATACCTTTCTCAGAATTCGCAGTGAAGAGGGTGAGCGCACTATCGCTCTCCCCCCGTCGTCCAAGAAAACTCGCGTTCTCTACCAGGGTGAATCCCCTTCCATGAATTCACTGCTGAATGCCCTCGAGCTGGAGGGCTGGATCGAAAGGGCCAACGTCGGTGATCCCGGTGCGGACCCCATCGTCATCGGCCCCTATCCCAATCCCACACAATCCGAAGCTCCATCCACTCTTCCCCACATCGCTTTTTGCGAGGACGGGCAGGAGATCTTTCTCCCTCTGATCGACCCTCCCTTGCCAGGGGAACCGCTCTTTGAAGGAATCGATCCGGGTTCATGGACGGTGACTACGGCTTTCGCAGTACCTGAAGGCAGGCCCCTTCTGAAATCATCCGCTGGTCTTCCACTGATCAGCCGTACCGCTTCCGGATTTGCATGGGGATTCCAACCGGATTCAGGAGATCTCGCAGGTCGATCCGATTGGCCCATCCTGATGATCAGAATGCTGATCGAGTTATCGAATACTGAAATCAGCGACGTGTCCCACTCCCAATGGGGCTTTCGGCACTTCACCCTGGTCTGCACGGTATTGCTTACCCTGATTCTCTGGGCCCTGAATGGAATCGCTCTCTGGCCATTTCTGTTGTTAATTCTCTGCGCTGTTTTTCTCGGCAACAGAACCACGGATGTGGCCTGGTCCGATCTGTCAAAACGACCTGCTCAACAAAGACAGTCCGTTTCCTTTCCCATGGGAACCCGGATTGTGTTTCAGGAATCAGACCCGGTCCCCCCTCCCGAATGGTTGCACTCCCTTGCCGAAAAAGGTCTTGGGTGGACTGTTGAACGCTCGACTTCCGGTTCTCGCCAACCCTGGAGACTGACGAACAGAATCGTTCCGCCGGGAACTTCCATCGACGTGTTCGGGGATATCCCTGAGGGAGATTGGAAATTGACTTCCCCTTCAGGTGCAGAAGAAGCTCTGGTATGGCCGATACAAAAAAGTGAACCGGGAATCTGGAGTGTCATCGGTCCGGATGGGAAGAAGAACTCATTCCTGATCCGCAGCCCCATACCGGTCACATTGGCCCTCTCTGAAGACTCCTCAGTGGAGTCGCTGTTTCAGGATCCCCGTTTCAAGACTTCGCTTTTGAACTCCAGCGGAACTCTTCCTGATCCCCCTGCGGGTAGTGTTCTCGCATGGCAAGGCCAAACTTTGCCAGAAAAGACTCTGACAGAGCTTCGGTCATGGATCGAATCTGGAGGAGTCCTGTTTGCTGTTTCGGGTGATCATGATTGCGAGGACGAAAGAACTCTTGAGGCTCTCGAAGAGGTCCTGTCAGCTCCTCTGCCTCCCATGGAGGATCAGGACCTCGATATGGGTGTCATTCTCCTCGATCTTTCCGGGAGTCTCATCGGTGAATCCGCAACGACTCTTCTGGAGTCGACTCTGGCCATTCTTGACACTTCCCATACCGCATTGCGCTGGGGTGTCGCCGGTTTCAGAACCGAAGCCGAATGGCTTCTGAAACCAGGAACTCCGGTCAGTTCAGGGACCGCCGGACTGCTGGAGGGTGAAATCCGCTCAGGAGGAGGAACTCGTCTGGGAAGTGCTCTCCAGCAGATCACACCAGACCTGAGGCAGCATGAGGGTTCGAAGCGTCTGCTGGTGCTGACCGACGGACGCACCGTTCCCGCAAACTGGACAGAGATTGGAAAAAACATGGCTGCTGCGGGAGTCCAACTCGAGATTCTCCTGATCGGTGAATCGGTCGACCGCAATGCCGCCGAGGAATTAACCCGGTCTTCCGGAGGCTCTCTGGATTGGGCAGCGACGACCCCAGAAGCTCTGGATAAAATTTCCATATGGATCCCCGAAGACCTCCCTGGTTGGAAAAAAACTACCCCCCCTTTGATCCAGAATGAAGCCTCACCATTAGTCAGTGGATTGTCAGCACCCCTGTCACTCCCAAGGCAAATCCTTGACCCCGGTGAATCGGATTCCAGTCTACATACCGCGACTGAAGTCTGGACAGATCGTGGAGACAACATGATTCTTTCCAGTCACTCCTCGGGACTGGGACAGGCTCTGCTGTGGTGGTCCAGTTTCGAGGCTTCCAGATTGGGAGAATCGGCGTCTCCACTCATTCAAAGACTTCGGGATGTGCTGGCCACTGCTTCGGGTCAAAAAGCCCAGCGGGAAATTGCCAGTGGCCTCTTTCAAAGCCCGAATGGAATGACAAGCCTTGGGTTGGAACGCAACTTTGGAGAAGTGGCAACTCTTGATCCTGCAGTCCTCTCCAGTACAAACTCGCAATTGGGTGAACTGGCACTGGTTTCAGCTCCGGGCATGAATTACTTCAAGACGGAAGAATTCAATCACCGCGAGACCGTCCACTGGACTACGGGATCCCTGAGTGGAATAGCGCTGGAATTCAAATGGAGGGAGATTGAGAGCCAACCCTGGCTGGGGATCTCATCCACCCGAAAGCCCAGTCCCGGAGGACAACCGTGGCCCCCCTTGCTCATCGCCGCCGCCCTGGTTTGGATCAGCAGCCGAGCCCGTCAGCGGTAGGATCCGGTCCCGGGGTTCCCACAGGTGGTGGAATAACGACGGTGCCCTCAAACAGGTACTGCAAGAGGAATACGGCGTCAGAGATATCCAGTGCACCATCATCATTGGCGTCACCAGAATCGGGGCAGACCAGAGAAGTGACCGACCCAAACAGGAACTCGAGCAGCATGATGGGATCCGAGATATCAGTGGTTCCATCTCCATTCGGATCTCCGCGCAGGAAATCGTTATTGGAGGTCGGAGGTGGCAAGGTGGCACCGCCTTCATTGCCTGGACTTCCCAAATCACCGGAACCGAAAGCTTGTTGTGACGCACTCCAGGAAGAAGCGGCCCCGGGTGAAGTCGTCAAAAGATCTGACAACTCGCAAGACTGCCCTGCGGCATAGGGGAATGTTCCCGAAGTGTAATTCACCCGGGTATGCTCCAACCCCTGATCATCCAGAAGAACCACTTCATCGACACTGTTGGCCAATATGAACGAGCTGTAGATATAGTCCGCACTCACTCCGCCATTGACTGTCACATCACCGGATCTGGCAAAGACCAGAAAACCCAATGGAGGAATGACCAGACCACCGGGTGCGGTGATCAGATGAAAATCGGTATCATCATCCCTCAGAGTCCAGCCATTGAGGTCGACCGCATCCGCTCCCCTGTTGAAGATTTCCAACCACTCGCCCGTGGAATCACCCACCGCTTGGGGATTGGCCATCAATTCTGATATCACCAGATTCACGTCTCCCGGGTTGGGTGGATTGCCCCCGCATGCAGCACCCGTAATGGCGGTTCCTGAAGCAGAGGCACTGGCAGAACTCTGATTTCCCGAGAGATCCGCCGCTGTTACCTGGTAGTGATAGGCCACACCACCGGTGACGGTGGTGTCCGAGAATGCACTGAGAGAAGTACTCCCCACGGCAGTGAAGGGGCCTGTGGAAGCAGTCGAGCGATAGACGGTGTAGCTTGCCAGATCCGCTTCGGTATTGTCGGCCCAATCCAGAATCAGCTCACAGGTGGCCGCCGTAACCAAAGGCGTTGCCGGAGCTGCAGGCGGAGTGGTGTCAGTGGTCGGGCAAGCCCAAATCTGACAAACGAATTCGGGGTGGTCGATGAAGGGATTCCGATTCCCCTGATAACCAAAAATCACGTCATTGCGATTCTGCTCAGCAACACTGACCGGATCCTCCAAATGCCATTCGAGGAGAACTGAAAGCAGTCCCATATAGGCAATAGACTGATTCTGATTCGTGTTGGAAACGATCAGGTTACGGTTGTCGGTGATTCGCAGATCGGGCTCGCTGCACCCGGTGATCGAGTGGTTTCCACCCTCATAGCGCATGTCCATGTAGAAGATGTTGCGGGCAACATCCCCGCGTCTGTCTTCCCATGTCTCCCATGAACCCGTGCTGCCGAAGCCACTGGCGAAATTTGAAAAGGCTGTTCCCTCTGCAACAAAGGATTCACAGTTGGCGGAAGTGCACCAATCGTAGGGTCTGTTTCCTCTGGCAGAGTTGTAACTCGGACTGGCGGCTCTCAACTGATGCAAATCGGAGTAGGGGTAATTGCAGCCGTTGTCATTGGTGTATCCGAAGGAAGAGGGCCATGTGTGCTCCCGATTCCAACCGATACTGGTATTTTGCTCGGTCCATAAAACAGAAGTGTTTCGGTAGACGGTAATCACTCTGGAGGGATTGTTCGGGTCTTGTTCACTGATCCCCAGAACATCCCAGGTGTCGGTAGCCGAACTGGTATAGGGAATTCGCTGATGATCATCCACGATCCCGTGAAGAGCGAGCCTGAGGGACTCTCCGGTCAATCCGTTGGCGGACGAGTAGTACCCCGGAGGAGGATCCGCGAAGGCAGCATTCCACCCCAGAAGCCCGATGAATCCCACCATTAACGAGAGTCTGCATGTCTTGAAAACAAAGCCCATGCTTGCGATCCCTTCGTCCTTCGTTTCCGGAACAATCTTCTGTCTGGCGGGAAAATCTTCAGGGGGTCAGGGCTGGCATAATTTGGCCAACAAACCCTCTGGAACTATTTTACACAACAACCAGCCCTCATCGACCGGAACAGGACTCCCTGAAGTGACTAGACTAACAAATAGAAAGTATACCCATTTTGTAAGGTTTACAAAGCCTGCTAGTAAAGTATCATTAATCGGAGAGACGGGACCCTTCTAGACGGGACCTTTCTAAAGGTCTTGGAGAGGCTGATTGATTCCCCAGGCTCGTCTCCACGTTGTTGATCCACCCGCTGTCCGCACAAGAAGAGGATTCCATGAAGGTCCCCCACCTCCTCCGAATCGTCTACATCTCGGTGAACCTCTGGTTGTTTCTGACGACCGGAATTCTGTATGCCCAAAACTGGACAATTAGCGGCACCGTGGTCGATGCGGTAGGAAACCCCATTTCCGGTGTCGATCTGGATTTGATCGATCCACTCTCACCTGCCACAGTGATCCCCATCACAGGCGACACATCTGCGATCGACGGCAGCTATCTGATCTCCATCAACACCACCATTGCTGCAGGAAATTACATACTTCAGTTTGAGCCCATCACCGCCCACCTTCCGGACGAAATCGACATCAACCTCAACGGTGACCTGAATGTTGGGCCCCATGCCCTGGCTTCAGGGTGGTTGATCTCAGGTACGGTGGTCAATACTGCCGGTACTCCCGTATCCGGTGTGGATATCGACATTCGTGCAGACCAAGCGGGCTGGCTTGATCTCGTTGGTGACGAAACCAATTCTCTCGGTGAGTTTTCTGTCGCCATTCCTGCGATCATTGACGAATACAGAATCACATTTGCGGATACCGCTCTGGATGCTGCGGTGTTTCCCATTGAAGAGGATTTGGGTCTTCTTTTCGGCAGCACGGACATGGGAATCGTCGAAATGCTCATCGCTCATACCCTGACAGGTTTGGTTGTCGATGAAGATGGGGTGCCACTGCCAGGTATCGACATGAATCTCTACGATTCCGCAGGGGTCACGGTGGAACTTTTCAATGATGATACCGACCTGCAAGGAGCCTTCAGCGTCGTCGTTCCCGAAGGGATCTTTACTGTCCGTCACAGGGATGTGAGCCCGACACCCGGTATCGAAAGGGTGAACCACGAATTTGCAGACCTTTCAATTTTCTCCAACCTCAACTTGGGAACCATCGTCATGCCGATGGGTTACCGCGTACAAGGGACCGTAGCGGGTTCTGCAGGAGAGTTGATCGTCGGAGCAGATTTTGACGCCAAGTACGCGGCGACGGGTCTGCCCATCTATGTTTCTTCTGATACCACGGATGCCACGGGTTCATTCGACCTTCTTCTTCCAGAAGGAAACCTCATTCTCGAAGTGGATCCCCCTCTGACAGGACCGGTCCGGGTCTCCAAACAGATCCAGCTGTCGATTGCTCCTGTCAGCCCCGTCAGCATTGGCCAGATCATTCTTGATGACGGTGTGACCGTCAGCGGCTCCTTCACCGACTCTCTGGGGAATCCGGTTCCATCAGTCGACGTGGAGTTTTACATGTTCGATACGGGGCAGATCTACGAGACTCTTCATGAAAATGGAAATCAAGCTGGCAACTTCAGCGCGAATGTTCACACCAATGACTACAACTTGACCTTTACCCCCCCTGCTTCCAGCGGCCTGGGTCCCTTCTTCATGGAGAATGTAGAGTGCTACTCGGCAAGGAATCTGGGAGCACTTGTACTGAGCCCGGCTGCAACCTTGTCAGGCAGTGTCACCAGTACGGGCGTGGGACTGGATGGAATCCTGATCACCGCTGTAGACGTGGCGAGCGGTTCTACCCCGCCTTGGGGAACAACCACCACTCATTCGGGCGGTGTGTTTTCTCTCGCATTGACTGAGGGGATTTGGTCGGTGACCGCAACGGCTCCTCCTGGAACAGGGTTGACAGATCTTACGGAACTCAACCTGGCTGTTTCACAGGGAACCACTCTGAACTTTGAATTCCCCAATCTTGCCCCCGCCATTACCAACCTCGCCTGCGTTTTTGACGATCCGGAAGCGGTTCTGAGTTGGACCAATGGTGCCGCATACGACTGGATCAGCATCACTCGTAACGGATTGCCGTTGACGACCATTGCTGGTGATCAGTTGACCTACACGGACCCAATGCCCGTTTCCGGAGCAATGCAGTACTCCGTGACTGGAAATGTACTGGGGGTGAACTCCCCAGAGGCGACTTGCGATCTCACGATCCCGAGGCCGTTTATCCGCTGTGATGCTGATCTGGGTGGAAACATCACCATATCGGATGCCATCAACGTGCTGAGTTATCTGTTTGCGTCCTTTGCGACCACCTGCACGGATGCGATGGATTGCAATGACTCGGGAGCCATCAATATTGCTGACCCGGTAATGCTGCTGAACTTCCTCTTCGGCACAGGCCCCCTGCCTTCGGCTCCTTACCCCAATGCCGGGCAAGACCCCACCGCCGACAATCTCGACTGCAACTAATCGCTGAAGTGAACAGCTAAAGCGATTAGCAAGCCGCGAGGTTGATCAAGGACAATTCACCTGACTTGTGCAGTTCAATGAATCAATAGTGGTGTCATTACCACAATCAGGATAGGGAGAAGCGGGGACGATTGTGCCCTCAAAGACAAAGGACAATGCTCCAATCACATCCGCAAGATCCACAACACCGTCATCATTGAAATCAGCCGCAGATTCACATGCGATCAATCCACTGCCAAACAGGAAGTCGAGAGCCTGAATCGGGTCTGAAATATCAGAACTGCCGTCACCATTGGAATCCCCCCTGCGGAAGGTGGGCAAACTGACCGTTACCGAAACTTCCACCGGATTGCTGGTTCCACCGGGTCCAGTGGCCGTGACATTCGCAGTAAATATCCCTGCACTCGTATAAAGATGAGTGGGGTTTTGTTCAGTGGAACTCTGTCCATCCCCGAAAGACCAGTCCCAGGTCACACCGTCAACATCCGAAGTCGCAGAGAACTGGACCGGATTCCCCAACTCTACCGAATTGAGATTAACGAATGCTTCCACCACGGGAATGGGTGCTGCCTGTACGTCTACCAGGCAGGAAGCCGGATCACTGGCCACACCTGCAGCCTCGACCGTGACCTCGTAAGAGATGATTCCCGCTGGAGCATTGGTATCGGTGTAGGCCGTCACCCCTCCTGGCAAAGTGGCAATCAAAACTCCATTACGACTGACGGTCAGAGCGGTACTCCCCGGCGAAACACTCCAGCCCAGATTGGCTGTCAACGGTTGAGAACTGATACAGGACAACCCTGAGACAGGGGCAGGTGGAACCGAAAGTGTGCAATCCGTCGCGGGAGCGGTCAGGCTTCCTGCCAATACCGTTACCGAGTACTCCCTGAGTCCACCCGGAGGAGAGGTCTCCTGATAGAAGCTTGCGTTTCCTGGCAAGGTCACCAATAGAAGCCCATCGCGGCTCACTTCCACGGAACTGAGTCCGTTTTCCACGGACCAGACCAGAGTCGCGGTTCCACCAGAAAACTGACAGTCCAGATTACTCACCGGCAAAGGATTTCGCGTCAATTGACAATTCTGTTCGTCACTCTGAATCGAAGAAACGATACCCCTGATGGAGTAGGAGTAAGAGCCGGGATCGACTGCTTCAGTGTGGGTGGTCGAATTTCCGGGCAATGTGGCCACTTCGACACCGTCCCGTCGAATCACGATGGATTCGTACACCTGACCATTGCTCCAACTCAAGACGGCATTCCCTGCAGAAGAACTGCAACTGAACCCAGTAGGAGCCAGAGGTTGAATCGTCTGATTGCAAAGCACTGCTGATGAACTGAAGGATTGCAAAACAGAGATGACGGACCACTCATGGTTTCCTGCACCAGGATCATCCTGATATGAAGTCGAAGTTCCGGGAAGCGTGGCAACAAGAAGTCCGTTTCTGCGAATCTCCAGAGCGTCATAAGTGTGGGAATTGGTCCAAGACAAATTGACCAGGTTCTGGTTCGTGACACAGGTCAGCGAATCCACCGGACTCGGTGGAATAAAGACACCACAACTGGCAGCGGAACTATCTGCGCCAGCGGTCACCCCTCTGACAAAATAGGATTGGGCGCCCGCACCAGGATTGACATCGGTCAGACTGGTGCTGCTACCTGGCAAGGTGGCAATCACCACCGAGTTACGCAATACCTCCACACTGTCGTAAACCGCAGCGTTGGACCATGAAAGCAGGACATCGGTTCCCTGAGGTGTGCACGAAAGACTCTCGGGTGCTGGAGGAGATATCCCGATGGTACAAGCCACTGGCAGTGAGACCTGATTCCCCACGACCGATGAAATCTCAATCGTATGAGATCCCACGGTCAGCCCTCCGACGGTGGTAGAGGTTGCAGAGCCCGCCAAAACCTGTGGAGTCCCTCCGTCTACCACCAGTTGAATCGAGTCCCAGGTTCCGGTCACCGTCCATGAAACGGCGACAGAGTTGCCATTCACAGTACAGATCAGATCCTGCGGAGCGGTGAGAGCACCGCCCATGCATTCGATCAGTGCGTCCACCAACTGCTGACGGGTACTGACACCGTCCACCAGGCCTCCGTTTTCGTAGGAAACTCCCAGCGTCAACTGGCCGCCGTTATCCCTGAAAACTCCAACGTCATAAGCAGGAGACTGATTGGACTGAACCACAGTTGCTCCGGGATCCGCCTGAAGACGGTCAACCCAGGAGTTTTCTCCGGTGTAGGTGAGGATCAGACCAGACAGGTCGCAGCCGGTCGCCAGGGCTCCGGTCACATCTCCGAGGTTGTCGGTGGTGCTTCCGTCCGAAAGGGCGGTGATTCCAAACTCGGCGTGAATCGGTCGCTGGGGATCGAAGAACCAAGTGTCCCCTCCCTCGATATAAAGAGCCTGACCTCCCACACCGTTGGTCAGATAACTCACCAGGGCGGCAGACTCCTCCACCGTAATCTGATGATTGTTGGGATACATTCCCAGCATGACCCAGATTCGGTCAAAAACATCGAGATCGTTAAATGCAAGCAGATTGGAAGTCAGGATGGCACTGCGACCGGTCTGCACCAGATCCGTACCAAAGACATTTCCTGAATCCACCGTTCCTGTTCCCGGGGACCAGATCAGATCACGGGCGTCGCCGATGAGGAACAGGGAACATTGGCGGGCAATGCTGGGAGTCGCTCCCACGAAACCCTGAACTTCCCAGGAGTGCTGACCCGCTGGAACGGAAAGATCCAGATATCCGGTGGCATTCCCCGCAAGGGTGGAGATCAGTGCCCCATCCCTGCGAATCGTCACCGAGTCATACACCTCTCCCGGTGCCCAACTGAGCTGCACTCCCACGCCAGACTCGGTACAGGTGAAGTTCACCGGCCCAGCAGGGCCTCCCATGAGAGCCAACATATTGGAAAGATTGACTCGGCCATGTCCGAAGTTGTTATCGAAGCCTGCCGGATCCTCTCCCGCAGGGCCGACCTGATCGTCAGCACCGGACTGAAGAATCTCCTGGGCCTGTGCAGCAGTCAGAGCAGGGTCGTGAGAGAGGATGACAGCCAGAGCCCCCGCCACCACGGGAGTGGCGGAAGAGGTTCCATTGAACCCCCCGGTGTAATCGCCATTAACCATACCGCCAGGACCGGCGATGTCAGTGGTTGCCATCAGGACACCCGGTGCCACGACTGTTTGCTGGGGACCGGTGTTCGAGCCCCAGAAATTCTCACCGTCACAGGAAGTGATGGATTTGATTTCGTCACAGGGACTGGTCGCCCCCACAGCAATCGTCTGGCCGTAAGCGGCAGGGAAGGAAACCCCCGCGCTCTCGTTTCCACTGGCAAAAACCAGCAAGCACCCGAGTCCTCCGCGTCCCGTTTGGAGGGCATAGTCCATCGTGTTCGATTCTGCGGTACTGGGTGCCCCCCCTCCCCATGAGTTGGAGAGAATGTCCGCTCCATTGTCCACAGCCCAGGTCAGAGAATCGATGATCCAGTCATTCTGGGTCCAGTGGTTACCGAAGCCCATGCGCACCGGCTGGATTCTTGCATTCCACGCAACTCCGGCCACACCGAGGTTGTTGTTTCCTCTGGCAGCAGCAATTCCTGCACAGCCGGTTCCATGGGAATCGTTGGTATCACAGTTTCCGGGGATGCCTTCAGGGGAAGCCTGTATCGAGACAGAATCATGTCCCGCCACCATATTCGGAGCGAGGTCTTCATGATCGACATCGACTCCCTCATCGAGAATAGCGATGGTCACATTGGCTCCGCCTGTCTGAATGCTCCAGGCCGTTTCAGCGGAAATGTCGACACCCGGTGTTCCCTGCTGGCCAGTGTTGTTCAGGTACCATTGATTGGGATAAAAGGTGTCATTCGGGGCGACCATTTCACCCAGTCTCATGATGAAATTGGGACTGGCGGATTCAACTCCCGGAAAATTTTCGAAATCCAGAATCGCACTCTCGAAATCGACCGGATTTCCGTGACGGACGAGAAACAGAGGTTTGGTTGACGGAAATTCGCGAACGATTTGGGCCCGGTATGCTTCACGGAAACGTTGATACACTGAGGGGTCATAACTGTTCAGGGTGACCAACAACTCCGGCCGTGGAATATGCAAGCGGCCGTTGAACTCCAGACATGGGGCGACCCAGCCTCCTGTGATCTCACCCAGAGACCTCAGGGCATCAATCGCCACCCCTCTGTCAAAAGAAACAAGATGCAGGCCATCGTATGGCATTGAATCAATGGACTTCACAACACCAGCGGTTGTCCTCGCTGCCAACAATTCCAAAATCGTCGTTTGAGCCTCGGTGTCAGTGGGGAGATAGAAGGCGATCCGATCGGAGTCGACAGGAAGCTTGACCTTGAGATCACCGAATGAGAAGGACATGACCTTTTGCTGGGAGTCCTGAGCTCCGACAGAAACCGGAATCGACGCCGACAGCAACACGCTCAGCAGGATCAATAGGATTCTGGATGTAATTTGAATCATGCGATCTCCACCTGTCTTCCCAAATCAACAGGGCTTCAATACAAGCCCCTGCGACCAACTCAAGTGCGTCAGTCGCAAATATTTTTTAGAATAAACTGACGAGCATCCACGATTTCCATGTGAAGGTAATACCCTGCTTCACAATGGTCAGACTTCTCGGGAACTTTCGTCAGAATCAATTTTACGCTCTTTCCATCATGTGTACACAGTAGATCATCATGCATTGCAGAGTGACTCCTGCCTTACCTTCCTAAACTGTCATTCATGCACTCAATTTGAGTCTCGGGGATCCCATTTTCCCGATAAATCTGTTAACAAGTATTACAGCACCATGGAATGAAAGACTCACCGTCGTTGAAAACTGGTGCCCTGTGGTTGGTTTCGGGGGCATCTCCCGATCCACCAGTCATGTTCCAGAAAATGGAAGGTCGCCATGAAAATCAGAACCCAGGTTGAAAACCCGTTTCATTGGGAGGTGCTGAGCCCTTCCACACCACAACGACAGATCTCCGCTTCAAGCTTCTGGATGCTTTCTGCCCTTTTCATTGTTGGCAGCATGCTTTCAGGTTGCGGAGGTGGTGGTGGAACGGCAGGCGGTCCAGCACCGATTATCGACTTCTCCAAAAAACGGGATTTCGTCAACCCAGGGATAGTCGTGCCCCTTTTCCAAGACCGCAAGACGGAGGGCTCTGTCAATCCTGCTGATTTCGATTATCTGGAGGTCGACAGTCCCAGCTTCGTCGACGATTCAGGGAGAGTTGACCGGAGCATGCTCTTTTACGAAGCAACGGATGATAACCCGACCAACTCCATCGGCCTTGTCACCTCGACTGAGTACGATGACTTCGGTACCCCAGTGATCAATCGGGATCAGGTGCTGGTGGCCGGCGACCTACCACAAGTGGAGTTTACTCAAACAGGTCTTTTCGAAGACGCGATTGCGGTCTCAGACCCCAGTGTCATCGTCGATAAAGGCATTCCCCTTAGTCCACCTACAGTAGGTCGCTACCGGATGTGGGTCGAAGGAGTTTACTCTTCCGCGGGTAACCTCAGTGCCATCCTCACCACCTCTTCTGCAGACGGGCAAAACTGGGAACCGCCTCAACTTTGTGTCGGGTTGGAACTCGGCCCCGAATTCGGAGATGTGATTCGTATTGTCGATGCAGACGTGGTCAAGGTCGATGAACCCGGCGAGGCATACCGCATGATCTTCGAAGTGATTCGATCAGACCTCTCTTCAGTGTTTGGTATGGCTACCACTTCTGATATCAATGGGGTCAATTGGACCGTCACGGATGGAGTCTTCACCGGTACCGCAGCAGGTCCTGTCTTCAGCGGTGGACCAGGAGACTTTGACGACGGTTCTGTTCAGTCTCCGGGACTGGGAATCGAGCGCAACGACACCGGCGACATCGTCGAGTGGCATCTTTTTTACGAAGGAAAACCCAGCGATTTTCTGGCGAACAATGATTCCCTGATCGGTTACTCCAACAGCGTTGACGGTTTTTCCTGGAGTGGTTATGCGGTTCCGGTCATCACGGCGACCAGTGACCTGATTCAACCAACGGCCTTCGACTCCGATGATGTCAAACATCCCGATATTCTCATCCGTATCCCCGATCCCCCTTCAACAGACCCCCTGATCTCCGCCGACCTGAATCGATTCATTCTTTTTTACAGTGGAGATTCGGTGTCTGAAGACCCCAATGAGGTGAATAGAATCGGTCTGGGGACCGCAGAATAGGCGACCGGACGGACTTGCGAAAATGTTGTAAACTTACACGACATTGGGAGTTGTCTCAGTTGGGGAGATTGTCGTGAGTTTCCAGGATCCGGTCCATCCCGAAAAATCGGTCGTCGATGATCGCAGGGCAAGGCGTGGGACTCCCCGTCCCAGAGCCGCGTTCCGGGTTGCCGTCCTTTTCGGAATCTGGATTTTGAGCCTCAACTCGGGTTGTGATATTAACCGGGAATCGGAAACCCCAGTTAAAGGGTCCGTCTCCATCATCAATGATGTTTCCGAAAATCCCTCTCCCCATCAAATCCAACTGCCGTCACCGAAAATCACCGTTGGAAATCTCTCTCCTGCAAAGGAAGATCTTCAAGCTCCCAGGTTCATGGGATTGAATCATCTCGTCGCCGGAGACAAAGAGTTGATGCTGACCTGGGATCCTGCGATCGATGATGTCTCTCCCGCAAGCGCCATCTCCTATCATGTCTTTTTCTCTGAGCGATCAGGAAAACAACAGTTTGATGCTCCCCCCCAACTGATCGTACCGGCGGGTTCCCAGTCCTGTCGCCTCATCGGACTCGAGAATGGAGTCACCCTTCACGTCGTCGTTCGTGCAGTAGACACTTCGGGCAGATCCGATTCCAACAAGGCTGAATGGGCGGCAACCCCTAACCCGGTTCTGTTCGTGGATGCATCGGTCAATGAATCCGCAGATGGAGAAACTCCTCTCTCCGCTCTGAAATCCATCGACGAAGCCATCGGAGCAGCGATAGGGATGGCTGGAGTCAATGTCTACATCGCTGAGGGAGAGTATCAGGAACAAATCCTTCTCTTCGATGGGATGAGTCTTTATGGCGGATTCCAAAGTGGATTCGATGCCTTTCCTGATCCCCTGATTCGCCAGACACTACTCCGCGGAAAATCGGAGAAAGACACCCTGATTCTCCCTCCCGGTAACCACCTGACCGTGATTGATGGCTTGGCCTTTTCCGGTGAAGGAACCGCTCGCCGGGCCATCGTCGCAGACGATTGCGTTCTGCAGATTTCGCATTGCCAGATATCCGGTTTTGCCGACAAAGGCATACAGATTGAAACCGATACGGATGACGGTGGCGAAGCGAGCGGATCAGTACTCTTCTGCGACGTCCGGAACAACCGAGGCGACGGATTAAGGATTGAAGGATTTGTCGATCTGGTCCTCCGTGAATGCCGATTTATCGAAAACGGGCAAAGTGGAATCTCCTCCCCTTCTCTCCAACCTCGACACGGAGAGAAAACCAGACTGGATCTGCACCGGGTGCTGGTCGCAGACAATGGAGACATTGGCATCAACATCCGGATTTCAGCACCGGATTCAGGAGACCCTGAGGATCCTCCAAGGGTTCGCCTGGGACTCTTCGGGGTGGAGTCATCCGGAAATGACGATCACGGGATGGGTTTCGACCTCCGATACTCCGAAGATCAAAACGTGGACATGCGAATTCGTCTCGAGTATTGCCGTTTGTCAGGAAACAAAAAATCTGGCGCATACATCGATGCGGATGCGATTGGTGATTACTCCATCAGCCATTCCAACTTCGAAGGCAACCGCGGAGACAGCGCCCTGAAACTTTCCGGGGATGCCACCGGAACCATCATTCATGTTCGTGATTGCCGTTTCCCTGCAGGACAGGGTTACAGTTTGCTTTATCGCGGATCGGGTCTCGTCAATGTAACGGAGAGTGAACTCGACTCGATCGGGCCTGACAACAAACCACTCCTGCGGGAGTCCACAGGGATCATCACTGTTCAGGGGCAAACAGTCATGGATTCGATAGATCCTTCCATCAAACATTGGGAGAAGATTCTGGAATCCCCCGGAAAGCAGGCTCCTTCCCACGCGTTGGCTGCCCTGCCCGCCCCTCCCAAGCAAAGAAGCGCAGGTATCGTCGGCATCGTTCCCGGACCGGGAAAGCTGTCGCAGGGGAATCCTCTGCAGTGGAAGGTGCTCCTGAGTGACGATTCCATCACACCGGAAATCAGCGCATCTGCCGATGGTAAAACCTTTCCCCTGGTGAACTCCAAAAGTGGAGAAACCCTGACGATTGGGGCCTCCCAAGACATTGGAGAATTCCGCAAACTGATCCTTCAGGTGACGGTTCCCCAACAACCGGGATTGTCAGAGCAGAGCCACCGTTTCGAATACGAACTTGCGGGAGATCGGTGAAAATATGCTGATCAAAACCCGCCTCCAACTCCTGTTCGCTTTTCTGGTTATCGTCTTTCTGTCCACTGGTGGATTGATGATTGGAGCGCTACAGGATCTGGAAATAGCGGTGACGGAAGGTTCTTCAGGAAGATTGCGCTTGATCCAATCGGGACAGATTCGTGACCAGATTCTGTCTGCGAGCGCAGAGGTGGAAGATCTCGCCAACTGGAACGCTGAAGACCGAAGTCAATTTTTTGGACTGCTCGAATCCTGCAAGGAGACGATCCAGGAGATGCGTCTCGGACTGACTGGAGAAAATGATCCTCTGAAAGGAACGATCGAGTCCCTTTCCAGACCTGTAACCGATTTCGGTCGAGCAGTGACCCGTGCACTGAGATATCTGGATGAAGAAGGGCCGGCTTCCCGTCGCCTGAACCTCCCCAGAAATTGGTTGAAAACCCGATTGATACCGGAGATTACGGAATCACTTCAGGAACTTGAGCAACAACTTCAATCCCGACTGGCCATTCTCGATAAACTTGCGGTCGCCAATTATCAACGGATCAAACTCGTATTTTTGGGAACAGGGCTGTCCCTGATTTTGCTCGGGATCGTCTTTTTCTATCTGGTTCGCCGGTGGATCGTGACCCCCCTCGAACTCCTGTCTGCAGCCACACGTGAAATCTCTTCTGGAAAGTATGGGGAAACTATTTCTATCGCTTCAGAGAGTGAAATCGGACAACTGGCCAGAGATGTGGAATCGATGTCGGAAGAAATTTCCAGGGCCCAATCTCAACTGGTTGATCGGGAGAGACTTGCAGCTGTCGGTGAGATGACGGCCACCATCGCCCACAACATCAGAAATCCACTCGGCAGTATTCGGGCACTCGCTCAGGGTCGATTGCGCTCTGAAGGAGGCTCAGATCCAGATATGTCGATGAAGACGATTCTTGAAACTGTGGATCGCGCAGACAGGTGGCTGAAAGACCTTCTGAAGGGATTGAAGCCCATCCAGCTGACCTACGGTGAGGCACAGCTGGACTCACGACTCCCCGCACTGTGTGAAGCGGTATCAGGATATGCAGATAAAAGAC
>JACETR010000015.1 GCA_013911165.1 Planctomycetota bacterium | reverse complement strand
GTCAAAGACGGCTTTCGCGTGCGCATCGCCACCACTGCTCCGGGCCTGGTTCCTCCGGCACCGGTCGCCGTAAAGAACGGTCGGATGCAGACTCGTGTTGCGATTCCGGAAGAGGTGGGAACCCACGGAATGCATCTGTGGTCCACTCTGCCCGCCAACGGTGAAGCCCCAGCGGCCATCTCCAACGGCACCCTCACCATCCTCGATCCCCAAGCACCGTGGATCGCCATCGACATCGATCCCTTCATCGCCGATCGCCCCTGGAGTTCACTCGGAACAGAAGATCCCCCCCTTCCCCATACGCCGGTTCTCGACGGGCTACTCCAACTCTCCCGGCATGCGGTCATCGTCTGCTCGACCCGGCTCAAGGAAGACCAACTGCCCCTCTTTCGCCAATGGTGGGACCTTCACTCCTTTCCGGTCAGCGTGATCTTTCCCGAAACAGACCTGATCTCCCTCTCGGAAGAATTGACCGTGAGATTGGGCCCCCCGGTTCTTCGACTGATACCTGCGGATAACATTTCCAACGAAGCGAAGCCCATTCCCGAGAACTCTCCTGTGATTGCGATTTCCGGGGACCTCGCGGAGTGGCAACAAATCGAAACCCGATTGCTGGACCTTCTCGCACTCGAAGAAAGGAAGAACCGATGATCCTGACTGTGTTGGTGACCGCCCTATTGGGTTGGACTCCGCAAGATCCTGCGGAGTCAAAACCGGGCAATGATCTCGAGCCGATTCAATCCGCCATGAAATTTGCCGGACTGTCGATGACTGATGAGGAGCTGGCCCAACTGCTGCCATGGGCGACCGACAACATCGCATCTTTCGAGGTCTTGCGCGGAGTCGAACTCGAAAACGGAATTGCACCTGCAACCATCTTCATGCCCTTGCAACAGGGAAACAGATCATCCCGGGTGGCAAAGCAGGATCCACTACCGAATGCCCTGCGACCTGAAAATCTGGAAGATCTCTACTGGGCAGACATTCCGACACTTTCGGCATTGCTGAAGAGTCGTCAGGTGACTTCCCTTGAGCTGACTCAGCTGTTTCTCGAACGCTTGAAGGAGGTCGACAAAACCCTGTTTTGTGTCACCTCCTACACCGAGAAGATCGCCCTGACTCAGGCGCAGCAAAGGGATGAAGAGTTGGCACAGGGACGCTGGCGCGGCCCCTTGCACGGCATCCCATACGGCCTCAAGGATCTCTGTGCAGTGCGTGGAACGAAAACCACCTGGGGAGCCAACCCCTTCAAGGACCAGAGGATCGAAAACGATGCCGCCGTGGTCAAGAAGTTGGAATCCGCGGGTGCGGTTCTCATCGCCAAAACGACCCTCGGTGCCCTCGCCATGGGTGATGTCTGGTATGGCGGAAAAACCCGATCACCCTGGAACACCGCTGTCGGCTCGAGTGGGTCTTCCGCCGGTTCTGCTGCTGCCGTGGCGGCGGGTGCACTCCCCTTTGCCATCGGATCAGAAACCCTGGGTTCCATCGTCAGCCCATCGACTTTGTGCGGAAATTCATCCCTGAGGCCCACCTTCGGAAGGGTATCGCGCACCGGTGCGATGGCACTCTCGTGGACGATGGACAAGCTCGGACCGATGTGCAGAACCCTGCAGGATACCGCGTTTGTTCTCGACGCCATTCACGGAGCAGATGGCAAGGATCTCGCGGCGGTGACTGCCGACTTTACGATTCCCGGAAGAACCGATGTGCGAGGCTGGAAAGTCGGCTATTCCCCCGCCCATTTTGAAAAAAGCCCCGAACATCAGGCGGCCCTTGAGCAGTTGCGTGAACTGGGTGTGGAACTGGTAGAGGTCCAGTTACCGAAATATCCCGTGTGGCCGATGATGATCATCCTCTTTGCCGAATGTGCCGCCGCTTTCGATGATCTGACCCGCAGCAATCTGGATGACGAGCTGGTCGAGCAGGGACCCAACGCATGGCCCAACACCTTCCGCGTGGCACGACTGATTCCCGCCGTCGACTACATCCGTGCCCAGAGAATTCGTACCCTGTTGATGCGTGAGACCGCAGAGACCTTCCGGGACCTTGTTGCGTTCGTCTCACCCGCAGGGAACTTTGAAACTCTGGGAATCACCAATCTGACCGGGCACCCCGCTCTGGTCGCCCCCTGTGGCTTCCGGGATGGCATGCCGGTATCGCTGACTTTCAACGGACAACTCTTCGACGAATCCCGATTGATCGCTCTTGGCAGAGCCTGGCAGGAATTAGGCGACTCCCACGAGCAGAGGCCCCCATTGAAACCGCTCGAAGACTCCGGAAAATGAATGTGGTGTCCATACCCGAGCTTGATGAGGATCGTGAAATGAAACCTGTGTCATCCTTTTCCATCGTGTTGATGTGTCTGTGCTTCCTGGGATCTCCATTGTTGATCAGCGCACAGGATGTCCCGGTCAGCAGCCCCTACTTCAAACAGGCTTATTACACCAACCCGGATGGCGGAGCCCTTTCCTACCAGATCATGATTCCCCAAGACCTGCGGATCGATCAGAAGTACCCCCTCGTCGTCGTCCTCCATGGAAGGGGTGGCAAGTCGGTGGCCGCGGATGTGCTGGCCAGGGATGAGATGCGCGAAAAATTCCCCTGCTTCGTCATCGCTCCCGTTTCAGGCAGGCAAGCAGTGTGGGCGAAACCAGGATCCTGGGAGGAGGAGAGTTGGCTCGATCGTCCGGAGAGGATTCCTGACGTCATCGCCCTGATCGAAGGCATGATCCAGAGTTCACCCATCGACGCTAATCGCATCTACGTCACCGGGCAGTCGATGGGCGGGATCGGCACCTTCGGCATCATCGCCAAAAGGCCGGACCTCTTCGCCGCAGCGGTTCCCCTTTGCGGAGGGGGAGACCCTGCCTCTGCTGCTTCTTTCAAGGATGTTCCGACGTGGGTTTTCCACGGTGAAAACGACCGTGTCATTCCTGCAGAACGCTCCAGAGTCATGGTCGAAGCTCTCAAGGCTGTCGACGGCAATGTGAAGTACACCGAGCACCCGGGTGCAGGACACAACATTTTCAGACTGACCTACGGCGACATGGAACTGTGGGATTGGATCTTCGAGCAATCCAAAACAAATGCTGACACAGTCGATCCGATGCAGAAATGGATGGAGTTCATGACTCCGGGCCAGGAGCACGAGTTCCTGAAGCAGCGGGTCGGCCGCTGGAAGATGCAGAATCGGCAGTGGATGGCCCCGGACCAGGAACCGGTCGAAACCACAATGGTCACTGAATACGAGCTGACGATGGGTGGCCGCTACCTGCTCCAGCGAGTGCTGCCGATGGACTACAACGGCATGCCCTTCGAAGCGCGGGGATTCATCGGCTTTGACAACGCCAAGCAGTCCTATGTCTCTTCCTGGATCGACAGTTTTGGTACCGGCATCGCAACGGGGATCGGGAAAACAACCGAAAGAGGGATCAATATGCCGCCGGTGATCGAGTGGACATGGACACTGACCGACCCCATGACCGGTCTGGATTCCAGGATGCGGGCGGTCGAAACCATCCTCTCTGAAGATCAATTCCGCTTTGACATGTTCAATGTGTTGCCGGATGGCACAGAGATGAAATCGATGGAGCAGATCGGAACCCGGATGAAGCAGGAGTAATGATTCAGCGAAGCGTTTACCTGATTCTGGCACTGCTGGCTTCCTTGGCCTCGCCCACCCTCGAAGCGAGCAAGGCACCGTATTCAGCAGAGCAACTGATCGCTTCCTCTGAGATCATCGCAGTCGGTGAAATCCTGTCGATGGAAAAAGCGATGATGGCAAGTGATGTGAACAGTGGCATCTATCTGTGGCAGGTTCGCATGCAGGTTTCAAAATTGGAGAAGGGTGAGCTTTCTGCGACTGAGATCGTCACCACGTTCAACACGGCTGATGGGTCGACGATGATCCTCTGCGGACCCAGTCAGTTTCCCATCCCCGATACCGGTGACCGGGTCCGGGCGCACCTGGAAGCAGCGGCCAAACTTGACGACGGCACCACCGTCTACCCGGTCCTCGCGCCCAACGGATACGCCATTCTTGAGAAATCTGCCAATCCCGGTGAAGTCCAAGACAACACTTCCATGTGGATCAAGGCGTGGAGAACAGCACAACCTCTGCTGCCGATACTGTTGGTCGGAGGTCTTGCTTATGGCTGGTTCCGGTGGCAGAGACGCAAGCGGACTGAATCCTGATCGCACTGCAGCGGCTGACGGGAGATCCCGTTCATCCTTCGGACGCAGTTTCTCTTCTTTTGCTCAGCAACCTGTAAAGAACAAACAGAATGCTGGCGAAAATCAGAAACCAGAATTGATATCCGTAATTGATGGCCCATTGAACCGGAGTGGAAAGGGTGCCATTCGATTGGGAGACCCATTCGGCCATCTCCAAGACGTCGTCTCGCCTGCCCCTCAGTGTGAGCCACAGGATCATAAACACACTGGGGACTTCATTCATCGACAGCCCTCGAATCAGACGTTGAACAGGAAGTGGCAGACGTCCGCATCCTGCATGAGGTAATCCTTGCCTTCCACCCGCAACTTGCCCGCTTCGCGAATCGACTTCTCACTGCCATACTCCTGAAGATCGGCGACCGAGAATATTTCTGCACGAATGAATCCGCGTTGGAAGTCTGTATGGATGACCCCGGCGGCTTCCGGAGCCGAAGCCCCCTGATGCACGGTCCAGGCTCGGATCTCTTTCTCGCCGGCGGTGTAGAAGGATTGCTGCCCCAACAGGGAATAAACAGCCCGGGCCAGCTTGGCTAAAGCCGGCTCATCCATGCCGTAATCGGTCAGCATCTCAAGTCGATCCGATTCGTCCAATTCCGAGAGCTCTTCCTCGATGCGGGCGCAAACCGGAACCGCTTCACTGCCGCGCTCCTCCGCCAGCTCACGAACCTTCTGGGCCAGAGGGCCCTCGCCCAAAACATCGTCGTCACTGACATTCATCACAAACATCTGCGGTTTGGTGGTGATCAGTCCCAATCCCTTGAGCAGTCCCGGTGACTTGGGGTTACTGCCGATGTCCGCTTCGCGGGCAGGACGCCCCTCTGCCAGAACCGGATGCAACTTCTCCAGAAGCTCCAGACGCAAGAGCGCTTCTTCTTCCTGACTGCGTGCCGAGCGTTTCGCCTTCTCGAGGGATCCCTCCACCGTTTGCAAATCGGCGAGCACCAATTCGATCTCGATGGTTTCGATATCCCTCAGGGGATCGATGGTGCCATCCACGTGGGTGATCTCTTCACCGCCGGGGGCTTCTTCGAAGCAACGCACGACCTGAACGATGGCATCGGTTTCACGAATGTGACTCAGGAACTGGTTACCCAGTCCCTCACCGGTACTGGCTCCACGCACCAGACCCGCGATATCGACGATCTTCAGGGATGCGGGGATCACCTTCTGGGTCGGAATATGCTCTTCCAGAGTGGCCAATCGCGGATCGGGAATCGGCACCACTCCCACATTGGGCTCGATGGTCGCAAACGGGTAGTTCGCCGCATGGGCACCCGCCGATGTCAGCGCATTGAACAATGTGGATTTGCCTACATTGGGCAAACCAACGATACCAGCTTCCATCAGGCCTCCTGAACTCCTTGGGACTTCCCGGTCAACTGGACCGGAAATTGATTACTCTTCAGACTTTACCAAGCCGGGAGCAGACTTGGGCAACGTGATTTGCGGTTTGCTGCGCGTGCCGTGAAGTCGCAACTCAATGAATTGGAAGATCTCAGAGGCTACATCGACGTCGCAGCATGATTCAATGCCTTCAAATCCCGGCGAAGAGTTGGCCTCGCAGATTTTGTATCCATCCTCGTCTTTCAGCAGGTCGATTCCGGCGATATCGAGGCCCAGCAATCTTGCACTCTCCAAAGCCAACCACTCCGCTTCCCGATCGATGGCAAACTCCCGGACAGACCCCCCCTGGGAAAAGTTGGCCTTGAAGTCATCACCCTGGGACGTTCTTTCCATGGCTGCAACAACTCTTCCTCCAATCACCAGCACGCGAATGTCTGAACCGCGGCTGGCTGCCACAAACTCCTGGAAGATGAAGTTGGCGTTGGCCTGGGTAGCCTGAATCAACTCCATCAGATCCCTGAAATTGGAGCGGGATTCACACAGGAAGACACCACTCCCCTGTGATCCAGAGAGAGTTTTGACGACCAACGGAAAATTCAGGACACTTCCAACCAAATCGAGATCGATGGGGAATTTGGCCAACATGGTTCTGGGAATCGGCAACTTGGCTGCTGAAAGAACCTGATGGGTATGCAACTTGTCTTTCACCGTCTCGATCGCGGTCGAGGCGTTATAGGTTGGAACCCCAAACCGTTCCAGCTGCCGAATCACCGACAATGCAAAGTAGGTGGTTCCTGCTCCCATCCGAGGCAAGAGAACATCAGGAAGAGTGACCACTGAACCGTCGACTCGAATCGACTTGGGGTCATCCCGAGTCACGATCAGTTCGACCTGTTCCGGTGAAATCACTTCGAGGTCAAAACCTCTGGCAGAGCCGACTTCCCGCAAGCGATTGACTTCGTAGAACTCAGAACTGATCTGATTGCCATTCAGTCTATAGAGGATCCATGTTTTCATTTTGATTCTCCCCACCAAAACGGGGTGGAATAACCAGCCTTCTTTCCCGGCTGGAATCGGGGCATATGAGTGCGGCGTAATTAAGCCATTTTTCGCAAAGTTTTGAAGGAAAAATCGCTTAATTTGGCAACTTCTTCACTGGTGAGAAGGAACAGCATGAACCCTAAACCCTGCACGATGATCGTATTGCGCCACGCCGAGAAGGGTATCGGAGCAGATCCGGATCTGACTGAACAGGGGCGCCAAAGAGCGAGGGATCTGTCCCAACTGCTCAAAGGGGCCCCTATCCACCGGATGTATTGCACCGAATACATCCGCACCCGGCAAACCCTCGAACCCCTGTCTGAAATCAGTGGCACCGGAATCGAGACGATTTCTGCAGAAGACGCCCCCCGCTGGCGAAGAATCGTCAGTGAAGTGGAAGCGGGTGAAACCATCGTCATCTGTGGTCACCAAAACACCGTTCCCCTCTTCGTCGAGGAAGCGGGTGGCGAGATTTCCGGCATGGAGATGCTGTCAGGCCAGCCGTGGATCCCAGGACATATCTTCGACCGTTTATACGTGGTCAGCTGGCAACCCGGGGAATCCCGGGATCAGCGAAACGGCCAAACTCTGGAACTCAGATTTGGTGCCTCCTGCGATTGAGACACTGATTCCCCTTGTGCCAGAATGACGCCAATCGGCCAATAGACACAGAATTCGCCTAATCAGGTTTTTTTTTGAAAATACCTGTCCGACCCCCTGTCCCGACCGGATCTAAGGTCATGGGGAGGGGGGGCGCCGAAGGCGGGCTGGCGATCCCCCCCAACCCTTGTTCAAAATGCACACACCTCCTCGCAGGGCCTCCGGATGCAACGTCCGGTGGCCCTGGTTTTTTATGGAGAACAGAGAAGGGATGCACTCAGGGCTTGTCGATCACAGCAGGCTCTCCGGTGAGATCTTCAAAGATCGCCGGGTAAACCTCTCTCACCCATTGATCCAGATCCCGTTGATCCAGATTGGCAGCGCGGTGCTGATCCAGTAAAGCCTTGAAATCATGGGGGCCTTCATGCCCCCGCTTTCGATGACCATAGGGAATCCGCCGCAGCTCCTGCCACGACTCTTCCAGGCTCTCCCCCAGACAGACATGGCGATACAGGGCAGAGCCAAACCCGGTCTTGTCCTTCCCCCTTTTGCAATAGAGCAACAGGGGCCGTTCGCAGGTGCGAAGCAGTTCCAGGTAACGGGCTACCGCTTCCGGCCTTGGCAATCGGGACGATCTCAAGTGAAGGTTGTGATAAGTCACTCCCAAACCCGAGAAGTCGATCTCTCCGCGGGCACCATCAGAAGATTCGGGACGACGAAGATCGATGGCGGTTCGTATCTTCAGGGACTTCAAAACTCCCTCAAACCAGCGCGCCGATCCTGAGCCACGGGCAATCCGCCAGACATGGGGCGGATCGAGGGGGTGCAGGTTTGACCGAAAGAGGTGTCTGTAGATTCCACTCAGCATCGGTTAAACCGTTTCCTTGACAGTCCTCTGAATCGTTGGAGATTTCCCCTGCAACGTCACCCAGAGAGCAAATTGCCAGACAGATCGGGGGGAGACCAGAACTCTCCGCCGGAATCGCCCGCTTCCGGAGTTCGATTCCCGACCCGCATTTCAGAATTGGGGTTTCCATGTCTACACCCGTCGCCCTGATCACCGGTGCCAGTTCCGGAATCGGTCTCAGCTTCGCCCGCGAGCTCGCCACTCGCGGTTACGATCTGGTTCTCGTTGCACGCCGCAGGGACCGACTCGAATCGATCGCAGAAGAGTTGCAACGGGAACACCGAATTCAGTGCAGGGTGGAAACCGTGGATCTCGCTCGCTCCGAGGAAATTGAACCTCTGGTTGAGCGACTCGAATCGGATGGGGTTGAAGTCGAGGTTCTGATCAACAACGCCGGTTACGGATTGTCAGGCGCATTTCTTTCCCGGACCTGGAAAGAGCATGAGGACTTTCTGCAGGTGCTGCTGCTCTCCGTTTGCGAATTGACCCACCGTCTTTTGCCAGGCATGAAAGAACGGGGCAAGGGCCGCATCATTCAGGTTTCATCCTTTGCCGGGTTTATTCCCGGAACCGCAGGGCACACCCTTTATGGCGCAGTGAAAACTGCCATGAATCTCTTTACCGAATGCCTGTCCCTAGAATGCAAGGGCAGCGGAGTCAATGTCACCGCACTGTGCCCGGGTTTTACCCTGACCGAGTTCCACGATGTCAACGGTACCCGTGAGCGTATGTCAGGCATCCCCGGATTCATGTGGCTCAACTCGGACCGGGTCGCCCGCGAAGCCCTCGAGGATTGTGAGCGGGGCAATGTCTACTGTATCCCCGGATTCTTCTATCGCTCACTTTTGACTCTTTTGGGTCTGCTCCCCGCCAGTCTCAGGAGGGCACTGGTCGCCAGCACCGGATCCTCCTACCGCGATTCGCGTTAATCCAGCCATATCCGGGCCCCCCCCCGCGGGTCGCCAAATAAACCTGCTAGAATCAAGTATATCTGGGATTGTTGAGTCGATAGGGTAAGAGGTGCCGGTGATTTCTATCGAGCATGATTTTTATCTGTTTTCGACTCTATTTTGAGGTCAGTGCCCACTTTGATCCTTGAGGAACCGAGAAATGAACTCTTATCAAGAAGGTAATGTCCCGGATTACCCATCCGCTCGACTCAGCGAATTGATCGGCACTGATTCAAATCTTGATGATCCACAACTGTACATCAATCGGGAACTGTCACTTTTGGAGTTCAACCAACGGGTTCTGGATCTTGCCAGAGACACATCTTTTCCACTTCTGGAAAGATTACGGTTCCTGACGATTTGCACTTCCAATCTGGATGAGTTTTTTGAAATCAGGGTTTCGGGTGTGAAAGAGCACCTTGCCTATAATGTCGACTTGAAATCACCCGACGGTATTCAGGCATCCACTCTACATTCTCTTCTTTCAGAAAAGGCGAAGGCCCTGATTGAGGCACAATATCAGGAATTAAACCGAAACTTGTTGCCGGCACTGGAACAGAAGGGCGTTTTCCTTCTTCGTCGGCAAAGTTGGAACGCGACTCAGAAGGATTGGGTTCGAAAATACTTTATTGAACAGGTTTTGCCGGTCTTGACTCCGATAGGCCTCGATCCTGCACATCCATTTCCGAATATTCCCAATAAAAGCCTGAATTTCATCATCAATCTAAAAGGCAAGGATGCTTTTCATCGAAGCAGTCGCGTGGCCATTGTCCAGGCCCCAAGAGTTCTTCCCAGGATTATTGCACTTCCAAGCCCTGATAAAGATGTGCAGGAGTTTGTTCTCCTGTCTTCGATCATCCACGCCAATCTTGACATTGTTTTTCCGGGGATGGAGATCAAGGGCTGCTTTCAGTTTCGGGTTACCCGCAACAGTGACCTGTGGGTGGAAGAAGAAGAAGTTGTCGACCTCATGAAAGCACTCCAGGGAAAGCTGGATCAAAGAAGATTTGGTGAAACGGTTCGACTTGAGGTTGCTGACAACTGCTCTGATGAAAATGTCGACTTTCTGCTCAATCAATTTGGTATGGAACCTCAGGACCTGTATCGCTGTGATGGTCCTGTAAATCTGCACCGATTGGCAATGCTCTACGATCTGGTTGATCGCCCTGACCTGAAATTCAGGAAGTTTACGCCCTCAACGCCAGCAGCATTACTCTCAGACAAATCAGCCTTCGACATCATTCGTAAAAAAGACATCCTGTTGCACCATCCTTTCCAATCCTTCGACCCCGTCATCAACTTGGTAAAGGAAGCCTCTACCGACCCCGATGTTCTGGCAATCAAACTTGCGCTTTATAGAACCTCAAAAGATTCCAAGTTGGTTAATGCCCTTATGGAGGCCGCCAAATCCGGTAAAGAAGTGACGGTTGTCGTTGAATTGCGCGCACGTTTTGACGAGGTCGCCAATATTGACTTGGCAACACGACTTCAGGAAGTGGGCGTAACTGTCGTCTACGGAATTTTCGGATATAAAGCCCATGCCAAGACCATGTTGATCGTTCGGAGAGAACATGGGCAAATTAAACGGTACTGTCATCTGGGCACCGGAAACTACCATGAGGGCACCGTCAAAGCCTATACAGACATGGGCCTGTTGACATGTGATGATGCTATCGGCGAGGACGTTCATCAGGTTTTTCAACAGATAACAGGGCTTGGAAAAGTCGCGAAACTGAACTCATTGATTCAGGCACCTTTTCACCTCCATGAAAAAATAATGGCTCTGATCAATGAGGAGGCAGATTACGCTAGAGCGGGAGGGGAAGCCTGGATCAAGGCCAGAATGAACTCGCTTATAGAACCCGAAGTGATAAAGGCCTTGTACCGTGCCTCCCAGGCCGGGGTCCAGATCGATCTTGTCGTCCGTGGGGCATGCGCTTTGAAACCTGGAATCCCGGGTATCTCGGAAAACATACGCATCAAGTCAGTGATGGGAAGGTTCCTTGAGCACCCCAGAATTTTTGCATTTTTTGCTCAGGGTCAAGAGAAGGTTTATCTGGCCAGCGCTGATTGGATGCCGCGGAATTTTTTCAAACGTCTCGAACTGGTGTTCCCGATCCGTTCCAAGAAACTCAAGGCCAAGGTCATGGAAGAAGGAATCGAGACCTACCTTGCTGACAATCAGGGAAGCTGGGAGTTGCTCCCCAATACCCAATATTCAAAAATTATTGTGGATGAAACTCCCCACTCAGCTCAGCAATGGCTACTTGAAAAATATGGCTATTGAGCTGGGCCTTAACTGTTCCACTCCAAATTAAGGCCCAAATTACCAAAGAGCTCTTTTTCACGATCCAGCAATGCTTGAGTCAGAGGTCGCTCGTCTATCCAATCCCTGTCAAAGAAAAGGCTGATGGTGTTTGTACTGGCTGAGACTTCCAAAGGTATGGACAAACTTATTCGTGACCGGTTCAACAACACAGCCAGTCGAATAATCAGCAGAAGTCGACACTGGTCTGCCACCTGAATAGGACCCCGGCCAAAAAAGCTCTGCTCACTGATCTTTCTTTTCTGATTCCTGACCAGAAATGACATCATTTTTTGATCTGTATAGGAAAATCCAGGCATGTCGGAATTACGAATCAGGTATTCGCCATGCCTTGTATGTGAATCGTGCCCAAGGCTAAGGCCTGCCTCGTGGAGCAACGCTGACCAACGGATCCAATTGGCCACTTGGAGAGTATCAATACCCCAGGGCTTTTTCGTTGAACGGTAAATCTGTTGCGCCAAATCGGACACTCTTAGTGCATGTGATTCGTCAATGCCAAAGTTCTTCATCTTTGACAAAATGGTCTGCTCACGGATATCGAGACCCTCATCCCTGCCAATCAGATCTGTTAAAATTCCTTCCCGCAAACCACCGGGAATCGCCTCTAGAGATTGAATTTTCAACTCTCGCATCAAGACTTCAAGAATTATAACACCTCCGGGTAATACCTTTTTTCGCTCCATGGATATCTGCGGCAAATCGATTTCACTGACGTTTCCAAGTGAAAAGAGTTTTTCGCGGATCTCCTTCAAATTTCTCGAGGTGATCTGCCGGCCTTCCTCCCATGTTCCAAGAATTTTAGAGATAGCGAGAATGGATCCTGAAGTGCCAAAATAATTCTGAAGGGGCCTGCTTTTGAATCTCTTGATCACAGGCTCCAATTCGATGGCGATCGCCAACTTCGCATCCTGATATTTACTTTTGCTGAGATCTCCTCCCTTGAAAAAGCTGTTCATGATCTGAACACAACCGACTTCCAGGCTGGCCAGTTGGCTTGAAACACCACCTTTTCCCGAAACCAACTCCGTACTGCCGCCTCCTATATCGATCAGCAACACCTCTTCATGCTCTTCTGTAAATTCTGATCTCGCTCCCAACCAAATAAGACGGGCTTCTTCCACTCCAGATATGATCTCGATAGGGCACCCCAAATGAGATTCAAATTCTGTCAATAACTGGTCATCAGATTCGAGTTTGCGAAGTGCCTGGGTTCCGACAGCACGAATGTTTCTCGGCTTCACAGGCCTGATTCTCTCACAGAATCTTTTCAAGCATTCCACTGCTCTATCTTTGACGTGCTGAGTAAGGGAGTCGCAAGAATTGATGCCTTCTCCCAACCGCACTCTTTCACGAAGACGGTCTTGGGTGCGAATGCCCTGACTGGAAATGCTCTGAACGATCAGATGAAATGAATTCGAACCTAAATCAATCGCAGCATAGGTCTCTTCGGTCTGGCCTGAACGGGATTTTTTGTGCTTCGATTGCTTTGATAGACTCAATCAACAGCCCCTCTCGGCTTCTGAAACTATTCAAAAACGGGATTATGGTCAAGATTGGACAACTCCACGAATCGATGACCTATTTGCGTGTTGGGGTTTCAAATCGGCAACAGCGGCTTCATGATATTGGGAGAGTTTGAAATTTACATGGAGATCAACAGCGGTGCAAATCTCGCACAAAAACAGTATTTGGAGAAACCCATGACGATGGTTGGAAATAAAACCCCCGAGTGGAATGCAAACGCTTACCTGAATGGCGACAACAAGGCCCTGAGCCACGCGGATTTCGCAGGCAAATGGCACATGATCTACTCCTACCCCTTCAACTTCTCGGGACTGTGCCCCACTGAAATTCAAGGTCTCGAAAATCTTCTCGACGACTTCAAGGCAGAAGGTGTTGAAGTCATCGGTGCCAGCGCAGACTCCTTCCTCGTTCACAAAAAGTGGTTTGAGGATGGCGAGACCTTCTCCAGCCCCATCACTCACCCGATCATCGCGGATACCTCCCACGCCTTCTGCAAGGCGTTCGACATCCTCAGGGAAGATCTTGGGGTTGCCTACAGAGCCATGGTACTGATCGATCCCGAAGGAACGATTCGCATGCACTCCGTCAATGATCTCGCCGTCAGTCGCAGCCCTGAAGAGATGCTGCGCATGACCCAGGCATTTGTTTCCGGCGGCCCCTGCCCGGCGAATTGGAAAAAAGGCGAAGAGTTCGCAGGCTAGTTTTCCCCGCTTGTTTCGAGCTGGAAATCACCGAAAGAAAACTCAGAAGGCTGGCCGATTGGCCAGCCTTTTTTATTCAGACAGTTGAAGAGGGATCTGTGTATTTCTACCGCAGTATCCAAGAGACTTTTGTTTGGAATACTGATCAACTTTGACTCACCTGTCTCACCATCCCTTTGAATTACGAAATTGATTCTATCTGCAACTTTCACTCAAAAAGTTCGTGCAACTCTGTCTGACAGTTATTAGAAGTAGCGTCGGATAGTGTCAGTAATGAGGATGCTGACACTGTTTTCGTTGTGGACAGAGATCTTCACCAAACGAATCAAAGTCCCCTTTTTACAAAATTCGGGAGTTGACCTTATCAACCTCCCACTTGAGTTGACGGCCCCTATTTCGACTTGAGGAGAGTCCTATGAAACGCATTGTATTTTTATTGTCCCTGTTGGTGACCACTCCAATGGCGGCTCAGGACTTTGGTCCGTTGGGTTCACTCCAAACGCCACTCCCTGGCAATCTGAGTGAGTTTATTCTCGACGAATCCAAAGCCATCGAACTGGGTAAAGCCCTCTTCTGGGATATGCAGGTGGGTTCGGATGGCCTGACAGCATGTGCCAGCTGCCACTTTTCTGCGGGAGGCGATACCCGAGCGGTAGGTCAGGCTCATCCCGGTGCACTGGGCACCTTTTCCAACTTGGGCCCCAACCATGTGTTCAATGCGGAAGACTTCCCCTTCCGCAAGTTATCTGACCCGGATGACGCAGAGTCAGCAGTGCTGCGTGACTCCACGGAGGTCGGTGGATCTGCCGGCATTCATATTCAGGATTTCAATGCGATTTCATTCAATGCTCTCGGGGAATCCGGCGCTGCAGACGACTGCTCCAACCTGGATGCTGACGGACTCCCCATCGAGGACCCCACTTTCAACCTGAATGGCGTCAACCTGAGACAGGTCACGGGACGTAACGCTCCCAGTGCAGTCAACGCCATTCATTACGTCGACAACTTCTGGGATGGTCGCGCACGCTCCGATTTCAACGGAGTCAATCCGGGTGGACTCACTGATCCGGACGCTGCCATCTTGAAACTGGATGCGGATGGCAATGTGGTTCCGTGTGGAATCACCATGGAAAAAGCTTCCCTGGCTTCCCAGGCGGTAGGCCCCCCGTTGAGTGGTGTCGAAATGTCTGGTGCCGGAAGAGCCTATGCCGACCTCGGAAAGAAGATCTGCAACATTCAGCCATTGGCTCTGCAAACCGTCGCTACCGACGACAGTGTCCTTGGAAACCTGTCCAATACCGGCATGGCTGGAAAAGGTCTCAACATCTCCTATGTGGAAATGATTCAGGGCGCATTCCGTCCCGAATACTGGAATTCAGAAGCGCTCTTTGATGTGCAGGGCAATCCGTTGCTCGACGCTACAGGTCAGCCGTTGACCGGTGCTCCCGATGGTCCCGACCAGTTCACCATGATGGAAATCAACTTTTCCATGATCTGGGGATTGGCGGTGATGCTCTACGAAGCCACCCTCGTTTCTGATCAGACCCCCTTTGACGCATGGCTCGCCGGCGATGAGGACGCCCTCTCACCGGAAGCCGAGAACGGCATGGACGCTTTCTACAGTGGCGGCCTGAAGTGTGGCCACTGCCATAGCGGTCCCCTTCTCTCTGCGGCCACCTGGGACCAGTTGAATATCGACGACAAGGTGGGGGAAGGCCCCGTTGTCAATCAGCCGATGAATGACGGTAAAGGAAACGCTGACAAGGGCTTCTTCAACATAGGAGTTCGTCCGGTTGCCGAAGATATCGGTCGAGCCGCTCTCGGAGATAACACCTGGGCCGGAGCTCTCGCTGCGGGGAATGACTACCTTCTGCCCGACAACCAGATCGAAGATATCGATAACGGAGATCCGGATCGAAACATCGGTGCCTTCAAGACCCCGACGCTGCGAAACGTCGAACTCAATGGCCCCTTCATGCACAACGGCAGTCAGGCCACCCTTAAACAGGTGGTTGAGTTTTACACCCGTGGTGGTGATTTCACCCATGTGGAGCCCGAGTTTGTGCACAAGTACGTGAATCCCATCGGCAAACTGCGCGGCAAAGAGCCTCGCCAGGAAGCAGTGGTCGCCTTCATGAAGGCTCTCACCGACGAGCGTGTTCGCTGGGAGATGGCCCCCTTCGACCACCCGGAATTGCTGATCCCGAATGGTGCTGCACTGGATGAAAACGGCGAAGCACAACTGGGTCCCCTGAACCTGAATGACTCCGACGACTACCTTTTGAACTTGCCCGCAGTCGGTGCGTCCGGACGTGCAGCCCAGGGCCTTCCCCCTGTGAAGGGTTTCCTTGAGGAAAACGCTTCCAATACCAACACAACCGGAACCCTGTCTTCCGTTGTTGAAGAAGTTCTTGTCCCGACCTGTTTTGAAAGCGGAAACGAGGTTCTTCTGACCTGGGAAATTCAGTCCCCGGCTGTGACGAGCATCACGCTGGAGATCGACCATGGCGGGATTCTGGGAGCCGAGACCCATGTTCTTCCGGCAGGGCAGACCTCCTTCACCGATTCCAACTTCAGGCCCGGCGTCACCGGATACCTGCTGACCCCCTTCACATTGGGGTCTGAAATGAAGTCTTCTGCCTGTTACATCCGCCGGGGAGCTCAACCTGGATCGGTCACCCAATTCCTGCGGGGTGATATCAGTAATGACGGCCAACTGGATCTGGCAGATGCCATCTATTCACTGGAATCGGTCTTTCTGGGTGTTCCAGTCGCCTGTAAAGATGCGGCGGACTGGAACGACGATGGCCAGCATGACATCAGTGACCCGATTGCCACCTTGTCGTACATTTTTGCTTCTGGGCTCGCTCCAGCTGCTCCCTATCCAGCCTGTGGGACGGACCCGGTTTTCGACTCACTCACTTGCGAAAGTTCGAGTATTTGCCCCTGAAGTGCGCTTTGAATGATTCTGTGAAAATCAGAGGACACTGCCAAAGCCTCCCCGATCGCTTTCACGGCGATGGGGGAGGCTTCGGTCTTTCCTGACTCACCTGCCTTATGTGTTAACAATAACTGCTAACAAATCAGGTTGCGAGAAACCACTGTAAACCTTTTAATCGGTGCAGAAGGAGGGAACCCCTCCAAACTGATGTGTCAAATATTAAGGATATTGACTGATTATCTTGGGGAGTGCTCTCGGGAAAGGGCTTTTTCTCATTACAAACTCAGTCATTAAGCAACCAGAACAAGTGTGCTCGTATTCTCACTAGTGTTGAGATGATGTTGACATTTGAAAGCAGGTTCGTAATGCGCCTCTTCTATTCATTTGCTGTTTGCCTGATGGTCTCTTTCAGCACCACGGCCGAAGCCCAAGACTTCGGTCCGCTGAATGTTTCCACCACGCCACTGCCATCCAACCTCCTGGAGTTTGTTCAGGACATGGACCGCGCAGTCGAGCTGGGCAAGGCATTCTTCTGGGACATGCAGGCCGGTTCTGATGGACTGACCGCCTGCGCCACCTGCCACTATTCTGCAGGTGCGGATACCCGCAACAAAAACCAGGCTAACCCGGGTGTCGCCGGATCTTTCCAGAGATTTGGTCCGAACCACACCTTCGTCCACTCGGATTTCCCACTGCGCAAACTCGCAGATCCCGATGACGCACTTTCTTCCGTGATCTGGGACTCCGCCGAGGTCGTCGGTTCTCAGGGAATTCCCAAGCAGGTCTTCAATGGTGTAGATCTCGGACTCACTGGATCCGAAGAGGAAGATGACTGCTCTCCGATTCCCGATCCGGTTCACAACGTACTGGGAATCAACACCCGTCAGACCACGGGCAGAAACGCTCCTCATGCGGTGAATGCCATCTTCTATGTGGATGCTTTCTGGGATGGTCGTGCCCGTTCCGATTTCAACGGTGTCGACCCCAGTGGCAACGGCAACCCCAACGCCATGATTCGCAAGGTGGATACCGATGGCAGCATCATTCCCTGTGGTATCTCCATGGACCGTGCTGCACTCGCTTCCCAGTCCATCGGCCCTCCGCTGAGCTCCGTTGAGATGTCTGGAGCGGGTCGTGACTGGAATGACCTTGGCAAGAAGATGTGCAATGTCATGCCCCTCGGCCGCCAGCAGGTTTCTATGACGGACAGCGTTCTTGGACCCTACGCAGTGCCCGCCGGAGACGGCAAGGGTTTGAACATCTCCTATGTGGAAATGATTCAGGCCGCATTCCGCCCCGAGTACTGGAACTCCGACGCCCTCTTCGACAATAACGGCGCCCACATTGGCAGCGGCAACCCGGATGGACCCGATCAGTTCACACTGATGGAACAGAACTTCTCCCTGATTTGGGGATTGGCAGTGATGTGCTACGAGTCCACTCTCGTTTCGGATCAGACCCGTTTTGACGAGTACCTTGCCGGTAACGAGGATGCCCTGACTCCTGAAGAAGAGAACGGCATGGACGCCTTCTACAGTGGAGGAACCAAGTGCTCCAAGTGCCACTCAGGTCCCCTGCTGTCTACAGCAACCTGGGGTGAGTTGAACACCGACACCGCAGTTGGAATCGGTCCTGTTGTGAAGGTTGAAACCAATGCTGAGGACGGTTACGGAGACAAGGGTTTCTACAACATCGGTGTTCGCCCGAGTGGGCAGGACATCGGTCGTGCAGGAATCGGCGACCAGACCTGGGCAGCCCAGTATCTTGCGGGAATGACCAGTGCCCTCCCCGGCCCTGTTCATCCGGACGAAGATATTTCGGGCATGGACAAAAACGTGGGTGCCTACAAGACTCCGACACTCCGTAATATCGAGCTGACCGGCCCCTTCATGCATAACGGTAGTCAGGCCACCCTGTTGCAGGTGGTCCAGTTCTACACCCGTGGCGGTGACTTCACCCACATGAATCCCGGCGATGTTCACAAGTACATCAATCCGATCGGAAAACTGGACGGCAAGCTTCCGCGTCAGCAGGCGATGGTTGCCTTCATGGAGGCCCTCACCGATGAGCGAGTTCGCTGGGAGATGGCTCCCTTCGATCACCCGGAACTGTTCCTCCCCAATGGACACTTGGGAACTTCCCAGGCTGTGGCTGAAGGCGGTGTCAACGCCGGCGAAGCCATCGATGACATGATCGTTCTGCCCGCCGTGGGTGCTGCAGGCCGTGCCGAAATCGGCCACCCGCCCGTCAAAGGATTCCTTGAAACCGGAACCGGTGCACCGGCCATGCCATCACCGGGCCCCCTTGGTGGAACCGGAGCCACTCCGGATCCGATCACGGACATGATCTGCTACGAGCAGGATGGAAAGATCCAGATCTCCTGGACTCCGACCACGGCTGTTTCCAACTACATCCTTGAAGTCGACAACGGCGGCATCATGGGTGTCGAAACCTTCATGGTCCCCGGCTCGCAGACTTCCTTCGAGTACACCGGCTTCCGTCCGAAGACCACTCTTTACCTCCTGACCCCGTACTACCTGGGTATGGAGCTGAAGTCTGAGGCCTGCTTCGTTCGTCAGGGAATGACCCCGGGCAGCCTGGCCTACTTCCTTCGTGGAGACGCCAACCTCGACGGCACACTGAATGTCGGCGACGCCATTGACCTTCTCGACGGCATCTTTACCGGTGCACCGATCGCCTGTGAAGATGCTTCCGACTGGAATGACGATGGCCAGCTGGATGTTTCCGACCCGATCAACGTCCTCGGCTACCTGTTCGCCAATGGTCCGGCACCTTCTGCGCCGTACCCCAACTGCGCCTCAGACCCGAGTCACGACACCCTCGACTGCATTCAGGCCAACGCCTGTCAGTGATCGAGTGCTTCGCATTGAAGATCAACAGCAGCCCGGTGCCATGCACCGGGCTGTTTTTGTATGAAGGATTCAGGCGCTTCTACGACGAATCGTCTCATCGGCGATGACCGCCAGAAGAATGATTCCGCCGATGACCGCAAACTCGATGGAGTCGGGGATGGGGTCAATCAGCACGATGGAGTTGCGGATCACCTGAACCAGCGTCGCACCGATCAGGACACCCAGAATCGTTCCCTCACCCCCGCGCAGGGAACACCCCCCCAACACCGCCGCAGCGATGGCATAGAGCTCATAAAAGTTGCCGAAGTTGGATGGCTGCGCCGTGCCCGTATCGAGAACAAAAAGCAGCCCCGCCAGACCCGCCAGAAATCCACAGAGCAGATAGGCTCCGGTTTTGACCCGATCGACATCGATGCCACAGTGACGGGCTGCGGTTTCGTTGCTGCCGATGGCCAGCAAGTGTCTTCCCCAGACCGTCTTTCTCAGCAGAAAGCCGGATCCCAAGGCGACCAGAATCAGGATGACCAGAGGTATCGGCAATCCGAATTGCTCCGTGATGGGAATTCTGCCATTACCGAGGAATTTCCACGCGGTTCCCTCTGTACCGAAGCCGACGGTACGATCTGCCAGCAATCCACGGGTGATGCCCCGATAGATAAACAGGCCACACAGCGTCACCAGAAAAGGCTGCAGCCGGACCCTGGAGACCAGCCAGCCATGCAGGCCACCCGCCCCGATCGCAAGACACAGCATCGCCAACAGCACCAGTGGCACTGGAAATCCCTGAGTCACCAGCCACGGTGTCAGACAACCCACCAGGCAAATCAGTGAGCCGATGGACAGGTCGATGCCCCCGGTCATGATGACAAAGGCGGCGCCGATCCCCATGATTCCGAAGAGGGCGCTCCTGCGCATCAGATTCTCGATATTGTAGGCACTGAAAAAAGCCGGGCTGATCCAGGCGGTCAGTAACATGACCAACAAAAGGACGACAAAGATGCCAATGATTTTTTTCATGTGAGACCCGCTTTCGTTGCCAGCTCCATGACCCACTCCTCAGTCGCCTCTTTCGTCGGACAGGATCCCATCACCCGGCCTTCTGCCATGACCACGATGCGATCGGAAATGGCAAAGATCTCCTCCAACTCGCTGGAGGCAAACAGGATCGCTTTTCCTTCGGCGGTGCACTTTCGCAGACGCTGGTGAATCTCTTCCCTTGCGCCCACATCCACACCCCGGGTCGGCTCGTCGAGAATCAGTACGGAAGGGTCAAGGTCGAGCCATTTGCCGATGACTACCTTTTGCTGATTGCCGCCGGAAAGCTCGCGGATCGGAGCATCCAACAAAGGTGGCTGAACATTCAGATGATCCACCACCCGGGTTGCAACCTCCTGGGTGATTCCATCTTTCAGGACCCCCGCAAAACCCGCATGACGATACAGGCCTGGAAGAGCCGCATTTTCTGCAACGCTCTGATCCAGCGACAACCCCTGCTCTGCTCGCTCTTCAGGAATCAGGCACAGACCCGCTTCGACCGATTCAACCGGACTTTGGGGTGACAACAGCCGATCTCCCACATGGACCAGACCCTGCCGGGGCCGCAATCCAAAGACCGCTTCCAGCAGTTCGCTGCGACCTGAACCCACCAGTCCGGCCAGAGCCACACACTCGCCCTGATTCACCTGCAGACTGATCGGATCGGGGTGCTCGGCAGTAGTCACCTTTTCGAGAGTCAGAGCGGCCCCGCCAAACACCGGCTCAGGATGAATCACGGGCTCCAGATCACGACCCACCATCCCCTGAACCATTGCCGACCTCGTGATCTCTTTTCCCGCCAGAGTTCCCACGTGACTACCATCCCGAAGAACGATGACGCGATCCGCCACCGCCTCCACTTCCGCCAGCCGATGGGTAATCAGAATGAGAGATCTGCCACTCTTGCGAAGATCCCGAAGGGTTTGCAGCAAAACATCGGTTTCCGCAGGGGAGAGGGTCGCGGTCGGTTCATCGAGAAGAAGAACCTGAGCTTCTGCATCGAGAGAACGAACGATGGAAAGCAGTTGCCGTTGCCCATGTCCCAGACCTGAAACTGGCTGGTCGAGGGAAAAATCCAATCCCAGCCGATCGAGGGCACGCCGGGCCATCTGCCGTGCGGGCTCTTCGTCGATCACGCCCCAGCCTCGAATCGGCTCACGCCCCAACAGCAGGTTTTCCGCCACCGTCAGCGATTCACACAGTTCGAGTTCCTGGGGTATCCGGGCGATTCCCTGTTGCATGGCATCGTGAATACCGAGAAATCTGCGGGGGCTCCCTTCACAGAAAACTTCCCCACTATCCGCTTCATAAACACCGCAGAGGATCTTCAGCAGAGTGCTCTTGCCGGCTCCGTTTTCACCGATGACAGCAACAATTTCACCCGCACCCAGAGAGAGGGAGACAGCCTTCAAAGCCTGGACGCCACCGAAGGCCTTGCTGACGCTGCGGGCTTCGAGAATCGAGGACGACGCTGTCACTTGCCCAATTTCTTGAGCATGTCTTTCTGGAATTCATCGACCTGATCTTTGCCGATCACCTTGGCAGGGACTTTCAAATGTCCTCCCGGGGGAATCACGGTGTTATCTCCCGACAACAGTGATTTGAGAACGGCGATGGAAAGAGCTCCGTATTCATAAGGGTCCTGAACGACTGTGGCGTGGACCGTTCCGGCACGTATCCCATCGAGAGTTCTCTCGTCCTCATCGAATCCGACGACTTTGATCTTGCCCAGTTTCCCGGACTGCCCAAGGGCCTCGAGGATCAGCGGCGTGTTATAGGCAAAGAGACCGACCATGCAATCCAGATCACCGTATGCAGACAGAGTGTCTTCCACATTGGCCTTTCCTTTGGCCATGTCGAATTGATCGGTCAGGGTCGCCACGATCTCATATCCGTTACCAGAGATCTTCTCTCCAGGCTCGTCGTAACGGGTTGGGTCCGCTTCTCTCCCCAGCAGATAATCGATCATTCCCTGTCTTCTCAGACGGGCATTTTCCTGCTCCAGCCGACCAACAAAAACAGCGATTCGACCACCTGAAGGAATCGCCTCCTTGACCACTTCTCCACACATCCAGCCCGCCTCATAATTGTCGACCCCCACAAAACAGAGACGCTGCGAGTCAGGAGCATCCGAATCGTGAGTAATCAATTTGGTACGGGACGCGACCTCATTCAGAAAAGGAGTCTGATTGGCCGGGTCAATGGGACTGACAGCGATGCCCTGCACTCCCTTGACCAACAGGTCCTCAATGATTCGTTTCTGATCGGAAAGTCCATCCGGCGGCATATGAAAACTGGCTTCGATCTTCAGGTCCGCACTGGCATCCTCGACACCCTTGCCTGCAAGGATCCAGAAGTCTGCCACCCCGTTGGTGACAAAAGCCACTTTCGGCTCTGCCGAAGTCGTGGATTGCCCTGGACCCCCACAGCCCACCAGCAACAGCAATAACATTACGTAACGCATCAAAATCACCTCCGGAGCACTAGGGTAGAATCGTTCCACCATTGACGTGAATATTTTGTCCCGTCACAAAACTGGAAGCATCACTGGCAAGGAAGATTGTGGCCCCTGCCATGTCCTTGGGGACACCCCACCTTTGCATGGGAATGATATCCAGATAAGCCTGTTTGTCCTCTTCCGGATCGTCTACATGTCTTTCCACAGGGATCCAACCCGGGGAGATCGCGTTGACGGTGATGCCATCCGGAGCCAACTCATTGGCCATACTTCGAGTCCAGCCGATCTGTCCCCCTTTTGCAGCCACATAAGCACTGAAGGGCGCCACTCCACGAGTAAAAACTTCGCTGGCAATATTGATGATTCGACCCCACTTCTGTTGGCGCATGTGGGGAAGGAATTCACGAGTCAGGAGATACGGACTTTTGATGAAGAAGTCGATCATCGATTGATAAAAATCCCAGTCGTACTCTTCAATCGGTTTCAACGGTTGAGCTGGAGTCGCATTGACAACAAATCCGTCAACCGGGCCCAACTCTGATTCAATCTCCTTGCGAAGACGATGGATGTCTTCCGGATCGATGACACTTGCCCTGAACAAGCCTCCTTCATAGCCATTCCCTTTGAAGTCATTAAAGGCGGACTCAGCTCTTTCAGTGTTGTTCTGATAGTTCATCGCCACGCGTGCTCCAGCAGCCCCCAATGCGTTTGCCATTGCACGACCCAAGCCGGTCGTTGAACCCGTGACCAAAAACGTTTTACCCTCTAACGAAAAGTGATTATCCATTATCACACCTCCGAACAACGTCAGCGAATTCGCTCATGTATTGTTTAAAGCCTTAAAGTGGTTAACCAACTACTTGAGCTCCGGAAAAATCAGAAACAAAACTTCCGAAGTTGAGGAACCCATTATCTTGTAAAATCGTATACTGAATATGAGCCAAATAAATCATCTTACAAGGAGACGACAGAGATGAATCGATTGCCCGTGATTCACTTATTGCTGTTGCTCTGGATCCCTTTCTTGTCCGGGTGCAGCACCTCTAGTGATGTCATCACCCGAGCACCCTCCGTTCCCATGTGAGTGGGCTGACCTGGAGAAGGCGCCTCAGTCTGGGGTGCGGGCAATATGCAATCCGGGAATTGGAACTTCACGATGAGGAATATCCTCGCCGAAGAGACGAACAGGGAAAAGCTCGTGTTCAGCCTGACCCACAGAATCTCTCCAGATCTGCAAATCGGTCTCGAGTACGGAGCAGACTCCGATGATTATTTCCCACTGGTGAACTATAGACTCAGAGAAGCCAAAGATGGGTTACCCACTTTTATTGTGGGTACCAGTTCAGCGTGGCCCTCAGGCGAAGTGGATGGAAATGCATTTTTTCTCTCCGCCGCCTCACTCCTGAACTCGCGTACCAGCGGATCTGTTTCCATCTCCTACACACCGGATGACGGAAGCTGGAAAATCCCTGGAAGCCTGCAATACGCATTAAGCGAAACTATCGATGGATCGCTGATTTGGGATGGCGACAACCTGCACCCTCTGGTGACCTGGAATGGAGGCAAACTCAATCTGTCTTTCATCCTTCTGGGTGGCGAAGATCCGACCATCTCAACAACGATCGCTTTTTGATTCACCGCAGACAGACCTGCTTCAAGACTGGACTTCAGGCGACCTCGCCTCGCCTTCCCATTCCATGTTCAACAGATTTCGGATGGCGGCATGCAGCTCCAAAGCGGAGTGCCTCACATGAATCCCGGCGTAGGGGATCCCTCGATCCCGCCATAGTCGTGAACGGTCCACCTCAGAATCACTGACTACTTCGAGAACGCTCCAGCGGTTGATTTCTAAATCCCCGTTCAACTGTCCCAGCAGATCACGTGGGGAAACTTCAGATTCGTCGCTCACCAAAACCACTCCACCCTGACCAGACATACTCACGTCAGAAAAATCTCTGTCGGAGAGGTTGATCGTATTCCAGCTTGCAGAGTTCACGGTTCGGGCCACTGTATTACTGCTTTCAGTGGCCACGACGACATATGGAAGATCCACGGGAATCAGTAACTCTACAGTCGCCCCTTGGCCCTCTTCCGATTGGATAGAGAGACGACCTTTCAATTCATGGACAAAGTTCTGTACATTCGCCAAGCCAAACCCTGAACCATCATCACCTTTTGTACTGAACTCCACTTCCGTAGATTGCTGCAGAACATCCTCAGACATCCCGCATCCATTGTCAGCGATAGAAATTCGAATGTACTCAATCTGATCATCAGTGATTCCGGCAGCCAGAGAGTTGTTGACAGAGACCCACTCCGATTGAACTCTGATCCACCCTTTATTGGCCAGTCCACCTTTTTCCGAAATGGCATCCACCGAGTTTTTCACCAAATTCAGGATGATCATTTCGAAATCATTAATGGCACAACAGATTTTCTTGTTTACCGGTATCTTGAGGTCGAACTCCAAATGAATATTGTTGGGAACGATCATCTGCAATGCCGGCTCAAGAAGCGACAGGGATTCATCCGGTGCAATTGGATATCTTTTGTTTACGGAAATCGTTTGGGCTCGAATCGAATCGAGCATTTCACCGGAAGTTTGAGAAATGGTTTTTGCTCGATCAATGATCACGTCGAGTTTCTTTTCGATCGCTTCAACAGAAAAGCCTTTGTGCACTTGGGATTTGGCCAGCTCTGCGGACATGTTGATCACAGAGACGCAATTATTGATATCGTGAACGATGCCTGCGGAAAGTTGGCCCAGTTCACCGTGAATCTGATTTTGCCTGACCAGGCGGCTGACCTTGTTCAACTGTGTTTGCTCTATCAACATGGCCACTCTCAAGAGGCCCAATCCGATACACAGCAGGACAAGGGTCTGAATACCAAACAGAACCAATCCCATATTTCTCACTACATGCATTTCAAAAAGATCGCTTCCAGAAAAATACAGTGTGAACCATGCAAAATTAATCAAGCCGAATGCGAGCAAAGGCATATTCAGAAAGTAACTGGATTTGAACTCCCTGAACTTCGAAAGCGTTTTATTCAGACAAGGGCAAAACAGCAGACCTGCTGCCATATAGGAACTCCCCATCAATAGCATCGGCATAAGGACTTTTTCCAAAAAGCGCTGTGCACCATATTCCGAATAATCCATGTTTGCCCATCTGACCTGCAACAAAAACGCGATGGCCAAACCTGAAAAAAATACGCTTTGATATACCTTCTTTGAAAATCTGACGGAGTGAAACATTTCCCAAAGGCCCATCAGCAAGAAAGAAGATGACAAATAAATTCCGACCTGGGAGAAGAATGAGGCAACCATCGGGGTCCAATAGGGATCTATGACCCCGTCGCCAACGCGACTTTGCAAACTCACAAGTGCACCCAGATAGAAAAGGGCAAGAAACCCCCAGTGGTTTGCGATCAGTTTTCTGTGTCCACTTTTTCTCGAAGCTGAAGTGCTGAGAATCAGCCCGCCTATGATCAGGCAAATTGTTGCGCAAAGGATATATGCACCTGAATACAGATCTGTGTAATGGCCTGTAAGATTGATTTCATTCAGAACTTCCATAACTGGAAAAGGCCATTCCGCTTTCTGATTTGCGGCTTCATTCATCACCACTCCTCTGTCATTTCAAATCTTTGGGCAATCCCCGGACAACGGGAAAACGCCTCTGAAACCCGTGTATATCCCCTACTCAAAAACTCCTGTTCATCGCCAAAATCACGTCCTATTCGGCAATCTGGAGTTTTTCGGTCCCCTTCATCCCTAAATCCGGATTCCAGATATATCGGGACAAGGGAATCTCGTTTTCCTCCCTTGCACCCCTGAGAGAGGTGAATCATGAAGATCCTTATCATCGGAGGCAGTATCGCCGGGATGGCCTGCGCCCTGAGTTTGCAGAAAAGGGGACACCGCGTTTCAATACTGGAGCGAAGATCGTCCGCTGCTTCTGGCGGATTCGGAATGATCCTCGACACCACCGCTTGCCAGAATCTTCAGGAATTGAATGTTTCGATGGCTGGCCATACCCACTCAATCGGTCAGTACCACGTCCACGATCTGAACCACAACTTCCATTCCCGAAAGCCCCTGCAGGGTTGCCAGGGAATTGAGAGACAACGCCTGGTCAGCCAGATGCGAAATCAGCTCCAACCGGGAACGATTCATTTCGGATCTGAGTTTGACCACTTCATCGTGGATAAAAATGGATCTACCCGTGCTGCCGCCCTGAAGAATGGAAGAATCATCGAAGCGGATCTCTTCATAGGTGCGGATGGTGTCCGGTCGAAAATTCGCCACGATTGTTTCCCCGAATCGACTTTGAGCTCAGTCAAATCTGTTGAGATCGTCGGCATGACTCAATTCGAAAAAATCCCCGCGGAGTTGCAAGGCACCTTCAAAAAGTACATGAATTGTCGCGAGGGGGCCGCCATGGGGCTGGTTCCAACCGCAGACCAGAAGGTGATCTGGTACTTTCAGTGGGACCTCCGTCGCTGGCCCCAAACATTGCTGGATCCCGAAGCAAGATCCGATTGGCTGAAGACAGAATTGCAGAGGTGGCCATCTCTGGTCAGAAAAGTCGTGGGATCCAGGGATCTGCGCCAATGTCATCTTTGGAGAACCACTGACATGGATCTTCCCTCCCGTTTTCACAAGGGGAATGTACTGCTGGTGGGAGACGCTGCTCATCCCCTTTTGACCTTCACCAGTCAGGGGGTCGGGTCCGCACTCGAGGATGGCCTGATTCTCGGGGATGCCTTGAATGACTGGGACTCCACCTCCGTCGACAGTCTTGATCGGTGCCTGACGGGCTTTGCCAACAAACGGATTCCGGTTCTTCAGAGACGGCTCGAAGAGGGTCGAGGCCTGCAGAGACAGTTCCTGGGTCTTGAATCACACTTCATTGACCGTGTCCCCGTTTGTGCCTGAATAAAGATCAGAAAGAAGCCCCGCCTATGAAGATCACCCATACCTCTGAATTATTCAGTCATGACCGGATCGATGAAAAAGCGCTCAGAAGAACGGCCTTCAATCTGCGCTGGGCCACGGTTGAAGAGGGTGTGATTCCTCTGACTGCGGGTGAAATGGATTATCCGATTTGCCCTGAGGTTGCCGATGCCGTTGGACGCCACATCCAACAGGGATATCTGGGTTACTGCCCTCCTCAGGGATTCGAAAGTTTTCGGGAAGCCATCGCCGAAGACTTGTGTCGCAAAGGGATACCCGCCAGCGCGGACAAAGTTCTCGTCATCGATGGAGCGGCTTCCGCGCTCAAAGTTGCCTGTCGCGCCATTTTTAACCCTGGCGACGAAGCCCTGACCTTTGACCCCGTTGATTTTCTGCTTCCCCACTGTGCGGAGCTGGCCGGAGCAAAGGTTCATCGCTGTCCCGTTTCACCCATCGGTGGGGCTTTCGACATTCAGCAGCTCGAATCGATGATCACTGCCAAGACAAAAGCCCTGCTGGTTTGTAATCCCCACAACCCCACAGGCAGGGTTCTGCGAACTGAAGAACTCCATGCCATGGCCCAACTCGCAGAAAAACACGATCTGGTGCTGGTCAGTGATGAAGTCTGGTCCGAAATCATCCTTGGAGATGTGCCCATGACCTCACTGGCTTCTCTTTCTGCAGAAACTGCTGCGAGAACGGTGACAATTTCAGGCTTCTCAAAAAGTGACGGCTTGTCAGGGTTGCGAGTCGGATACCTGCACTCTTGCAATGATCAGCTCTTCAATAAAATCACTGAAGCATCAGGGATCCTCGATACCAGTGGTGGCGCCACTGCCCTTTCCCAGGTGGCTGCTGAGGCGGCCCTGACACACGGGGGCGCTTGGCGCAGAGCCTTTGTCGACCATCTGCGACAGGTGATTCCCGCTACCGCTCAGCGCCTCTCAGCTCTGGAAGGGATCCAGTGCCCCGTTCCAGAGGGAACCTTCCTGTTGTTTCCCAAAATCCAACTTCCGAATACAGAGATGGAAACTTTGGCGGAAATGATTTTGAAAGAAGCACGGGTCAGCGTCGTGCCGGGTGCTGCGAGGTGGTTCGGGCCAGGTGCTCAGGGACACTTGCGTCTGTCCGTTGCGACTTCACAGGAGATCCTGAATGAGGCACTGACGAGAATCGAAGCTGTCTGGGATTCAATCAGAGCCCACTAAAGAAATCCCCCTTCAAATGAAAACGGCCGTTGCGGGCGGAAGCGTGAATGATACTTTGGTGACTTAACTGCCATTTGTATCAAGCTCGACTATTTCCGTGTATTTCGTGCAGAGTGCGGCCTATCTCTTATTCAGAGGCGTTTGAAGAGTATGAAAATCACCATTTTGGGCTCCTGCCTGTCCGGTATGGCGCTCGCACTACGCTTGATCCACTCCAAACATGAAGTGGAAATCTGTCTCCCTGAAACAGGACTCGAATCCTGTAGCAGCGGATACCTTTTCAATTCTGTCTCTTTTGAATCTCTTTCTTCATTGGGCCTGAACCTTCGCAAGTGGGTCACCCCTCTGAGAGGGGGAAGGGCTCATGCTGCTTCAGATCAAATCGAAGCAGAATCAGGAAGCCATCTGTTTTCTGCCGATTCACTGCGCCTTCACCAAGAGATCCAAAAATCTGTCGGAGAAGATCGATACCGGTTTGATTCGCGTTTCAGCCATTTTGAACCGCGTGTGGGATACCACATCAAATCCGCACAGTTTGAAAATGGCACAGAAGCCCTGGCTGACCTTTTTGTCGGTGCAGACGGAGTCCAGTCTGTCGTCAGAAAAGAACAAGTGCCAGGCCCGGCACTCTCCCTGGTCCAAACCCATCAAATTAGTGGAACGTCCAAATTCAGTGATTCTGATTCTGTCCTGCGGGGCAGAGTCATCTCATACAGGGTTCCGCAGGCTTCCGGTGAGTTGATCATCTACCCTGTTGATTCCGGGACCGTCTCCTGGCGACTGCAAGTCGACGCCAGAGGACCACTCCACACCGGCACTTCTTCCGAAGAACTTCGACAACAAGTCTTCCAATGGAGTCGCGATTGGCCAACAGAGTTACACCCCATCTTTGAAGAATCGGCCATCACAGCCGTGCAATCGACAAAATGCTCTGACAGGAGACTTCCCCACCTCTTTCACAAGGACAATGTCGTCTTGATCGGTAAAGCCGCTCATCCCACCTTGCCGGATCTGTATTCAGGGGTGGATTCAGATCTTGAAGATGCATTGCTGCTGGGGGATCTGTTGGATGAATTTGAAAAAGGTCACTTTGACTCGCTGGATGTCTGCCTGACAGAGTTCATTCGTCAGCGTCGCCCACTGCTCAACTCAAGAATTCGCAGGGCCAGAGCCCAGCAGAAAAGAGTGTTGTCCACTTCCTGAATCAGTCTTCTTCTGTCATGCGGAAAATATTGATACTCGCAGACTTGAGCTTTCTGATTTCAGGTGAAGCGTGGTACTGATGACAAAGAGTGCAGTCATCTGCCACTTCCTGACCGTGACAATCTGTACATGATTCCATTTTTACAGGAAACCAGTCATGACCACTGGAGGATTGAGACTCCCGCGGCTCATGACAGCTCGTGCATTGAAGATCTGCGTCACTGAACACATGATCTGCATGACTGAATTTCGAAAACCGAACCTTTTCTTCCCTGGCAGCGGGAGTCCAGTTCAAAGCGCCCTTCTCAGCAGAAACCCCGGAATGACACTTGCTGCATTTCCCGGGAGCGTTGTCTGCCAACAGAAGTGACAGAATTTCTGCGGAGATTTCTTCGTTTGCGCCGTGGCGGATTTCCGCTTCGATCCATGCTTTCAGGAATGGGTCAGCGTGCTGGACAGGCTTGTACCAAACGACCCCTGCATCCTCGTACCAACCACCAAGATTCGCCCAATGACGGCCAACACTGGTTTCTTCGAGGGAGTGCTCCTGAACCATCGTCTCCTCTTTATCTGCGCCCTTCTCCTGATCCAAATCACCTGAGAGCAGATCGTCTTCTTCCAACAAGAGATCTTCTTCGGATTCGGCAAGAAGGTCCTCGTCTTCCGCCAACAGATCACCCTCATCCATGAGCAGGTCTTCTTCCTCATCCAGCAAGAGATCCTCTTCGCCGCCAGCGAGGAGATCACCCTCATCGGCAACCGAGTCGGCAACAGCAGGCTTTTCTTCTGGCACATCCTCTTCAATTGCTTCAGGTTCAACCAACATGCCACTGTCGAAACGATTCAGTTCTTCGTCCAGATCGGGAAACCAGCGTTCCTGCATTTTGACCAGCAAGGCGATCGGGAATTGTCCTGAGAGCTGGGCCAGTTCGTTACTGGTCCATTCGCTGTACTCCCCCGGCAAGAGTCTTCCTATCCAGGACTGCAAATCACTGATCATGTCTTTCATGAATGATCGCTTGATCGACATGGCAAACTCCTGAACCTCCCGCACTTTGGCCGGGTTTCCAGGTTCATCGCCTTCAAGCTCTGACAGTTTCATCAATTCGGAAAATTCAGAATCCATTTCACTGCTTCGATACCAGCGTCGAGTCCATGGTGTGAGATCGAGAGTATCGATGTATGGCCAATCTCCGACCCCCATCCCCTCTTCCTTCATCTCCTCAAGGCCCAGAATCATTGGCAGTGCGAAAAACTTCACGGCTTCGCTCTTGACGATGTCTTCGGTATGACACTGACCACAGGACTCTTCATAGGGAAGGACCGTCATGGCCCCGGATGTCTCATTCAACTGGTGACACCCCGAACAGGACTGGGGAGCAAACTCGGGCATGGTTTTGAAGTGACGCAGTGCATGATCAGAGTGACTGAAAGAAAGTGTTCTCGGTTTATTTCCATAGTCTTCCGAAAAAGGAGGATGGCCTGACACAAAACTATCGAATTGTTGTTGGTGGCAAGTCTGACAGCGGGAATCAGAGAGGTGAACTTCATGACTGCCATGACCGTGTTCAGCATGACAAACTGCACACTGTGTTTGATCATGGAAGGGAGCAACACCCTCCAGACCACTTCTCTCACGCAACGCTTCTGGTGAAATTCCATGGGCACTCATCGCATGAGGGCCCTGATCATGGCACTTGAGACAACCATCGCTGGCAAAGGTGTCTCCACTTCCATCCCAAACACTGGACAAAAGTCCGTGCCATGAATTCAAATCAGTGGAGTGACAATCACTGCACTCAAACTGGGAATGAAAATGGGACAGGGGGCCGGGAGAGATAAACTCCTGATCAAAGGGGCCCTTCTCATCTCCTCCAGCAGCGAGGGTGATCAGTAACCCGCCCAGAAAAAGGAGAAAAAGACTGCGCTGGACCCGCTTTCGAAGGTAGCCCTCGCTCATGCGCGGAAAGCAGCCCGCCTCTCCATGGGGGCAGACTCCGGATCCTGTAGGACCGCTTGAACATGGCTGGGAACTGTTGCCACAAATGTAGGGACGATCAGGGCGCAAATATCGCGTTGTTCGTGAATCAAAGGCACCACGAGGCTTCGTATTCATGACGCCCCCCCGGCTTTGAATGCTGTCACAAGAATGACATGCAAAATGATCATCAGGACCATCACTCCGGTCACCGGCACATGGACAAAAAGCCAGCCGCGCATCCACCTTTGGCGTACTCGATGAAGGTCCAGAGCAGCTTTTTCCCGAACAATCCTGTGTACAGGAAGAAATGGCTCTGAAGAAAAAAGTACTGTCGGAGATTCGTAATCCTGCAATCTCTGTATCAAACTTTGCGGCACACCAAATTCCGGGTGAATTCGTGATGGCAGTACCCCGCAGCCTGAACACAAATAAGGTCGAACCACCTCGAAGTACCCTTTGAGTATCTCAGGATTCAACTCTCCCGGTTCGAGCCCGGCGATGCAGTCGTCACTTTTCTTCACCATTCCTGCCAGCTCGTCAGGTATGCGCAAGGGGTTCACTTCTCTGCCATCCGCTCGAAGTGTTTCAGGCAATGCCCTCATGACCAACCAGCCAAGGAATCCGGAGATCAACAACAATGAATAAAGCACATAAAGGTGGGTCTCAAACAGTCCTGTCGGAAATCTGTAACCCACATGCTCCAGAAATAACCAGGTGCTGATCACCCCAAAACCCAGATGCAGTTGTAACCATGTCGCCGTTTTACCAATGGGCAAAAAGGGAACTTTTTTGCGTGCCCCATAAAGACAGAGGAGCACAAAGCTTCCCAATAAAATCCAGCCGCTGATAACAGCAGGATTAGCAAGCGTTGCGTCTGCTTGCTCCAGAAAATAAAAACTGACAACGATGCCGATCAGGATCAATAACAGAGCACCCGAATGAGGAGGGCGGATTTTCATCCCGTAATCCTCTCAACGATGCTGGAAACTCCTGAAGCGTCTGAAAAATTGATGCGATGCAAGGCATCGTGTGGACAGGCATTGACACACGCTGGCCCAGAGGGCTGATCGATGCAAAGATCACATTTGGTTGCCTTGAGAACCGGCTTCCCCGTCTCCAGATCGATCACAGCTTCACCGTTGGCATCCTGAACCTCGACGGTTCGAATGTTGTCATAGGGACAGGATTCAACGCAGGAAGCACAACCGATGCACTCGCTTTGAGTAATCACCACATTTCCGGTCGAATGTTCCCTGTGTATCGCTCCGGTAGGACATCCAACCAGACATACCGGGTCGATACAGTGCATGCAGGCTGTTGCCACCATCAACTTTGCATGACGGTAACCTTCACGAATGAAGCGGGGATTCCCATCATGAGTCACGGCACAGGCTTTGACACAATCATCACAGTCAGTGCAGCGGTTCAGGTCGATCACCATCGTCTGGTTACCGTTGACGATCCTGCGATCGAGAAAGAAGTTGAGCAGCTCTGTGGAAATCAGGCCCTTCTCTGAACCCAATTGGTCGACGTCCAGATTCTTCAATTCTGGCAACACGTATTCGACAAAATCATTGCTGGGGATTACCACGAGGTCGATGGCGCCTACCGCACGAATACTTCTCAAAGCCGGTGAGCTCACGCCTGTTCTGGACAGTTTCATGAGTTCCTTGAGCCCGTAGACATCACCCGGACGGAGATACCCCACCGTCTTCTCTTCACTGCCTTCTTTGCTGGTCACCCTGGCAAAGCCACTGAGGAGAACATACAGGCCATCCATATGATGACCCTGTTGAAGAATGATCGATTCCCTGTCGATCATCGAGGATTGCGACTGCATGATCTTGCGGAAGTTTCGGTTCCAATGGTCCGACCCCCAACGCTCAAAGATGCTTTTTGCAGAAAGGGTGCGTTGTATCGCTTCAGGCAAGTCGGTGAGCGTTTTCATTCCACTGAAAATCTGGTGGCGTCTGTCACCGATCAGATCTTCCAGATAATGACTGAACTCTTTCGAATTTTTGAGTATCTCGCGGACTCCCTGCCAACGAATCTCCAACAACTTGCAGTCGGATTCTGCAAAGATAGAGGCAGTCCTTGGGCTTCGGCGCAGGGCAGCGATCTCTCCGCAAATTTCGCCGAGGCCTATCCTCCTGGTCAGGTTTTTCGACATGTATTCTTCAAGGTCGATCTCTAACCGGGGAACATGAGCCTTCGCGGTATATACCTTGTCGGTTGAAGAATTAGCATTGATCCGTTCAACAGGAGTTTTCCGCCGGAAGATTTGCCCCAGCGCTGACAACCAGCTTCGCTTTCGTGTGACCCTCTTGCGGGCAAAATTCTTTTCGCCCGACTCCTCAAGATTGACACGGATTTCTCCCTCAAGGGGAATCAGAACGGATCCACCGTAATCACCCTTGCGGATGATGATGTCTGCTTTTTCATACTCAACGACCCGGGCGTCTATTTGCAATATCGACTCGATAGACTTGCCCCTCGATTCGCATTCATCCCATGCAATCGAAAGAATTGAATTGTACTGAACCCAATTGAGGACAACGCGCGGGATTGCCTCTGGGCTGAAGCAATGACCGCGAGAGTCCTCTTCCGAATCATGTATGTCAGATCCGGTAACGGGGCACATTCAACAACTCCTATTTATAGTCTTCTGCTTTGGGCAGCATGGAATCGAGGCCTGCGAGGTCTTCGCCATTGGAAGTCGCTGCCAGGTTATCCAGTGAAATCGTGATGGCGGCAGCAGCTTCAAGTATTGCTGGCTGGTTTTTCAAACTCAACTTCAGCGATCCTACCGCTTCAAGGGCTTTCACGAGATCTGACTGTTGAGTTGCCTTCGCAGCTGCAGCCAGTTTCTTGCGCAGCGCACTCACTCTGCGTGCGTTTGCTTTGGCATAGTCGCCCATACCCTCTGCGGTACCCACGGCCTTCAGCAACAATTCCATTTCAGCAAGGATGCCCACTGCGTAGAGCAAGCGCTGGCGCTCAATCGAGGCCACCTTGTTTTCCTTGCCTTTGGTGTAAAAATTATTGTGTCGGATGCTTCCCTGACTCCAAGCGACCAACTCAAAGTCTGATCCGGCTGGGTGCCCACCGACATTGACAAGGTTTTCGTGGGGAACGACATGGCAACTGACGCAGTTGCGTGCGATGTCGGCGATCATGGTCGGGCGCAACATTCCTGCAGCTTCAGAGGCCTTCCAACGACGAGCAATTTCTTCTGCCGTTTCCTGGCCCTCTTCCTTGCCGCTGAACTCGCCATGCAGTTTGACCCAACCCATTCCAGCGCCATGGCAGGATTCACAAGACACTCCCGAAGAGGGCTTCAGTTTTTCATCCTCCCAGTGACTCGTGGCATGACAGTCGAGGCACAGGCTTTCACTCTTGATCCGGCGGATCCCCATCTTCTTGGCGATCTCCCGGCCTTTTTCAGTACGGGGCATGTCCGTAATGGTTCCATGGTGGACAGTTTGCTCCCAGACCGCTCCTGAATGGGTATGACATTCAGTGCACTCCGAAACACCGACGATCGCTTTGGGATCAAAGCCGGGGCCAGTGGGCAACTTTGACGTTTCAGCCTCTTGGCCCAAACCCACAGCCACCATTGCGACCAACAACAAGGGGATCAAATTCTGAATCATTCCAGTCCTCTTTTCGAAGCAACAACCATAGCCAGTCTGCAAAGGGAATCTGTCAAACGTCCAACTCGACGTCTCCGTCGGGAATTCCGACGCAGGTCAAACAACTTCCTTCGTCCGGGTCAAAGCCCGGCTCATCTTCATATTTTACTTTTCCGGAGAGCACTCTCACTTGGCAAGTTCCACAAGTGCCCGATCGGCAACTGCTGTCAATCTCCACACCGTTTTCCTCTGCCATTTCAAGAATCGAAGACTCTCCGTCCCATTTCACCTTCGTTTTTGAAAAACGAATCAGGGTCGCAGAATCACTCTCTTTAGCAGCCCCTGAATCTTCAGAGGGCTTTTTCTTTTTGATGGAGGCCGGGCCAAATGCTTCCATTTTGATATCCCGGCTCGGAATTCCGGCCTCCTCCATGGGAGGCACCAGTGCCTGCATCATCGGCGGCGGTCCACAAATATAAAACTGTGCTTCCAGATGGCCGACCGTTTCCTGAATGGCATCCACGGACAAAAACCCCGTCCTCGAATCCTCCGGCAACTCATGACCATCTTCCGGATGGCTGAAGTAAGTGTGGAGATGCAGATGATCTCTCACTTGCATCAACTCATTCAAACGCTCAGCAAAAGCATGATCCCGGTGACTCCGCACTGCATGAAACAGATAACAGGTTCTTTGAATACCTTCCTTGCAGATCGTTTCCAGCATGCTGAGAAGAGGGGTGATTCCGATCCCGCCAGCGATGAGCACAGCAGGTCGATCATCTTCCCGGTCGAGATAAAACTTGCCATTGGGTGCACTGACCTCGATGACCGATCCAATCTCCAGTTCCTCATGAAAGTAACTGGAGCCTTTTCCAGGCGGGAAATCGGTCTCGGGTGGTGCTGGCACTTTTTTGATGGTGACTCGGTAAAGGTTGTCTTCCAGAACACCTGAACTCAGGGAGTAACTGCGGATCGTCGGCTTGGAATCGCCGGGTACCGTAAATCGAAAACCGATGTGCTGTCCCGGTTCGAAGGATCGAATCGGTTCACCATCGACAGGCCCCAGATAAAAGGAACAGATGTCTTCCGCTTCCAGTACCTTGTTCACAACATTGAATCGGCGGAAACCCTTCCAGCTCCCCACAGACTCTTCTGAAGGCCCGCGCTGACCCTGGTCCACCATGCTTCTCAGTTGCTCAACCTGACGCTGTTGAAACTTCGACCGGGCGAAAGATTGCCGTATAGACACGAAAATCCCTGCCACGGCATCCAGCAGCGCCAACCCCATCAGGACCAGTCCGGTGACGTAAACGATTTCCATCTTCAGGACCTAGAACCGAACCAGAATTTCGGCTCGGAGGCCGTGCCCCACATCAAGGCTCTCCTCTTTTTTCACATAGGTATCCATCTGGAACATCGTTCGGCCATTCAGTTTTTTCTGATAACGGCCACCTACTGCTCCAGTGGCTGGGCCATCTCCCTCCAGGGCAGACCGGAAACCCGTTTCAAAAACCAGGTTCGAAGTCCCCTGATCGTAGCTCCACTGGTAACCCACTGATCCCCCATAGGAATCATCCGCACGGTTACCCAATGCCGGTCGATACCTTCCCAAACCGGCTGCCGCAAAGAGCAGTCCAGCCTTGCCGAGAGGTCCACCGTTGGTCTCACCGCGGGCAGCGGAAGCAAACTGGTCAATACCAAGGAAGAGGGTGGCGTATGCCATATCCGGTGTCCCGATGGGAGTTTTTGATGCTTCAGCAAAGAACAGCGTTCCGTCACTGACCGCTGCGTTGTCGTCCTCATCCGCGATGGAACTGCAAATTCGGAAAGTGGTGTTGTAACTCTCCCCGCCAAATTTCAGTCGCTGGGATGATCCCCAGCCGAGGAACCAGGCAGAACCGCCTTCTGCAACGGGTGCATCCACATGGACCACATCGAGGTCGATGGTGCTCTTGTAGGTATCCGCTTCCGCAGAGAAGGAAAGGTAGCGGGACTCCTCGGAGAGCAGGTTGTTGTCCCTGCTGACTTCATCCCAGCCGGCAATCAGCGTCATTCTCGTCGTCGCCGTCCCGGGAACCGCCACAAAGCGGGTGATTCCGACCGCATCCATCATGTCATTGACGAGAAGCCCGTCTTGTAGATCCACGCGCCAGCGACCCACACTGAATCCGTAATCCAGCTTGCGGGTGCCATCCGGATCGAGAGCCGGTATCAGTTCTGACAACTCGCCCTCGAAGAAAAATGTGGTAACCCTGGTATTGGTTTCGTCGACCCAACCCTCTTCACTTTCCGGCTCGAAAACATATCGACTGAAACTTCCCCGCTGATGCAGGGGAGAAAGACCGATGAGAAATCTCTCGGTGCCGTTCAGTTGCAGGTTTCCAAAAAGGTCCATGCGCTGGGCCCATTCGACGATTCGGTCTCCGCTGCCACCGGGATCAACAAGGTTGATTCCGGAACGAAGATTTCCATAGACCCAGAAAGACGGTCGCCAGACCGCACCTCCAGGAACATCGAAGCCTCTTTCAAGGCGCCCGGTCTGAACCAGTCCTGGTCCAATCTGGATCAAGGGTGGGTGAGGTTTGATCAACGATTCGTCAACCAGAGGAATCGGGTAGTCCGGCAACCTGCTGGGACTCTCCCCCTCCTGCGCTCCAACAGGAAGATTGACGAGACTGAACAGGAGCAGGGTGAATGTGAGGACTCTGATCATTGTCCCGCCTCCTCTGCCGCACGGGTGACTGCCGACTTTTCAGCGACCACCACTGCACCCTCGACCAACTTCTCCGCTAATGCCCTGGGCGACATGTTGTAATCGAAGCCAACATGCATCGTCTGGTGAATCAGATTCACCGGCACCGACTGCGAAACGAATCGGGCATCGATGGTGAAGGGTCCTTCGCCCTTCAGGAGATCCGGGCTGACATGGTATTCCGCAGTCCTGTGCCCCAGCGGCTCGATGCCCCGGCGGTGCTTGCGCATCCCCTTGGGGTGTCCGTAGATATTGTTGGGGCGAGAAGCCGGTCGAATGAACGGCAATGCCGACACGGAACTGTTGATGGTCAACACCTGCTCCTGGTCACCACCGCGAATGTTTCGCGACATGAACTTTGATTGCAGGTTAAAGAGCTGCTCATCCAGGGGCACCTCTCCATTGCGGACATACAGGGAAAAAGTATCTCGCAAGTCACCATTCGGATCCCGATCACCGGACTGGAATACGATTTCACCGGCCGCGTTTTTCACATCGATCTGGACCACGAAAACCCGCTCCGCATCAAAGCCGGTCGGCAGGTTGTGCCCCCTCGTCAAGTTGCGGACGTCAATTTCAAAATCGAGACCACTCTCATCATGGTTGGTCACACGGATGTCCGAGAGCCCGAAGCCTCGCTTAAGAACTTCGATTCGCTGCTCCTTTGCCCAACCCAACAACTCTTGCTGCTCAGCGATGATTTCCCGCGCTTCATAGCGATCATCGATGGAAACCCAGGATTCCGGGAAAGGGAAATCCTCGGGACAGTTGTCCTCAAACTCATCGGTTCCCCAACCGGCGTCGACATCAAAGAGCAACCACTCCTGGAGACTCTTGAACTCATTCGCTTTCTTGTTGACCGGGAAAATACCCTCGTGAATCAGGGAATAATCGGGCCCGGCGAAGAAGTGATTGGTCAACTTGCGCGGTGCGGTTTCCTTGCCGCCGACAATCGCAGCGGGACCCCACTCGTATCCAGCGGGGACGCCCTGCTCCTTGCCCATGTGACAGTCGTTGCAGGTGATTCCCTCTTCCGCTGCGGGCGAATTGCGATACTCGGTCATCAGCTCATGAACCCGAAGTCCATTGGGGGCAAACACCTCGTGGCAGGATCCGCAGAATGCAGGAGTCGTCAACTCGAAGAAGGGTTCAATCTCCGTGTGGATCGCGCGTCCCACTCCATCACGATCGGTATTGACCTTGAACTGCTTTTTGTCGGCCAGCACCCGGGCGAGTTCCGCGTTGCCCAAGGCACCCTTGACGGAGTCGAAGACGTCACCCTGGTCGATGCCGATTCTTCCCGAAACCTTGCGATATCCCGCACTCATGCGGTGGCAGGTCACACAGGTAATCCCTTCTCTCGAAGCAGGATGGCGATCGAGATTGGAGGCGCTGAAGGGCTCGCCAATGTCAGATCCCACAGGAGCATGACAACGCAGGCAGAAATCACCATTGGTGGTACTCGTTCCCACATTCATGGCGTTCTGCATCGACATCATCAGCGGGCTCAACTGCGAATAGGCGTGCTGGGAAACGGACCACTCCTTGTATTGCTTCGGGTGGCACAACGCGCACTCGTCTGCGGAGGGGAAGTTGCTCTTGGCGAAGACTTTTTCGTGAGCCTCAATCGTCGAAAAGGCATCTTCTTCTCCGGTTTCCGCAACCTTCTCATCCGCCTCCAGGAGGTCATCACCGAGAAGGTCGTCATCGAGTAACTCATCGTCGAGTAACTCATCGTCGAGCAACTCTTCTTCTGCGGGTGGATCCTGGGTCAATGCCACCGATCTCTCGATCAGGTGGGTTGCGGCAACGACACTGGCAATCACCAGAAGTGCGCCGCCGGTTCTCAGGAAGAGCGGAAACAAGACAAACTTCTTCGAAATCATCTCAAACCTTTCACGGTTCTGACCCGGGAATGTCTCACCCCGACCAGACCATGCTTGAACAGATTTATGGAGGTTCAGAACCCTTGTTCCCGGATTTTCAGGTGTAAACCTTGAAAAGTCCAACACCATATCAAGTCGAAGTCGCTCGATAAATCTGGATAAGCATGGAAACGTGAAAGCGAAGCGGCAGAACGCCTCCCCGGTATCAACGGCTGATTCGGCAAGGCTCAGTGAAAGCCGGATTTGTTAATAATCCTCGACTTCTTCTTCCTCGAGCTCTTCTTCCATTTCAACCCCGCCGGAAAGCAGCCTTTGGGCGTGGACTCCCAGTGCCCATGCGGTCACCACCTCTACCGAGGCCGCCACGATGGTGTAAGTGGAAATTCCATCGAGCATCAGGCTGGAAAAGCGCGCCAGCGCCAGGCCCAGGAAGCACCATGCGAGAGGTTGGAGCCATATTGCATAGGAAGGGCTCCAGAGACATCTCAGGGTCACCAGACCCAGAGACAGGATGAGTCCTCCGAGAAGTGCGCGAAACTCGCCGATCGTCGCCGGCTGGATCGCCTCACGGTCGGGGAGAAGCGGGTTTTCAGGAGTCTGCCAGGTCAGCATCATCTCCATGACCTGTACCGGATCGAGCATCACCCACAGCCCGAAACCAACGTTGAAGATCGAAATCAGTGTCAGAAAAATGACGATCATGGAGACCTCACTCCTCAATGGAAAAATTGTGGCTCATGGTGTGGGTGTAGAGCTCCCCAGGCTTGAGCACGACATCGGGCCAGCCTGCGACATCCCGACGATTGATGGCATCGGGCCAGATCTGGCTTTCCAGGCAGAAACCGCTGTATTGGGGGTAAGACGCTCCCCCTTTTCCACCGGCGATATCGAGGAAGTTTCCACTGTAAAACTGCACACCGGGCTGATCTGCGAAGACGGTCATGACGATCCCGGTCTTGCCCGATCGTGCCACCGCCACCTCGCGAAGTGCACCCTCTTCTCCATCGACCACAAAGTTGTGGTCGTAACCTCCGGCGTAAAAGGGCTCTCCCGGTTTGGGCAACTGATCCATTTGTGAACCGATCGCCCTCGAGGTTGTGAAATCGAGCGGAGTACCGGCAACGGGGGCGACTTCACCCGTCGGAATCAGGTCCTTCGCGGGGGTGTAACGTGAGCAACGGAGAAGCAACTCCTGATCGAGAGTGCTTCCCGATTCGTGACCAGCAAGGTTCCAGTAGGAGTGATGCGCGAGGTTGACCGGAGTCTCCGTGCTCGATTCGGCAGCCATCTCAACACGCAACTGGTTGGCTCCGGTCAGGATGTAGCGAACCGCGGCCCGTACTTCTCCGGGATAACCCTGATCCCCGGGCTCACTGACCAGACGCAATTCAACGCCAGGCCCCCTGTTACTCTGAATCGGTTTCGATTCCCAAATTCTCTTGTCAAATCCCCGGTTTCCACCATGCAAGTGATGCGGTCCATTGTTGGTGGCCAGGGTGTAACTGCTGTCATTCAATTCGAATTTGCCGGCGGCGATCCGGTTTGCACAACGGCCAACGATGCAACCGAAGTAGGGGCTCTTCTCGCGATAGCCATCGAGATCATCAAACCCGAGAACCACATCGACCAGTTCACCCCCCGCTGCGGATGGAACCAGACACTCGGTGACGGTCGCTCCGTAATTGATGATGCGCACCTTCATCGAACCGTTGTCGAGGGTGTATCGCACAACTTCTTCGCCATCGATTTCACCCCAGGGTTCCACGACCACACCGTCCACCACGGCAGCACCTCTCTCACCCTGTTCACGGATCCACTCCGAGCTGCCCACGCAGCCGCTGGCCAAGAGCACCAGTGCCAATAGCCAAACACCCCACTGCTTTTGCAGAATTCCCATCAGCTTCGCTCCATTCGGTCACATCATTCACCGGGTCATGATGTGCCCGGATACCTCCGGGTCCAGTGCACAGCCACGATTCTTGGTAACTTTGGCAACTTTCACGGGATGCACCCAAATCGGCTCTTTAGGCCCGATATCGCCCGTATTTGGGCATTTTCACCGGTTTTCAGCCCTCCAGGCAGACCCTGTTACAGAAGCGGGTTTGGTTGACCCTTTCAGGGCAGATCGGTACGCTCCGTCTTTGGTAGAGGACTCTTCCGGGCCTCCCTGTCGATGATGTGTATCGGTGAATCGATTTCTCCGTATCCTTGTCCGGGGTCAGGCCTGTTTGTCACAGTCCTCGATTGAAATGAAAATGATTGCTCGCGGAGATCCATTCTCCGACTTAGGACAGGACCGAAACGATGTCACGCCGTTGCCAGATCACCGGAGCCCGCACTGCCTCTGGAAATCGCAAAAAGACCCGCGGTAAATCCAAGCGCTCCGGCCACGTCGGAATCAAGATCACCGGCCTGACCAAGCGTCGCTTCAAGGTCAACCTTCAAAGCAAACGCATCTGGGTTCCCGAGCTGAACCGCTTTATCCGGGTTCGCCTCAGTGCACGTGCACTCAAGACCATCAGCAAGAAGGGTGCTTACCGTACTCTCCTCGATGCCGGTCTGATCAAGCCCGCCAACTAGAGCAGCGCTTCACAGTCACTCACAACTCGCAACAAGCCCGAGCCACAACTCCGGGTTTCAGGCTCACTGCTTGAGTTCATCCGGCAGGGGGATGGTCTGTCCGTTGACGCTGGGCAGTGAGGCCCCTGTTTCACGCAGATGTCTCGCCAGTTCTTCGGAGAGGTCCTCGAGAATTTTCTCCTGCTGATCAGCAAGGTCGCGACTCTCTCCCAAATCCCTGCCGAGGTGATAGAGCACCCGCTTTGGCTCGGGATGGTAGTAGTAGATCATCTTCCAGGGACCCCGACGGATGGAGCTGAATGGCTGAATTCCCGGGCCTCTGGGGCCCCAGAAGTGGGGCATGTGCCAGCAGAGAACCCGCTCGCCCCAACCCTCCAGCAATCCTCCGGTTTCCGTCCCGCGACCGTCGTCGCGGAATATCGGCAACAGATTCCAACCCTCCACCCGGGTCATGTGATCCTGCGGTCCCTCGACTCCGGCCACCTCGAGCAAGGTCGGAAAATGGTCATGACTGATTACGGGCAGATCAGTACGACGCCCCGCTTCGACCACTCCAGGCCACCGCACCATCAACGGAATTCTCGTGCCCCCCTCCAGCGCAGAACCCTTGCCGCTACTTAACGGATGGTTGTGACGGTGGTGCGGTTTTTCGCGGGTGTGAGCCGAGAGCCCGCCATTGTCACTGGTGAAGATGATCACGGTTTCATCGAGGATCTTTAAATCTTCGAGGGTCTTGAGCAAAACCCCCAGCGCCTCATCGACCGATTCAATCATCGTCGCATAGGCGGCTTCCACCTTGGACAAATCCGGGTAGTGATCCAGATGACGGTCGTTGGCGATGATCGGTGTATGAACTGCGTAGGGTGAGAAGTGCAGGAAGAAGCGTTGGCCATCCTGGTGCGCCTGATGAATTGCAGTCGCGGCCTCCAGCGCCAGCGCTTCTGTCAGGTACGTATCCTTGCCATGATATTTTTCGAGACCGGGAACATCCCAGATGCGATCCCCCGGTTTTTCCGGATCGCGGGAGAAGTTCCTGCTCCCCCGGAAGTCGGATGGAGCCCCGGCAGCATGGCCGGCGATGTTCACGTCAAAACCCAGATTTTTTGGATCAGCGCCACTGCTGCCATGTGCCCCCAAATGGGCTTTTCCGGCGTGAATCGTCCGATAGCCACCCTTTTGCAACAATGCGGGAAGCGTTACATCTCCCGACTGGAGGCCGTTGACGTTCCACTGCGGAGGCACCGTTCCCTCCCGGGGGCCTCCCGTGTCCCGGTCCTTGCGGAGAATCCAATAGGTGATGCCATTCGCCTGCGGAGATCGCCCCGTCATGATGCTGGTACGGGTCGGTGTGCACACCGGCGAAGAAGCGTAGGCGTTGGTGAAGACCAACCCCTCGCGGGCAAGACGGAGCAAGTGGGGGGTTCGATAGTGTTGCTGGAAGGGAGCACTCTCCTTGTGGAGAGAGATCGCCGTATCCTGCCACCCGAGATCATCGGTGATGAAAAAGAGAATGTTGGGTGGCTGCTTTTCTTCTTTCCCAGCGGGAGAGTCCTGGGCTGCAAGGGAAGAGCAAACCAGCAACATCGGCAACAGCCAGAGGCATCGCTTTCCTCTCATCGTCTTTCACCTTCCCCTTCTGTCGGTGCTTCCTCCGGTCGGGATTGCCCAGACTCAGACTGCATCCGCGCCACCCATGCGGGCCATTCATCCCGTTCTCTGAGAAGCTTCAGATCCCCATCCACCAGGGCCATTTCGAGGCGAATCGTGGTCGAGGCCAAACTCGTCTCCAGAGCCTGCAAACCCTTCTCAGCCTCCCCCAACAGCGAAAAACAGCACGCCAGGTTGTAGTGGATCGCCCACTGCTCATCGACGAGACCCGGGCGTAATTCCGGCCGCACCCTGCGGGCGATGTCCCCGAGCAGATCGATGCGCTTCTGGTGGGTTTCGCTCGCTTCCCTGATCAGTCCACTACGGAACTGCAAATCTCCAAGACGGGTGAGAGCATCGAGAATCGCCGGCAGGGTCGCCGTGTTGGGAACCTGGTCCGCCTGCTTTTGCAGATCGAACATCCAGCGATCCACCCGCTGACGCTGACCCAGCTTCGCCAGTAGCAATACCAATTCCCTTTCGACCCACACCTCCATCAGGACATCCTTTTGCAAAGCCTCCTCCACCGGGGTGATCAACTTTGCAGTGGCGACATCCATCAGGGCATTGGCACACGACTG
>JACETR010000014.1 GCA_013911165.1 Planctomycetota bacterium | reverse complement strand
TGTAGAGCCACTCCAGCAATCGCAGGGGATCGGCCAGATTGATGTTCCCATCGCGGGTGACATCTCCACGAAGAAAAGTGGGCACGATGGTTACCGCGGCGGGGAAGTAGCCATGCCGCTGTCCCGACCGGATCCACAGATCGTGAACCCCTTCCTCGAGAGCAGGGAACTGGGCGAAAATTCTCTGCGGCAGAACACTGCTGCCGGGGATCTCTGTTCCAGCGACCTGTAACTGAACCGGAAATCCGGGAACCCAACCATCTCCCTGAATCTCGACGGTTTCGCCATCCCGGGAGATCAGAGCAGGGTCGATGCTCTCCAGATCGATGCTCTGCCAACCTTGGGGCCCGCTGATCGCAGAGGGGGTCGACACTTCGTCAAAGTTGTCGGGAAGTAAATTGACGCATTCATCCGATCCCAGAGCGGTACCATCCCCGTCCAGATCCCGACAGTACCAAAGGGTATCGGTATCCCCATCGCCGATGACACTTCCTCCTCCCGGGTGAGACCAGACGGAACGGGGAGAGGGGGAGTGGGCGTACAGGCGGATCTCCGGATCCTCGCTGATTTGCCCATCCCCGTTGAGATCCTCGAAGATCCGAATCTGTCCCCCAAGATCATCCGCCATCCAGAAGCGTCCATTCTCTCCCCGTTGAAAATCGCTGATCCGGCTGATGTTCCAATCGCCGGGTGTTGTAAACCAGGGGGCCCACTCACTCGGATTGTCGATCATTCCGTTGCCATTTTCATCGTGGGCCCGATGGATCATTCCCCGGGGACCATCGATGACGAGCAGATTCGATTCCCCCAGAGGCACCAGTTCAGTGGGAAGAAAATCCGTATCCACCCCGGGGGTGTTGGCGACGCTCCACCAGATCTGGACTTCCCCGGTATCGAAGAGACCGTTTCCGTTGAGGTCTTGCAGGCGCAGGATTCGTCTTCGGGTGGTGCTGCGATCGGCGACGTAGAGGGTTTCGATTCCCGAGTCGGATGAAGGATCGCGACAGAGTGCGGTGGGGTAGACCCAATCGGGAGTGGCGTTGCCGCCATCATAAAGGACGGTGATCTCGCCGGGAGTTTGCCAGAGCTGATCGCCGTCCAGATCGCGCAGGGCAATCAGCTGGTCGAGACTGCCTCCGTCGAGAAGCAGGAGGTCATCCGGTCTGCTGAGCAGGGCGTTGGGAATGGAAAGCGGGTTCCCTGCCAGATCGGTGAGAAGGACCGGATGTTCATCCGCAGAGAGATAGAGACCATCGCCATCGAGATCCCGCAGTCCGAGCAGATGATCACGACTGCTGTCGGTCACGATCAGGGGTAGAGCCTGTGCAAATCCGCTGCTCTGCAAAAGCAGCAAACCGATGAGAGTCAAAAAAAGACAGCAGACCAGCCAGGTCAGCAGATGACGATCGCCACGCATGGGTATCCTCCTCGTGTTGGGCGGGAGGAGGGGCACAGCAAGGAGGGTGCCAGTTCTCTTGATGGGATGAGAGTCGTCAGGAAGCCGAAGAGGGTCAGATCCGGATGAAAAAAAGAGCGGATCCGGTTAGGAGGTCGTCCAGTGTCCTCCTGCGGATCCGCTCTTTTTGTCTGTGGATTGGAAAGGGATCAGTTTCCGTCCACCCACCGGTCGACATGGCCATCCTTGAAGACCACCCAGGTCAGATCGTCATCGGTTCCCGGGTTACCGTCGGGACCCGCAGAGAAGATCTTGGCGATCCCCTCACCGTCCTTGACGTCGAAGACGGAAAACTCGGAACCGAAGGGATCACTGAAGAGGCTTTGCTGCATTTCAGCCAAAACACCGGAAGCGGCAGGCATCGGAGTTCCCGCAGTTTTGGATGCCACCCGACGGGCGATCTCCTTGCCGAGTCTCTGCGCCGCAATCTCCGCTTCCCTCATCAGTCTTTCGTCACGATCACGCTGCATCGGATTGGTCCGATCAGAGTCGGGACGGATACGGAACCGTTTCTGGTCGATCTCTTGCGGGTAGCTGTTGTTGCTGCGATCCGCATCGGCGATCTCCCAATGGGGATCGATTTCCACCTTCACCACCGGCTCGGGGGTGACCATCAGCCGTGAGATCACCCGCGGGTTGGAGCGCCACAACTCCGCAGGCAGGTGCTGTTCCTCAGTCTTGCCACTGGAGTAGGTCAGACGCACAGGGACCGGCATCACCAGACCGCCGTAATTGCGCAGACGGACGATGGTGAAGTTCCAGTCGCGGTTGAGGAGATCTTCATCTCCGGCATCGAGGCGGGCGAGGAAGGATTCATAACCGCGGCGATCCTCTTCGGTGACATCGAATTCATCGAAGCTGTTATAGAAATCGAGCAGCTCCGGGAAACGATCACTGCGGAAGGGGATGTCCTTGTTGTTGATGCGGCTGATCCACTCCGGGTCGCTGTCCCGCTCTGCTTTCTGAAGCGGTTTCTCGACATCCGGGTTGCCGCTGTCCATGTGGTAGCGGACGACACTCTCGATGGCGAGATCAGCGTGATCGGTGGTGTAGAACCACCCGCGCCAGAACCAGTCGAGGTCCATGCCGCTGGCATCCTCCAGGGTGCGGAAGAGATCTGCCGGCTCCGGGCGACGGAACTCCCAGCGTTCGCAGTACTGGCGGAAGGCAAAGTCGAAGAGCTCCCGGCCCATGATACTCTCACGCAGGATGTTGAGTGCGGTCGCCGGTTTGGCGTAGGCGTTGTTGCCGAATTGGATCAACTGTTCGCTGTTGGTCATGATCGGCATCTGGTTGGGGCTGCTCATGAAACGGGTGATGTTGCGTGCTTCCCCGCGACGGGAGGGGTACTTTTCTTCCCACGAAAGCTGGGTGACGAACTGGACAAAGGTGTTGAGGCCTTCGTCCATCCACGTCCACTGACGTTCGTCCGAGTTGATGATCATCGGGAACCAATTGTGGCCGACCTCATGGATGATGACGCCGATCAGACCGTACTTGGTTCGCTCCGAGTAGGTTCCATCCTCTTCCGGCCTCGGGCCGTTGAAGCAGATCATCGGGTACTCCATGCCACCGACGGGACCATTCACGCTGATGGCCACCGGGTAGGGGTAGGGAGTACACATTCTTGAAAACTCTTCGAGGGTGTGGGCGATGGCGTGGGTGGAGTATTTGCTCCACAGCGGTTCTCCCTCATTGGGGTAGAAGGACATCGCCATCGTGCGATCACCGCCAGGGACGTCGACTCCCAGGGAATCCCAGATGAACTTGGGGGAAGCGGCCCAGGCAAAATCACGTACCTTCTTGGCATCGAAGACCCAGGTGCGGGTTCCGGTGGCTTCCTTCTTCTCATTGGCGAGGGCTTCTTCCGGGGTGATGACGAACATCGGTTTCTCGGCGGTTTCAGAAGCCTTCATTCGCTGCATCTGTGTGTCGGTCATGACCTCTTCGGGGTTGGTCAATTCACCGGTGGCGGTGACGACAAAGGTGTCGGGCACCGTGATGCGGACGATGTAGTCGCCGAACTCCAGGGTGAACTCACCACTGCCGATGAATTGCTTGTTCTGCCAACCGGCGTAATCGGTGTAGGCACACATGCGCGGGAACCACTGCGCCATCTCGTAGATGGCATTGCCGGCATCCTCGAACCACTCGTAACCACCACGGGCACGCAACAACTTGGCGTTGACGATGTTGTGGTGCCACTTCAGTGAATAGGAGTAGGACTCTCCTGGAGCCAGCGGCTGGGGCAGATCGATTCTCAAAAGGGTGTCATGGAGGATGAAGGGAACCGGATTCCCTTCGGCATCGACGATGGATTCAATCTTGAAGCCGCCATCGAAGTTTTGTTGGAAGGCAAGTCGACGCAACCAGCGGATGCTCTGTTCGTCTTCCGGGTCGATGGAGCGACTGCGATTGCCGATGGATTCTTCGCGGAAGCGGTTCTGATCGAGCTGCATCCACAGATAGGTCAGGGTGTGGGGAGAGTTGTTGTGGTAGGTGACCTTCTCGAGACCATCGAGACGATGATTGACCGCATCGAGGGTGACGTCGATCTCCATGTCGACCTGCTGTTGCCAGTAGGCAGGGCCCGGTGCCCCGGAAGCGAGTCGTGACTCATTCGGAGATGGCAGGACGTCATCGAGTTGACGGAAGGGATCTTCCCGCTCCAGCTTGTCGACCACCAGGAACGGCGGCGGATTCTCATCGAAGGGATCGTGGGCGAACCCTGCGGTGGAGCTGAGGAGAAGACTGAAGAGAAGAGTCAGTGCAGAAGCGCACGATGCGATGAACCTCATAGCGAGACCTTTCGCTGAGACAGCGGAGTGGTTTGGGGAAGAAATATCCCGGAACCAACCCACAGGATAGCCCATGAACGGGACCGGACTCCAACAAGAAATGGACCAATAAGGTGACATTTGGTGCTTTTGCAGGGGTTTCCCAGAGCGATCCTCCATGGGTTCCTGACAAACTCAAAAAGCAGATGAATAATCCAGAAAGAGGTGCGTCTGTCTTATGAGGCCGCGGTGGTCTCTGGATGGGAGTGACGATGTCTTCTCGAGCTTTGGCTGTCGGTTTGGCGGCTGTGTTGATTTTCGCTTCAGGGTGTAAAAACCACCACTGCAATAGTTGCGTCAACGATCCTCTGGTGACCAAGGACTCGCTGGTCTTCGGTTACTCCGGTGATTTCGTCAACTACTTTGCCACGGACAGCTACTTCTGGTTCACCGATCTTCACGACGCCTACGTCACTGTGGACGGGTTGAAGTTTGACGGAGTCCTGCGTATTCAGATTTACGACAGCTTCAACTTTCTCATCTTCGACGAGACCTTCTTCGGTAACGGCGGCAATGTGATCTACAAGTCGCTGTCGAATTTGGGAGCCCCCGGATTGTGGGAAGTGGTCATCGACTCGACGAATGTGGATGGATATCTGCAGGTGGTGCTGAACTAGCGGCGGCCCTTGCCCGGGCCCGCCTTCCTTCCAGGACCAGCCCTTCTGTCAGATCCCCCAGAGCCTGCCCGTCCTCCTCGCCCTTTCGGGTGGGGGGGACGGTTTTTTTCATCCTCGTCATCGGATTTCAGAAGCAGGGCGAGGTCCCGATCGCGCAGAGTCCGGTATTTGCCAGGTGCAAGATCGTCGAGATTCAGTTTGCCGATGGAGATGCGTTTGAGGTAGGTCACTTCGAGACCTTGCCCCGAGAACATTCGGCGAATCTGTCGTTTCATTCCTTCATGGATCACGATGTGCAAAGAGGCGGTGCCATCCTTGCGTCGCCGTAATCGAGTGATTTGTGCGGGAGAGGTTTCCTTGCCCACGTCAGGGAGGAAGACTCCCCGTCGAAGGGTTTCGAGTACGCGCTCTGAGGGTGCACGGGAGAGGACGACGAAGTATTCCTTGCGACAGCGATAGCGGGGATGAGTGATGCGATGCAGAAGGTCGCCGTCATTGGTAAAGATCAGCATCCCCTCGGTTTCCAGATCCAGGCGACCGGCTGGGAGGACCCCGGCATCGACGACCCGCTTGGGCAGCATGTCCATCACCGTCAGTCGATCATGGGTGTCGTGGGTGCTGGTGATCGTGCCCGCGGTCTTGTGGAACATGATGGTCATGTGTTTGGGGGGCTGGACCTTTTCGCCGTGGAGAACGACCTCATCCTTCCCGGGAAGGATGCTGATGCCCAGCTCAGCGACCTCACCATTGACGTAGACGAGACCTTTTTCGATGAGGAGTTCAGCTCGTCGGCGGGATCCGTGGCCACAGCGGGCCAGGTATTTTTGGAGTCGTTCTCGGGCCATGACGGTAGTGGGGCCTAGGCCCCCTCCTTCTCGGCACGGGCGCGGTAGTCAGGACCACAATTCTGCTCGATGGCATCGAGCGTGTCCTGGACATCCTGATCATTACCTTCGCTTTTTGCTTCGCGTAATTCTTCCAGCAGGTCGGAATAGGTGCCTTCACAGATTTCATTCAGTTCGGCGATTTCCTGATCGATCCGGGTTCGCTGCGCTTCAGGCAATTCATCCCCACCGAGATCTGCACGCAACTTCTTGAGGCCATTGATCCCCTGGGCGAGTCGTCCATCCCTGAGGAACTGGCGCGCGTCGGTGACAGCCACGTTGATGCGATTGTCCATGTTTCGCAGTTCCTCCTCGCTGAAGACGGGAGGTGGAGGAGCCTGATTGGCGGTGGTTGCCGAAGAGTTTTTATCTTTCTCTTCCTGGCTTTCCTCGAGAGTGGGTGCTACTGGGGGCGGATCCGATTTCTGGAACTGGTAGATCACATAAGCGACCAATACGAGGACCAAAACTCCGCATGCAAGATAGATGGATGTTTGAACCGGGTTTTTCTCGAAATCGAGACCCAGCCCACCGCCACCCCGTTTGCGACGACGACGGGGTTTGCTGCCGGATGATCCCGGGCCACCGGCGGAAGGTTTTCCTTTGGCATTGGCGGGGTTTGGCATTCCCTTTTGCGACGCGACGCTACCGACTCTCTTGTCGATGGCGGCTTCGATTTTTTGGGCGATGTCTGAGGAGATGGCACCCTGTTCACTGGCCCAGTCACCGAACCGCCCGGGGGATCCCTCGGATCGGTAGTGATTGAGGAACAACACGGCCTCCTCTTTGCTCCAGAGGCCTTGCTGAATGGCAAACTTGCAGAAGATTTCGTCTCGGGCGGTGCTCATGACGATGATGCTGGATGAAAAGTGGGGTATCGTCAAGGGAGCAGACCCCGAGTTCTGCCCCGAGATTTGACGACCCGGCCCCCGGAGGAGCGAATTGGCTACGGAAGACAGTATTTACGGTGTCGTCGTCGGCACCGCCGGACATATCGACCACGGCAAATCGTCTCTCGTGAGGCGATTGACCGGGATTGACCCGGATCGGCTCCCGGAGGAGAAGGATCGTGGATTGACCATCGATCTCGGATTTGCGCCGATGCAGCTCCCTGGTGGTGAGTTGGTCGGCATCATCGATGTTCCCGGTCACGAAAAGTTCATTCGCAATATGGTCGCAGGAGCCAGTGGCATCGATCTGGTCGTGCTGGTGGTGGCTGCCGATGATTCGGTGATGCCACAGACCCTTGAGCACCTTTCGATCATGACGATTCTCGGAGTTCAGCGGGGGATCATCGCCATCAACAAGATTGATCTGGTGGATGAAGAGATGCTCGAATTGGTCGAGGAGGAGATTCGCGACACGGTGAAGGGGACTTTCCTCGAGGACGCACCGATGATGCGGGTCAGCGCCGAGACTGAAGCAGGGATCGATGAACTGCGCGAGGCAGTCATCTCCATGATTGATGAACTGCCTTCCCGGGAAACGGATGGAGTTTTCCGTCTGCCGATTCAGAGAGTCTTCTCGGCCAAGGGTCACGGAACTGTGGTGACGGGTGTGCCGGTGAGTGGATCTGTCTCGAAGGATGATCGACTCGAAATATTGCCCGGTGAACACAAGGGCAGGGTGCGGGGATTGCAGGCCTACAAGGTGACGGTCGATCGTGCCCGGGCGGGTCATTCCACTGCCATCAACCTGGCAGATGTCAACTACAAGGATCTGACCCGGGGAATGGTTGCCGCGACTCCCGGATATTTCACTGCGACAGAGATGCTGGAGGTCAGTCTGCGGGCGTTGCCATCATTGCCCAATGCCCTGACGCATCGAATGCCGATTCGTTTTTTGCAGGGCACGATGGAGGCAGTGGGTCGTTTGTACCTTCTGGATTGCACCACTCTGGAGCCGGGTGAGGAGGCGGTAGCGCAGATTCGTCTGGAGGAACCGGTGGTGGTAGCCCCTGGTGACCGTTTCGTCCTGCGCCAGACCTCGCCGATGATCACTCTCGGGGGAGGCGAGATTCTCGATCGCTCGCGCTGGCGTCTCAAAACGGGCAAGGATTTTGTCGTCGAGTCGGTTCGGCGAAAGATGTCCGCCCTCGACAGTCCCCAGGATTACCTGCGTAGCCTTTTGCGCGATGCCCTGTTGGAAATCCACACCACCGAGGAACTCTCGCGCCGAATGACCGTCACTCAGGATCAGGTCTCCCAATATTTGCAGGAGCTGGCAGAGGCCGGAGATCTCAAGGCGTTGCCCGGGGATCGCTGGCTCGTCCGGGAAGGGATTCGCATGGCCGGGGAGCGTATCACCGGTGCCATCGAAGCGGCATTCCGTGAGGACCCGTATCGGGTTTCGGTCAAGGCTCTCGAGATCCGCGATGCTCTGCGTCTGGAAGAAACTTTCCTCGAAGCGGTGTATCAGCAGCTGGTCGAGGAGGAGCGCGTCCATCGATTGCGCGGAGGTCGCCTGTCTCTGCCCGGGTATGAGCCACCGATTCCCGAGGGGGAGCGACAGGCTTTGGAGAAGTACCGCAACTATCTCTCAGAGCATCTCTTTGAAGCAGCACGCAATGAGGATCTGGCTCCCATGTTGGGAACCAGTGAAGCTCTGATCGGAAAACTGCAATCACTGTTGGTGGACCGCGGAGAACTGGTGCGACTGACTCCGGATGTGGTTCTGCTCGAGGAAGCGATTCTGGAAGCGGTAAGAAGACTGGCGGCTCATCACGAAACCGCAGGTCCCTTCAGTGCTGCTGAGGCAAAAGACCTGCTGGGGACGACCCGCAAGTTTGCCATTCCGCTGTTGGAGTATCTCGACAAGCAGGGGTGGACCCGTCGACGGGAAGATCGTCGCGAGATGAATGCCGAGAAACTGGCCGAACTTTCCTAGGGCGCGTAGCGGATATCCGCTTCGATGCCGATACCACCCTCAGATCCATCGGCACCGAGTGAGAGGATCTCGACCTTCTCCTCTTTCGGCACGATTTGATATTCACCACCCCATGGGTCAGCGGTGAGATTGCCGATCAGATTTGCTTCGACCAGATCCCTGACGCTTGTCGGCCAGTTGCCCTGATTCAGGCGATAGAGCGTTGCGGCGGCATGCAGTGCGGCCATATCAGAGAGAACCCTCTGGCGAGGCGAGATGGGAGGGCGCTTGCTGCCCCCGGCGGACTGTACCACCACTTCGTCATCGAGAATTCTCAGGGATGCTCCTGATTTACCGCTGCCGTTGGCGATGAGAAAGAGCACCTCATTGGTCCCCTGTTTCAGCGGTACCTGAATCAGGTGATCGAGGGGATCTACTCCCTGATCGGCGAAGTCTTCAACGATGGTGTTGCCGTTCACCTGCAGGAGGCAGCCATCATCCGAACCGGCAGCGAGAGTGACCGTGCGATCTGTGGGACTGATGAGTGTACAGCGAAGGACGAAGACACAATCATCGGACCGCCCGCGCTCTTTGCCATATTGCTGCAGATCAAATTGCCCCTCCTCAGTGGAGAGCAGCACCCTTTGGGTGGGGCGATCCTCTGCAGACATCGAAAGCACCCGACGAATTCCTTCTTCACCACCACCTGGAATGGGTTCGGAGACAAACATCCTGCGTACAAATTGTCCCGGCAGAAGTGTGAGGATCTGGCGGGTATGAATTCCGAGAGCTTCCTTGCCCTTGCTCCCCAACAGTTCAGCGACCCTGGGACCACTTTCTTCAGGGGGCATCGCTCTCAACAGGACAGAAAGTGCCCACGCATCCAGACCGTGGGATTCAAAGCGACGGACCAACTCCCGGGTCAGTGCGGAATCATTGCGAATCTCCAGCAACTCGGTGGTTCTGGCAGCGGCAAGCCAGACGAGGCGAGAAGGATCCTGCAGTCCCCAAAGCAACAGTGTGCGGACGGTTTCAGAATCCTGATCACAGGCATGGAGCATCGATACCCGCTGGTGAGGTTGACGTGCCTGCCATTCCGCATGAAGTTCGATCTCATTTCCCGAGAAATTTTCGAGCCAATTGCGCGCGACTTCGACGGGGGCCGTGACACGACCATCTCCATCGACGTCGACGTAGACCGGATTGGTCATGGCGATCGGAAGAATCGGGCGGTCTTTGTCGGGAACGATGGGTGCAAGGCTGTCATCCCCTTCGACCCGAACAGCGATCCATCCGTCGGTGCGGACCGGAATCTTGCGCTCATCGATCAGCCTCACGATTTCCCGGGAGTCCGGGACCGGAATCGTTTCGACCACATCACCGTCAACGATGACGAGAACCCGATCGACGTCGATCCAGTCTGCCGCGTGGACCTCAACCTTGAGGCGAACTGCGGCCCTCTCTGCCTGTACGGTTTCTCCCATGCCCTTGCCGTTGACGGAAAATTTGATGAAAGGACCGTAAGTGGTGAAGACCTGACCATTCTTGACGGTGTCACAGATTTCTTTCACCGGAATTTGACCAGGCTGATCATTCGAAACGGGAAAGTAATTTCGTGGCCAACCGGCGAGGTTGACGTTGACGGTGTGACTGTCAGAGTTTCCGACCGCGGTGATGCGTGCACCGCGATTGAGAAGTTGGTGCCAATCCTCCAGAACGGAGTGGCGACTGGTACCGACAAATCGGTCACTGGTTTCGGCGTCGTAGTAACCCCAGCCCGGATTTTCATTGAAGATTTCGACACTGTCAAAATCGATGGACCAATCGGTGTCCGCGGATTCACCGGTGATGGGATCGAGACCGGCGATTCGGAAGTAATCGATCGCTTCCCAACGGGGGTGATTGACCTGGATCACAGGGGTGACTCCTCCAGTGCCCATCTTGCGTACCGCACGAAACATGCGTGGACCATTGGAGGATTGAACGTCGACCACTTCTCCCCAGGGCTCGAGGGGGAAGGCATTGAAGTGACCGAGGGGGACCGAAATCTCGTTACCGACGACACCCTGAAAGTGATCTCCTGCGGACAGTTTCTCGATGGTCGGGTCGTAGTCGGTGTGATGATTGTGATCGGTGGCGATTCCAACCTCGAGAGCTTCACTGGCGATGCTGATGATCCGTTCTGTCATATTGCTGTCGCCATGCCCCGAGTAGGTCAGGGTATGCAAGTGATAGTCGGCCGCCGCCCAACCACTGGAGTCGATCTGATGCTCTAATTGAAAAGAGGCTTCCGTCACGGCACCTTCGGCAATGGAAACTTCCTGGCGATCGATTCCCCACTCGGGACCGCGGCTGGCATAAATCACCCAGGTTCCGACTGGCAGAGTGATGTGACCTGTCCCCGAGAGGGTGCAAATCACGTCGTCGCGAATCGCGAGATCTTCCGGAAGTACCTGGGTTTCACTGAAGAACTTCTGACGACTTCCATTCTGTTTACGGAAAGTCAGTCTCGATGGCACGGGGTTATCGTTGGTATCCGTGATTTGAAACTTCAGGCTTCCCTTGGGCCCATCCCCACCCACGGGGTCGACCGGTGAGTCTGATTCCTGAGCCAGGGAACCGAAACCGAGAAGCATGATGAGGATCCAGTGCATGGAGATCCCTTTCCGCAATCGTCATTCAGTGACGATAGACGTGGAGTTGGGGGTGATCATGGAGGCAGCTTGCCGGCAGATCGGGACTGCGAGGGCCAGCCAGGCAACGATCGAGCAGAGCTGATTTTTCAGCCTGTGGGACCAGCAGAAAAATCGAATCGGATTCGAGAATCTGATCGAGGCTAATGGTCAAGGCCTGCAGTTGACCGGGGCGTGGTTCCGGAAAGTTGGTGTTGATGGTTTCCTCTGCCAGATCGACCACGGTGTATCCGCTGAAATCACTGCCGGGTTCATTGAAGGCGATGTGGCCATTATTGCCGAGGCCGAGAACACTGGCTCGGGGTGGACCTGAATCGCAAAAGATCTGGTCGAGGCGGTTCGCCTGTAAATGGGGATCGCCGGCAGGGTCTATGGAGAAGACCTGATCATGGGGAACTCCCAGAGGGTCAAAAATCTGCTGACGCAGTTCATCCCGGAAGGAAGGAATCGTGCCTGAGGGGTCCAGGTACTCGTCCAGCTGAAGATAGCGAAGGCTGCCCCAGAGTTGGGCATTTTTTGAGTCTTCCCGAATCAGGCGATACAGATTTCGGGGTGATCTCCCCGTAGGAATACACAGCAGATCCCCCGGAGAAAGGTAATTGAGCAGATCATCAAGGAGGGTCCTGGCGAGGACCTCCGGATCCGGATTTTGGGTCAGTGACATGGCACCCAAATCGGAATCTCCCTTCACCGCTTCAACTGTGCTTCCGGGCCCTTCCCGGCGGCTTCCTGAAAACTATCCCAAAGGCCCATGGGGGCCAAGGGGCGGGATCGAATCAGATCCGGTGAATCCACTCCCAAAACCTGCCCGGAAAGGTGGCGGTAGGCGTGTTCATTCCGGGATCAAGCATTATCATGGGCAGGTAATCTCAGTGAGATCTGCCCGGTCAGAGCAGGCCGCCTCCCCGGGAACCGGAAACAGGATGAGCATGAAAATTTACGATCACATTCTCGATACCATTGGCCACACTCCGCTGGTGCGCATGAACCGGATCTCCCGGGGATTCCAGGGCACCATGCTGGCAAAGGTGGAGGCATTCAACCCGGGTGGAAGCATCAAGGACCGCATCGGTGTTCACATGATCGACGCCGCTGAGCGGGAGGGGTTGCTCAAGCCGGGGGGAACCATCGTTGAATGTACCTCCGGAAACACGGGCCTGGGTCTCGCGTTGACCGCCTGCATCCGTGGCTACAAAGCCATCTTCACCATGCCTGACAAGGTCGCTGAAGAGAAATCAAAGCTGCTCCGTGCCTTCGGTGCGGAAGTCATCATCTGTCCTACCGCCGTCGAACCCGACGATCCCCGTTCCTACTATTCGGTAGCGAAGCGGATCACTGAAGAGGATCCGATGGCGTTCAATCCGAATCAGTATTTCAACAAGTGGAATCCCCATGCCCACTATATCGCTACCGGTCCCGAGATCTGGGAAGACACGGATGGCAAGATTACTCATTTTGTTGCGGGTCTGGGCACAGGAGGAACAGTTAGTGGAACGGCCAAGTACCTGAAGGAGCAGAATCCGGATATTCGCGTGATCGGCGGAGATCCCATCGGTTCTCTCTACAAGGAATACTTCGACACCGGCAACCTTGGGGAAGCATACAGCTACAAGACCGAGGGAATCGGTGAAGACATGATTCCCGGCACCATCGACTTCTCACTGATCGATGAAGTCCATCAGGTCACTGATGTGGATGCGTTTACCATGGCTCAGAGGCTGGCTCGGGAAGAGGGGATCCTCAGTGGATCCTCCGCGGGCACCGCGGTTTGCACCGCAATCAAGGCCGCTGAGCAAATGGGGCCGGACGACATCATGGTCGTCATCATTCCCGATACAGGAGAACGCTACCTGAGCAAGGTCTACGATGATGACTGGCTGCGCACCAATGGATTGATGGAATCCTCCCTGCACCTGACCGCCGGCGAAATTCTCGACAAGCGGGGGACTCGTCAGCAACCGTTGATTCACCTTTCGCCGAAGGATTCCCTGCGCGAGGCCGTGGAAAAGATGCAGTCGGGAGAGATCAGCCAGATTCCGGTTTTCGAAGAGAGTCAGCCGGTGGGCAGTGTTCGTGAATCACTGGTTCTGGAAAAGATGCTTTCCGGTGGAGATCACCTCGATTGTGAAGTCGGCAGTGTGATGGAAGAACCCTTCCCCGTCGTCGGCGAGGGGGCGAGTGCCGATTCCATCTTTGCCGAACTGGCGAGCAAGCCATCCGCAGCGGTGCTGGTCGAAACTCCTGAGGGATTCCGCATCATTACCAAGTACGACATGATCCACTCGATGAGCGGAAGAAGGTCCTGAACATGAAATTCGAAACACGCGCCATCCATGCCGGGCAGCACCCGGACCCCAGTACCGGAGCGGTCATGACCCCGGTTTACCTGACTTCCACTTATGTTCAGGAAGCTCCCGGAGTGCATCAGGGTTATGAATACTCCCGCACCGGTAACCCGACCCGCAGTGCCCTTGAGGGCAACCTGGCTTCCCTCGAAGGGGGAACCCATGGTCTCTGTTTTGCCAGTGGACTGGCTGCGACGGATGCGGTTTTGAAAATGATGGAGCCACAGGATCATGTCGTTGCCGGCAACGATCTCTACGGTGGAACCCACCGGATTTTCACCCAGGTGTATCAGCCGATGGGGATCGGTTTTGATTTCGTCAACACCGGAGATCCGGATCAGGTCCGCGATGCCATCACCGACAAGACTCGTATGGTGTGGCTGGAGACTCCGACCAATCCTCTGTTGAGAATCACCGATATTGCTGCCGTTTCAGAAATCTGCCGCGAGAAAGGTGTGCTGCTGGTCGTCGACAACACCTTTGCCACTCCTTACCTGCAGCAGCCTTTGGCACTGGGGGCGGACATCGTGGTTCACTCTGTGACCAAGTATCTGGGAGGTCACTCGGATGTGGTCGGTGGAGCACTCATCACTTCCGATGATGCCCTGCACGAAAAACTGGCCTTCATCCAGAATGCGGTGGGGGGAGTTCCCGGTCCTCTCGATTGTTTCCTGACCTTGCGAGGAACGAAAACTCTGGCGGTGCGAATGGACCGTCATTGCGAAAACGCGGCAAAGATCGCTGCATGGCTCGAGGCTGATTCACGAATTGGCCAGGTCTTTTATCCGGGTCTTGAGAGTCATTCCGGGTTCGAAGTCGCCAGCCGCCAGATGCGTGCACCGGGAGGCATGATTTCCTTTGAGCTGGCCGGTGCTTCAGAAGACGAAGCACGGAAGATGGTCTCTCGTACCAAAGTGTTCGCCCTCGCCGAGAGTCTGGGTGGGGTGGAGAGTCTCATCGAGCATCCGCCTTCGATGACTCATGGAGCGATCCCCGTCGAAACCCGTCGGGCAGAGGGACTCTCGGATGGTCTGATCCGCATTTCGGTGGGAATCGAATCGGTGGAAGACCTCCTCCAGGATCTCGACGACGCGATCGGCTAATCTGCCAGCAGCATTCAAATACGGATGTGCTCAATAACAGGTGGGGGTGGTCTGGGTCGGTGTTCTTAATAAAGAGAACACCGGGAGCGGTAGAACGGCCATTTACCAGCCCCCGGGTCTCAAACTCTCAGATTTTTGTTTGTTTCACCATTTGCCGGGCGAAAACGCCCGACTCCGGATGAATGGAGCAAGAGAACTTCCTCCTGCTATGTTTATCAGCGATCGCCAGGACCGATTCGTGACAACTTTTTTGAAAATCGAAAAGTTAACCTCAGGGTCCAATGATCGTCGAAATACACTGTATTACTCGTTACAATCCCCCGGCAGGACTCACGGTTTTCGGCCAAATCGCGAAGTCAAGCATGCTGACTTAAACCACCAGAATCGGAGACCTTGTGGATTCACATTCCAGCGACGCCTCGATTCACGGCCGAGATGACTTTTCTGCGATTCTGAACAGGGCCATCCATGGGGACTCCCACTCCCGCAGTGCCCTCTTCGAACAGATCCAACCGAAGCTCGAAATGTATCTGAGTCAGCAATCCGGGCTGTCCCTGCGGCGCAAGATCCAGATTGAAGACATGTGTCAGGATGTCTTTCTCAGGGCGCTCAAGGTTTTGACGACCCTGCCTGAGGAAGCGACCCAACAGGATTTCCTGAACCTGGTTCTGAAGAATGCCCATTGGACCGTTCTCGATGCGGTCAAGAAGAACGAGCGATTCAAGGGTGAGTCCAATATCCCCGGAGGAATCGTCTCAGTTCCCCTCGACCCGGACGCCCACGGTGGTGAAGCCCTGGTCATCGAGCGGGAAGAATCGGAGTGGCTCCACGGTTTGATCGACCGTTTGGAAGAAAGTTATTCCAGCGTGTTATGGCTCAAACTGGATGGACTGGAGACCGCAGAAGTCGCCGAAAGACTCGGGATCTCTCAGGAGCTGGTTCGGAAACGCTATCAGCGGGCGATTGACAAACTGAAGCAGTTCACCGATCGCTAATCTTCGATGCCATCGAAGAGAGTCAGTCCCAGCGCCCCGAAGAAAAGCACTGGTAGCCAGGCGGACAACATCGGGTTCAATCCACCGACATTTCCGAGGTGGGCACAGATCTCCGTGAAAATCAGGTAACCCGTTCCCAATGCCAGTGCCATCGACAGGCCCAGAATGATGGACTGACTTTCTGACCGCATCACGAAGGGCAATCCGAGCAGCAACAGAATGAAGTTGGCCAAAGGGAATGCGAAGCGGCGGTGGAGTTTGACTTCGAGGTGAGTCAAGTGAGGGCGTCGGTTGTACTGATCCCTGAGTTCGGTGAAGGAAAGATATTCGATCTCATTGTCACTGGATTCCAGGTCGACCGGTCTCATGTCCGTCTCCAATTTGAGTTCATCGAATTCGAGACTCAGTTTGACGGTACCGTCCGGCTGAGGAAAAGGCACCTTGAGTCCGTTTTCCGAGAACTGCTCTTTTTTTCCTTCTCTCAGCAGCCAATAAGGCTGGCCGGCTGCGGGTGTTTCCCAAATCAGCTCCCTGGCTCTCGTCAATGTTTTCAAACTCCCTGAGACAGCATGACGACTGGAGACCTCTACCTTTTGCCCCCGTTTTTCGTGGGGAAGGTAACTGGTCACACTGATGAGATTATTGAGACTGTCAGAGACCATCTGTGGCTGGATGCTGTTACGCGATCTTCCATAGGAGTCGGCAAGGCGGATTTCATCTTTCAGAGTAGGAACCACTGTCTCCTGAATCAGAATCATCATCGACGACATCAGTAGTGCCATCAGAAAGAAAGAAGCGAGAATTCTTGGCATTGGAATTCCTGCGGCACGAAGTGGAACCAGTTCTCTGCCCTTGTTGATTTGTGTGGCAGTAAACATTGCAGCGAAAAGGGTCAGGATAGGTCCAAGGTATTGGGTGAAATAGATCGGAATCATCCCGGAGAAGTATCGGAAGATGACGATGGGCAAAGGCTGGTCATGTCGAAGGAAACGATCCAGTCTGGACACGCCATCGATGACACAAAACAGGGAAAGAATGGCGAAGGAACAGATGAACCATGAGATCAGGAACTGACGAATCAGATACCGGTCAAATGTTTTTAGTGGCAACCATTTGAGGGGTGGGCTTGTCCAGATTTTCATCGTGCCCTCAATCGGAGAATCATTCCGATGGCCATCGCCAACAGAATGTAATTGCCGGAAAGAACCGTGATCCATGCGGGTGCACCGGTGGCACGACTCAATTGAACCCCACCATAGGTCAGGGGGTAAAAGACCCCGAGAATTGCCAGCAGTGAAAAGAAGAACGGTACCAATTTTTGAGGGGTCCGCAGCAATAGAGCTAACGGTGCACCGATCATTGCAAACGTAAGAACTGCCAGAGCCATTGCCCGGCGGCGCCAGATTTCAGTTTCCCCCCGACGAATCGCCCGGATCAGCCCTGATTTTCGGGATTCTTCTTTTCTCTTTTCCTCAATGCTGGCAAGCGTCGCCAATGATCGATCGATTTCGCCGACCTCACCCTCGATTTCCACGAGTCGATCTACCAGCTCTGCAGTGGGCAAATCGTTCAGACGACGATTCCGCGAACTGATGGGGAAGTCCACATTGAACTGATCGAACTCGATGCTCTCGTGATCCCAATCGAGGAAGTCTCTTTGCCCAGTGGCTGAACTGTTGACTGGAAACACGACACTGACATCACGGAGTGTCAGTCGAATCAGTCCAGCGGAATCATCGACGCTCAACTTTGCACGCTTGGCATTGATTTTGGTGGGAGGAGTGTCGTCTTTGCTAGACTTGCTCGGAACAGCAGCACCGCCTTTGACGCTGAGTTGCTTCTCAATGTAGACCACCTTGAGATCGGTTCCGTTGCGGATCTCTTCCCAATAGATCACACCACCTTCTCCGTCGAGGGGGATCTGACCTTTTCTGCCATCACCGATATTCTCCAGTTGTTTGACGAAGAAACGGCTGATGTCCTGCTTTCGGTGCTGAAGTTCCGGCAACAGGGTTGATTGGGTGAACATCATCATCATCAGGATGGGAATGATGAGAATGGTCATGGGTAAAAACAGGCGTGAAGGACTGATGCCAGAAGCGACAGCAGCGGTGAACTCACGATCAGCAACAAACTTGCCGTAACTGAGGCTGCAACCCGCCATCACAGACATCGGTGTGGTGAAGTACATGCTGTAGAGAAGACTGTCTCCCAGCCAGGGTATGACGATACCGAGAGAGTAACCGGAACTGACCGCTTTCATCGCAAAGACGATGCTGACCAGAACACACAGGATCAACTGGCAAAACAGCGTCGTAAGAGCGAGATCTTTTAACAGATAGCGATCGAGGACTCCCAGTTTCTTCATGAGTCAGCGTTGTTTTCTGCTCTGTGATTGCAGTTGCAGGGAGTTTTCGAGCAGCGAGGGCAACCTCCGCCATACTTGTTGTGAACGCATGTTGCCAGATCGACCCCTCGCAATGAGGCGATGCTTGCCAGCCATGCGAGTACATCGGCAAACTCAGCCTGTTCCTCCGGGGAATTGGGAGTGGAAGAATTAAGACAGCGAGCCAACTCACCGATCTCTTCCGAGAGCCACAGGAACGAGCCTGCGACACCGCGGTCGGAATCCTTGTCGAAGTAAATCTGTTCGATGGTCTTCTGGAAACTCCTGAGACCCATATCGTCGACGTCTTCCGGAGTCATCGGTCCTCCTCCTTCAGACAACATGATGAAGTCTGTCCGGGGTGAGGACCACCCCATCAATCTCCGATTCCAAAGTGATCGAGCGCCAGATTGCGTACCGCTTTCAGATCGAGTTTTCCGGAGCCAAGGCGGGGAACCTCATCCACGGGGACAAAGGCCTCCTTGCGGGGTAACCACAGGTTGGGCAGGTCTCCCCGATTTCGCAGACTGTCAAGAATCTGCGGCGGATCGATGGGCAGTTCACCATGAACGACCACCAGCTTCTCGCCCTTGGATTCATCGGGGACTGCAGTCACGGCGACCATCGCCTCGCCTCCCGACTCTTCTCCATCGGGAATCGCTTCGTCGATCACTTCCTGGATGGCTTCCTCAATCAAAACATGGGGGACCATTTCGCCACCCAGTTTGGAGAAACGGGAGAGACGGTCGGTGATGACGAGGAATCCGTCATTGTCCACCTTGGCGATATCTCCGGTCTTGTACCACTCTCCATCAAAGGCTTCCGCGGTCAGATCATCTCGTCCCAGATACCCCTGCATGACGCTGGGGCCCTTGATCAACAGCAGGCCAGCATCGCCATGTGGCAGATCCTCACCGGTATCGGGGTCGACGATGCGGGTCACCACTCCTGGAATCGGCAAGCCGATGGTACCCAGTTTCCGGGTCTTCTGACGGAAGCCGGGGATGTCGACATCCGGCAGGTTCACAGAGACCACTGGGCTCAACTCTGTGCAGCCGTAGCCTTCCAGAAGAGGAGATCCAAACCGCTCTTCCCATGCTTCGGCAAGACTTGCCTTGAGCTTCTCCGCGCCGGCTCCGGCAATCCGCACAGACTGGAAGTCTTCCGGCTGGAACTTGCGCAGGTAAGTGCGATAAAAGGTTGGGGTGGACAGGAAGATGGTGCCTTTGTGATCTCGCGTCAGTTCAGCGATGACATCGGTCTCCATCGGGTTGGAGTGATAGATGGCACCGATCGCATTCCCGAGGGGGAACCACAGTGTGATGGTGTATCCGAAGACATGGAAGAAAGGCAATGAGCCGACGACCCGGTCCTTGTGATCAACGTCGAAGATCTGTGAGACACTGCGGACGTTGGAGAGGATGTTGTGGTGGGACAATCGCACACCTTTGGGGGTGCCGGTCGACCCGGAAGAGAACATGATTGAGACATCCTGATCGGGATCCTGCGGAACGTCGGGAAGGGCTCGCAGGAAGGGGGAAGGCAGCAGTGCTGTCAGCAGTGCCATCACTTTGTCCATCCCCGAAACTTCCCTGGTCAGAAGACTGGGCAAGTCGATGACTTCCACATCCGGTGCAAACTCCGAGATGTCCATGTCGATTTTGCTGGTAAACAACTTGGCAGAGATGATGGTTTTCAACTCCAGCTGCTCACAGGCGGACTTCAGGGAAACCGTTCCTGCAGTGAAGTTGAGGTTGCTGACAGTCTTTCCCATCACCGTCAGGGCAATGTTGATGGCAGCACCACCTATGCCAGAGGGCAGCAGGACACCAATATTTTGTTGGCCTTCCAGACGCTTTCTCAGTTTCCTTCGCAACAGGAGAACCAGAATGAGGAATTTACGGAAGGTCAGACTTCGACCCTTCTCGATCACCGCGGTTCGGCCACTGGACTTTCTGGCGACAGTCAGGAAGCGGGTTGCGAGAGTGATGCCTTTTTGTTTGCGCGAATCAAGCGCAAGGGCACTCAGCTCCTCTACCCGAGAGCGGACTTCCCGGGAAGTCGAGGTGGAAGGCATTGGCTCGCCGATGGTCACCGTGACCGGGTAAGGCAGGCGAAGGGGACGCTTGAAGAAAAACTTTTTGCCACGGAAGGAGAAGATGCTGCCCCACACCCGGTCGAGATACATGGGGACGATGGGCACATCCGCCTTGCGGGCAATCTTTTCCAGGCCCTTGGAGAAGGGCAACAGGTTGCCGGTTCGGGAGATACCACCCTCCGCAAAGATGCAGACGATGTGACCCTTCTTGGCTCGCTCAGCCGCATCTTCCAGGGATTTGATGATAGCCCGTGGTCCGTCCTCGCTGGATACAGGGATCGCCCTCATCAAGTGACTGGCCCAACCGATCAGTCCCATATCCTTGAATTGGCGATGCATGAGAAAGTGAACGAAGCGGGGAACGGATGCGCCGACCAGGAAAGGGTCTGCGTAAGAGAGATGGTTCACCACCAGCAGAGCCCCTCCCCTGCGGGGGATGTTTTCCATGCCGACGATGCGGATCCGGTAGAGGGTGTGAACGAGAACCCATACCGGGAACCGAACGGCGATATGGGGAACCGTGAAGAAAACCCCCAGAGTGCCGGTCAGTGCGAGGGCAGCGATGGCGAGCAAACTTCCCTCGGGGCTCAGGCCGAGCATGTCCTTGTTGACGAAAAATTCCCAGACGAGAGCGGAGAGGAAAATGAAGGAGAAGGTCACAAACTCATTTGCGCCCTGAATCTTGCCTTTTTCCGCACCCCGGGATCGTTCCTGAATATATGCCTGCAGCGGAACGAGGAACATTCCACCGCCGATGCCTGCCAGTGACAGAGTCATGCCGTAACCGAAGAGGGTTTCCTCGACGACAGTAGTCAGTCCGAAGCCCAGGGTCATCAAGGCTCCACCGACGGGAACGATACCGATTTCGACCTTGTCTCCGGAGAGGCGACTCGCCAACAGACTGCCGATACCGATTCCTCCGGCGACGAAGAAGAAGAGACGGGATCCGCCGTCCTGCAGCATCAGGACTTCCTTGCCGCAAACATTCAGTGCGGCCAGTGAAAGTGCTCCGATCAGGAAAAACCAGCCTGCCGAGATGACTGCACCCAGCAGAGGCTTGTCTTTAGCGAGGTGACGCAACTCGTGGATGGGGTTCCACTCCATCCTGCGCTCGGGAGCGACTGGTTTGTCTCCGGCGGTGATTTTACGGGCCATCAGCCAGCCGATGATCGCAATCGAAATGAAGACGGCCCCGCTATACCAATTGGGATCACCCTGACTCAGGTCTCCCCCAGGATTGAGGTGGAGGAACATCGTCCCGGCGAAGGTGGTGCCGAGGATGATCGCAATATTGGTGGTCATGCTGATGATGGCGTTGGCCCGGGTCAGGTTCGATTCCTTGACCATTTCGGGAATGATGCCGAATTTGGAAGGTCCGAAGAAGGCACTCTGGGTCCCCATCAAAAAGAGGACCGCCATCATGGCCAGAATGGCCAGATCCGGATCGATCTGGGCGAGGAAAAACGCCCCCATCCCGAGAACCATCACCAGAATTTCCGTGACCTTGACCATGAAGATCACCCGTCGCTTGGGCAAGCGATCGGCGATGGATCCGCCCAGACAGGCAAAGAGGACGAAGGGGAATGCAAAGACCCCCATCGCCATCGCCTGGGGATCCAGAGGAAGGTGTTCGAGGTTCATCTGCAGGGCGATCAGCAGGATGAACTGCTTGAAGATGTTGTCGTTGAACGCCCCAAGAAACTGGGTTCCCGTTAACGCGAGGAAAGACCGATTCCGAAACATCTGTCACCTCTATCTCTCCGCAATTTGAGCCTTCTGGCTCACGCTTTGGATCATAGCGAATTTCTGGCCACTTTCCGGTGATTCCATGCCTTCAGCTTTTTGGCACACCCCTTGCTAGGTCCTTGGTTAGCCCGCAAGTGACCAGTGCGTTTTTGGCCAATAGACAGAAGAGGGGGCCATAACCATGAAAATGTTCAAACTCGAGGAATGGGAAACCATTGCCCAGATCAGTCCAGAGAGTGTGGAGGACGCCTACTCCGAAGAGGTTTTGCCTCATATTCACTCACTCCGGGCTTTTGCCATCTCTCTGACCGGAGATCGCAATCGCGCCGAGGATCTGGTTCAGGATACGCTTTTGAGGGCTTTGAAGGCGTTTGACTCCTTCTCCCGCGGAACCGACTGCCGTTCCTGGCTCTTCCGTATCTGCAAAAACCGCTTCTATGATCTCTGCCGCCGCAAAATGCGCCGTCCGACCCACGAGGACGTGGACTTGAGCCAGCCGATGGCTCCCGAGAGATCGTGGGAAGTGCAAAAGGAACTACAGAGAATCGAAAATGGTGCTGATCCGAGCCTCGAATTGGTGGGAGATCAGGTTCGTGAAGCGATTCGTCAGCTTCCTGCGGAATTCCGTATTCCGTTGCTCAAGTGTGACCTCGACGGCATGGCCTACCATGAAATTGCCCGCGAATTGCAGCTTCCCCTGGGCACGGTGAGATCACGTATCTCCAGAGCCAGAAAGAAGTTGCGCATTGCATTGCAGGAGTACGCCGAGTCCTGTGGATTCGCAGAGCCGAGCTTGACTGCGGCCTGAGCCCTACTCAAAGAGCCCAAAACCATCCCTGGCACCCCTCCCGGTCTGAGATCGGGAGGGGTGCTTTATTTTGAGGCAATACCTGAAATGCGTCATTATGGAGCATTAATTGTTGCATTGTTTTGAAGCAATTGATAAAGATGGGGGGGTGAGGGTTTGGGCTCTCGGGAGCCTCCGTTATCTTTTCTGGAGAGGCCTGAAGACGGATTCAGAGGGACCTCACTGCGGAAAAGATCTTCGGAAAGAAGTCCATGATCATACATCCTCCTCCTCGGGCCGTTCGCGTGCTCATCGCTTTCATACTGTTGTGGCTGGGTGGTCCACAGACGGCCACAGCTCTCGACGAAACCCTCGAGCAAAACTATACGGAGAAACTGAAGAAGCCTTTTGTCAGTGCCATCTCCTGGGAGAGCAGTCTGGAAAAGGCAAAGCAGCAGTCTGCGGAAAAGAATCTGCCGATCATTGCATACTTCACACGTTCCTACGCTCCATGACCGCCGTGTGAATACATGGAGGGGGGCCCCCTCCTGACCGACTGGTGGAAAAAATCGACAAAGCGTTTCGTTCCCTACCTGAACATCAGTGCCCGACTTCCGGAAAAACCGGATCAGCAGATGATGACTCAATTTGGTTTGCGAGGATTTCCCACTTTCCTCATTCTTGATTCGGAAGGTCAGATCCTCTTCGGCAAGGAGCCTTATTGGCGCCCTGACTCACCGGAAAATCTGGAAGCGGGTCTTGCGGAAGTGGAAACCATTTTCCGTTTGAAGAAACGTGTTTCCGAAAACCCGGAAGACAAATTGTCCAAAGCCCATCTGACCCTGATTCTCGGATTGTTGAATCCGGACCAGTGTTCGGTGGCCGAGATGGAAGCTGCCTGCAAGGTCGAGGGAGTTCCCGCAGAAGTGGTTGGGCGTTGGCTCAGAGAGCGTTCGCGCATCCGTTTCCTGGAAGCTTTCGGACCCTACCGGAATGCTTTTTCCACCGGGGCAGAGAAAGAGGAACTGGCACGGTTGCGGAAGGCAGCGATGGAACGCGCTTTCACCATGGTTCGTGATGGTGAATCCATCGGAGAGGACGACCCGGATTTTCGGGCATTCTGGGTGCTTGCCTTTGATGGAGCGATGGAGGCCAAAGATCGTCGTGTCGCAACTCGCTGTCTGAAAACCTACACCGACGTTTTCGGTGTTGCCGATCGTTTCGTCAAAGGAATGAAAGAACGACTCGAGGAGCTTCCCGTTCAGGTGGAGTGACCGGAGTCAGGTTTTCCCAGAGGAACCCAACCGTCGATCAGGATCATATGGGGAACGGTCAGGGCAGCGAGTCCGATGAATACGGACCCTGTGAGCCCCTGGAGCCATTGGGTCTCGTCGAGCATCGCTCCTCCCAGCAGGATCATGAGGATGGGTACTCCCGACAGGATAGCGAACTCGATGGTTTCCTTTTTTCCGAACCGATTCCGGGAGAGGAATTGGAATGATTGCTGGAAGTGCCTCATCGAGTGAAGTCCACAGAAGTACAGTGCAAAACTGTAGATCGGGTCCGCAAGCCAGAAGAAGAGGCTGAGCCCACCCAGCTCAAGAACCTCACGCTTGCAAACCTCTTTGCGGATGACTTTCAGCAGCAGCAAAGCGGCCCACGGCCAAATCAGGATTTGCGCCCATTGGACAAAGGGTGTCTCATTTTGCAGGGCTACCAGGCGAAAGAGTGGGGCGACGGCTTCCGGTTGCAATGCCGGAAGCACGATCGGGATCATCGATCCATGCACCAGTCGGCTGAGCCAGCGGTCGTCCCCATATCCACGCGCGTCAGCGCCACCAAAGTGCCACAGCGAGATCAGCAGGAAGAAGGCCAGTGAAACCACAGGTGCCTGAAACCAGATGGCGACTACGGCAACGCACAGCAAAAGATAACTGCTGTAAAACCAGATCGAACTGCGCGAGCCGGAAACCTTGCGGATGAGGATTGCGTCCAGAGCACCGTGGGGGATTCCCACCAACAGAATCGCAAGCAGTGGGATCCACAGGAGATTCATTGCCACCCCAATGCAGCACTGATCATGGGAGCCTTGGGAAGTCCCCATATCAGGGACCAGCGGGTCCGTGCTTTGGAATGTCCCGTCATGAACTCGGTAAAGTCCAGGCCATCCAGAGCTCCAGGGACCGCCATCATCGCTTCGATGGCCTGCTGCGGCCGCTGGCGGATCAGGCGCAGCATGACCTCATCCATCCACTTTTCCATGGGAAGACATGAATCGGGAATGCACAGATCCACGGAATCAAAAACCTGTTCAGCAATTTTTTGACTTTGGATCAGGTTTTGGGCAAAGGCGTAACCGGACGAGGCCCGCAAGGTCCCCGATCTCAAGCCGATGGATTTGATTCGCTCTCCCTGCGAAGACGAGCCGGAGTGGAGAGGGATTTGCCCTGACTCTTCCTCAAGAATTTCATAGCCTTCGCCCCACTCCTGAAGGTAGTCGTGAATTCTGCGTCGATACCAGTTTTCTTCACGAGTCGCCGGGCTGTAACAGGTGCTTTCGATCAATGCCCTGGTTCGACTGATCGGCAGAACATAGATGAAGTGAAAGGGTTCTTCAGGACGGGGACGGAAATCCATCAAGGTGGCAGTTTCCGGATCGAAGACAGGAGACGGCATTTCAACCCAACGCCCCAGAAAATGCTGTTGCAAAGTATTTGTCGGAAACATGGGTGGTCTGCTGTCGAATACCAGGTCGAAACCTTCTTCACGCTCCCTGGTTTTGACGATGGCTTCTCGGGGATTTTCAGAGAGAGAGATCACGGACTCGCGAATGATCTTGGTAGAGTCACGCAGATTTTTTTCACAGGATTGGATGAAGTCTCTGCTGTTGACAACCGAGTAGGGGGATTGTGGAACGTCAACTTGGCGTCTTTGTTCTCCGTGAACAAAAGCGAGGGAATCCCAGCTGTGTTGACGGCAGTGGCGGGCAGCCTCGAACGCCGGGCTACCGTCATCCCAGAATCCCCAAAGATGGTTTTTTCTGGAGAGAGCAGGCTCGAAGATGGAGATCTCCAACTCCTCTTTGGCAGAGAGGAAGCTGGCGAGGGAAGCTCCTGATGCCCCCATTCCGACGATCGCAATCTTCATGGGGTCGCTTTCAGCAAGGCGTATTGCATGAGTTCTCCGGGAAGATCCGGTGACTCGTTCGCCTGTCGAGTCAGGAGTGCGTCTCCCTGTGTCAGGGCGGCAAGAGTGAGACTCAGTTTGCGTGAAGAGGTGACCACGCTGCGGCCTTCCCACCAGTTCACTTTTCTCTCAAGAATCTGTGCACCGATCTCCCTGTAAATGACTGCGGCGGTGCGAATGGAGAGACGAGCCCGGAAGGGGAGTGAGGGGAAACCCTCTGCTCCACTGCGATAGAACTGATCGGCTCTGTGAAGCAGTCTTTTTTGGGCTTCAGTGATGAGCGTGCGAATCCTGGGATTATGACTTTGGTTGGCGATCTCTGCGGCAGTCAGACCGTCTATCCAATCTGCCGGAAGATATACTCTGCCCATTCGGGCATCCTCGAGAATGTCTCTGCAAATGTTGGTCATTTGCATGGCGATTCCCAGATCGAGTGCATTCTTTCGGGCAGTCTTGTCCTTGACGTTGAGGACACCGGACATCATCAGGCCTACAGTGCCGGCAACCTGATAGCAGTATTTGAGAAGTTCCTTCTCGTCTTTCAGTCGAACCTGTCGCTGATCAGCGATCAGGCCATCCAGAAGGTGCCGGAGGGGATCGAGGTCTACACCCTGATTTTTCAGAATTTGGTAATGGGAAAAAGCTGGATCATGGCTGGGATAGGAATTGATCTGAAGAGCTTCGTGCAACTGCTGGAGGTTTTGCTGTCGCTTCGGCGACGGCTCGTCTGCCAGATCATCCAAATGTCTGCAAAGGGCATAGAGCCGCGTCGCAAGAGAGGAAGCTCTTCGTCCCAGGAATACGGAAGCCCATGAAAAAGTTCGACCGTGTTCACGAAGGATTTTTTGAGCTTCGCCGGAATCAGACATGAATCTTTTTCACGACAGAAGGAATCATGGAATCCACCACTTTGGCTGAGCTGACCACACCCGGAAGACCTGCACCCGGATGGGTTCCGGCTCCGACGAAGAACAGGTTCTCAACATGGGCATCACGATTGGGATATCTGAATGAGGCCGATTGTGAGAGCACGGGGGCAATGGAAAAACCGGCACCATGTGCAGAGCGGTAGTCCTTTTTGAACTCTTTGGGGGTCATCCAGAAGTCCTCGACAATGGTGCTCTCAAGATCGGGCAACAGTGTGTCAGAAAGCGAGGCCACGATTCGGTCACGCAGATTTTTTCCCTCCACTGACCAATCGACATTTTTGGCTCTCAAATTGGGAACCGGGCACAGGACGTAGAAACTGTCGCAACCTTCCGGTGCAAAACTGGGATCGGTTGCAGTCGGTCTGTGAACATAAAGGGAGAAATCGGGGGGGAGTTTGTCCTCTGCGAAGATCTCTGCGAGAAGTCCCTTGAACCGTTCACCCATCCAAATGGTGTGGTGGGCAACGTCTTCATACTTTCGTCGCGTTCCGAAATAGAGGACGTAAAGCCCCATCGAATACTGAACCAGAGAATCGTGTTGCAGTCGAAGTGGGGCCTTGAAGTGACTGGGCATGATCTCTTTGTAAAAGACTGGCGGATCACAGTTGGCGACTACCAGATCTGCATTGAGAACCTCTCCACCCGCCAGTTGAACGCCCGTGGCGCGCTGGCCCTCAGTGATGAGTTTTTCGACATCGGTCCCGTACCTGAAATCGATCTGATTTCTTTCACCGAGTCGAACCAACTCATCGACCAGTTTGCCGGTGCCACCCATGGTGAAGTGAACTCCCCATTCACGCTCAAGATAATGAATCAATGCGTAGATGGAGCTGGTTGTGAAGGGGTTGCCACCGACAAGCAAGGGGTGAATCGAAAATGCGCGACGAATTTTGGGATGCTTGAGGAACTTGCCCACGAAGTTCCAGACACTGCGATCGGCACGCAACTTCAATAGCTGGGGGATTTGCCGGACCATGTCGGACAGATTGAGAAAAGGTTTGTCTGAAAGTTTCGTAAATCCCACATCGAAGATCTTCTTGGAAGCCGAGATCAGATCTTCATAGCGCTCGGAATCTTCAGGAGAAAAGCGGGCGATCTCCTGCTTCAGTCTTGTTAGATCTTCGCCGTAATCGAATTCGTCGCCGTCCTCAAAGTGGAATCGATACCAGGGATCGACCGGAGTGAATTCGACATGGTTTTCACGGGATTCCCCGAACAGTTCAAAAAGCTCATCGAAGAGGAAGGGTGCCGTGATCACCGTTGGGCCGGCGTCGTGACGGAATCCACCTTTTTCAAAAACTTGCGCCCTGCCGCCTGCGGCGGCCAATCTTTCCAACACAGTGACCTGATAGCCCTTGGCTCTCAAACGAAGTGCTGAGGCCAGGCCGCCAAAACCTGATCCCACGACGATGGCATGTGGATCCGAGTTTTTTTCAGGCCGACTCATGCATATCTCCTTTGAGCCAATGTCGTTCTCATTTGAATCGAATGCTTCAGGTATCGAACAAGGGGATCGATCGCTTCCTGAAGTTCTGCAGGAAGCTGACCCAGATCGGCTGTCGCTGCGGTGATATGATCATCAATCTTCTGCAAGCAGTAGGGGATCGATTCATGCCCGGGTGGTTTGTGACCAGAGGTTCTGGAATGGACCTTTGTCCTTTCCAGAGTCGCAATCATGACAGCATTGGGTGCGCTTCTACGCAGATCGCCCAACGGGTTTTCGTGTCCGTCATCTCCCAGCACGCCTTCAACGTCATTGGCGATCTGGTATGCAACACCCAATTCGGTGATGGCTTCTCTTGCGATGAAAATGTTGTCGTCAAGATTGCCAAGGGTCAGTGGGGCAACCACCGGGAAGGTGATCAGGGGAGACGTCTTTTGGCGAACAATCTCCAGATATTCAGACCAGTTATCGACGGGCTTGGTGGCAAACTCTCTTGCCTGGCCCCGGGAAAGTGCGCAGAGAGTTTCAGCGAGTCTGGCTGAAATCTTCGCCCCTGCTGTGGGGTGATCGAGAAGACTGATTAACTTGAAACTCAGGCCGATCAGCCAGTCTCCAAAACAGAGAGCGGTTTCACTGCCAAAAGCTTTCCAGACACATGCAGTACCCCGACGAAGATCATCGCCATCGCAAATGTCGTCATGAACCAGGGAAGCATTGTGCAAGAGTTCCGTGGCCATGGCGATTTTTACCGTGTCATTGCGATCACACTTCGCAAATGCGGAGACCGAGATCACCAGCTTTCCCCGGAGCAACTTTCCACCACTACGGAAGTGGTGGTCGACCACATCTTCCAGTGAACTCCCGCGAGCTTCTCGTTTAATGAAGCTGTGCAAAAGATCGGGCAGGTGGTCGGACAGCAGTTGATCTGGATTCACATGCTGGAGGCGATCGAGTCTGTGTAAAAAATCTGTGACTTCTAACATGCAGCCCTCAAATCCGGCGGAAGCGAACAGTCGAGCTGCCCGCTTCCGCCTCAATCAACAAATCAGTAAATCGGGATCAGGAATGGCTATCCTTGCTGTCACCACTGGTGGCGGCAGCCCAGATCACAACACCGAAAGCAATCTTGTTGACGAAGTCAGCAAGGTTGTAGATCAGGTTCAGTGTTCCGATGTCTCCGGATCCTGCGTAACCCCAGATGTAGCCCAGCGGGTAAATCGCCCAGCCAACGGTCACGATCATGCGCAGGGCATTGAAGGCTTTCTTCGAAGCTGCGGTGCCACTCTCTGCGCTGATCTTGCTGGCCTCACCAGCAAAGATTTCGTAGATGATGTAGAACCATGCTGCACAACCGACAGCGAAGTATCCCCAGAGTGCGGTGGTGTTCTCAGGGTTCACTTCTCCCAGGTATCCGGCGACCAGCATCACGACGGCAGCAACAAGAAGGCGCCAGAAAAGTGATGTCGCAACGGAAGCGATGGCTGCAAGTATCAAGTAGAACTCGACGATTTGCAGGGGAACAGTCAAGAGCCAGTCAACGTAACGGAAAACAAGTGGGCTTTCTCCGGTCGCAGCCCATACCTCTCGCATGTAGAAGTAGTGAATCGCAGCGATTCCGGTGACCATTGCGGCAACGGTGAGGGAGGTTTTCCACTTCCCGACTGCTCGGTCCCTTTCTACAAAGAAGAAGAAAGTTGCTGCAACCATTGCTGCAGAGATGATCCAAAATGACACACCCACATAATCCGTCGGATTGAGCATGGCGAATTGATTTTCCATGGCTTTCAGATTCCTTTCGAAAGCACCACATTTGCCTCATGCAGAGTTGTTCAACGGCCAAATCCGTATGAACCAAAAACTTCTGCAAAGACAAACGGACCACAAAATCTATCTGGATCTAAACATTTAGTTAGGTGGGGAGATTTTGGGTGAACGGTAGTGAACGGTTGCGAACTGAATTCTGAACAGTTTTGACCAGAATGCTTATTTACCGTCGAAGGGTATCCCTGCTTGCGTAAGGGCGTTTTCCCAGCGCTTTTTCATGCCTGGCTGGAAGAGAACATTAATTTCGATGCCCTCGTCCACAAATCTTTCCTCGTCAATACGTGAGGACTGTCGCAGTTTTGCGACCAGGTCTGCCCTTGCATGGGGAATCAGGTAGGACCCCGACTCCTGACGTTGTTGACCGAGCTCAACAATCTTCTCAACCAGAAGGTCTACTCCGGCTCCGGTTCCCGCACTGATGGCAAAGGAGTTTTCGTGTTCTGCAAGAAGGTGTTGAAGGTCAATTTTTCGTTCTTCAGGAATTCGATCGAGTTTGTTGAAGACCAACCAGCGGGGATGATCGCCACACCCAATTTTGTTCAGGGTCCTGTCGACCGATTCCATATCAAAGTCCACGGTGGGGGAAGACGCATCGATGACATGAAGAAGAATGTCTGCTTCCCGGGCCTCCATCAGGGTGGCATGGAAAGATGCGACCAGATCATGGGGCAGTTTGCGAATAAAGCCTACGGTGTCACTGAGCAGCACGTCGAACGGCAATTCTAACTCCCATTTGCGAGTACTCGTATCGAGAGTGGAGAAGAGACGGTCCTCAACAAGGATCTCTGCTCCAGTCAGTCGCTTCATCAATGTGGATTTTCCGGCGTTGGTATAGCCAACCAATGCGATGCGGAAAGATCCTTCTCGTGATTTGTTTTGGGTGTTGGCCTGCTTCTCAATTTCAGCCAGTCTTTTGTTGAGGATAGAGATCTTTTTTCGAATGATCCGACGGTCGGTTTCCAACTGGGTCTCACCGGGCCCCCGGGTTCCCACCGCTCCACCTTCCATCCGCGAAAGGTGAGTCCACATGCGGGTCAGTCGTGACTGAAAATACTTCAGCTGTGCCAACTCGATCTGGATCTGTGCCTGATGGGTGCGGGCATTGCGAGCAAAAATGTCCATGATCAATTCAGACCGGTCGACTACGCGCAGTTCGGTGACCTCTTCGATGTTTCGACCCTGAGCTGGGGAAATGGGGTCATCGATGAGAATCAGATGAGCTTCATGCTCCTCGGCCACGTGAGCCAGCTCATCCAGTTTTCCCTTGCCGACATACGTTGCCGTATGGGGTTTGGGGCGTTTCTGCAGAACGGAGTCGACGATGTCCACCCCGGCGGTATCTGCGAGCGCGGTGATTTCCGCAATGGGGTCAACATCTCCCACCGACTCGGATGGATCTCCCGGTCCAATAACTTTCAATACCACGGCTTTGTCCCGGGCCACCTCTCCCTGGGGAAGATGCTGATGGCTGCTTTCAAAGGACTGTTTGGCCATGAGTAAGGTCGCTCCGGTTCCGGGGGCAGGGAGAATTACGAAAAAATCGTCGGATTGCAATCAGGAGGATAGCAAGCAGGGATCGGAAGCACCACCGGAGGGGAGAGGATCTTCTGTTCTCTATGCGTCGAATCGTCTGTCAGAAGGCGTTACGATCCTGTCGCTGACATTTACCAGCAACAGGGTTGGAATCTTGAGGGGGGATCTTGCAGCAATCCGTGCCATCCGATGACCACATCCCTTCCACAGCTTCCACTGCAGAGTGGTTCTCCCATCTGGGATCATCTGCTAACGGGTTGCAGGAAGCAGTGCCCCGAAGAAGTGATTGGTTGGCTGATCTTCCGATGGAGGCTGATGCGATCACCGATGATCCGGGTGTTTCGCTGTTGCAAAAAAGTCGGGAGCGCGAGGTGTGGTGGATCCCTCCGTCTCCTTCGCGGCCGACCCTGATCGCCAAAATTCATCGGGAAATGGATCTCTCTGCCCGTTTGAGGCGCAGGCTGGGGTGGGGCAGGGCACGACTCGAATGGCATTTTTTGAAAAGTGCTGAGGAGCGCGAGATACCCGTTCCCCGGCCGGTGGGTTGGTTTACCTCACCTTCCGGGGATGGTGTTTTCACCGAATACCTCCTCGATACGGAGCCCTTTCCACAATATCTGCAGCGGTTTGATGGAGCTGAGCGGGCTGTCGTCCTGCACAAACTGGGTGAACTGGTGGCGCGACTCGCAAAAGCGGGATTGGAGGCCCGTGATTTGCACACCGGCAATATTCTTGCTCGAGGATCCGATGCGGCCTCAACTCAACTGTGGGTGGTTGATCTTCATGATGCACGCCTGCGGTTGTCATTGTTGCCGGCGGCTCAGGAGAGAATGCTGATCCAGGTTGCGCAGGCTCTGGGTGGAGCGAGATCAGGAAGTGACGTCGAGCAGATGCTTGAGGGCTGGGCTGCGGCGGCACGTCAGTGGGGCATCGATGCCCGCTGGGGGCGAGGACCGGTGATCTGGGTCGGTGGAGTCGCCCGTCAGGCAGTCTGTCCACAAAAGCGAGATTACATCGAGAGAATCGTCGAACGGAAAGAACGTCGAAGGCGCCTGAAGCGATTGCGCAGAGGGGTTTCGAAACAACGATCCCATTCCAGTGGCAACGGCCACACATGGACCCGTTTTCCCCATATCCAGCGCAGAAAGTTTCCTGACCGTTTGCGTTGGCGATCCCAGACAGAGGAATCCCTCTCTGCAAACAGTCTGATGAGATCGTGGCACGGTAATCTGATTGAGCAATTGTTGTTGCACCGGCCTCCTTCGGCATTGCTTTATCGCCGTTCCAGAGGTGCTCTCGGCTGGCGTCATCATTTGTTGGAACCTGAGCCGGAGGGGAAGACCCTCAAAGAGTGGCTCATGGATTCGGAATCCGCTGGTGCCATGGAGTCGGTGCTCCATGAAGTACGTCATCTTCACCGACAGGGAATTCGCATAAGAGGTGCAGTTCCGGAGCGTTGGTATCTGCAGAAAATACAAGAGGGGTGGAGTCCCCGTATCGATCCCCAATGCCTCGAGTATCAGGGTTTTGTTTCTGCACGTGAACGGCTGGAAGATGTGCTCGCCGTGACATCTCATTATGGCGAGAAGATTTCACGGACCGACCGACTGCGCTGGATCATTGCGGGTCTCGAGTTGGACTCGGACCGGCAGACCCTGCGCAAGGACTGGCGTCTCGGATTCGAGGGGATGGCCAGAGCCTTGTCTGACCCTGAAGCTATACCCTGGAGTGAGAATACGATTACTGCTGTCGCAGGACGTGAGGGGCAACCGGGAGAGTTGTTGTCTGTTGACAGGATGATGGCTCTACATCGATTGAATGAAGCGAATGCTCCTGAGGTTGGATCTCTTGAGCCTCCGGTCTTTGCAGCGTTACTTCAAAAAGCCCAGCGTGTCTGGACCATCGATGACCCCATGAAGTGTAGCGATGATCCTGCAGGCCTGTTGGTAGTGATGAGGCGCGAGGCCAATTACGACAGTCCCAATTTCCAGTGGTTCCAAAGGGGCTTTGACCGTTTTGCCTACGTAGATCGGATCGCCATCGATGAGCGCTCCCGTCGTCAGGGAGTTGGAGAAGCGTTGTACCTGACTCTGGAGGCGTGGGCGCGGCATCGGGGTCTGAAGAGAATCGTCTGCGAGGTCAATCTTCATCCCCGTAATGAAACCAGCCTGGCATTTCACTTCGCTTTCGGCTTCCGTGAAGTCGGCCAGTTTATAGGGCGTGGCAAGGGGGTCATGATGCTGGAGAAGTTACTGTAGGACTTACTGCAATTTTGGATCCCACCTGCTTGAAGCCGCTCATGTCGGGAGTCAGGACTCGACTGTTTTTTTCGCCCACCGTAGTTCGGCGGCGATGCCGTCGATCAATTTTTGCTGGCGTTCCTTTTTCCGCAGGCCTTTGGTCAAGACCGGCCAGGTATAAGTCTCGACGGCGAGGTGGGGACCCTTTTTGGAGCGCTGCCGACGCAGTCCCTCTTTGAGGAGTGCCTGTGCATCCTTGCGAGTGGTTGCCAGTTTTCCGTGACGCGCTTTTGAAAGGGGCACATGAAAGTGCGTACGGATTTCGCGGATCTCAGAGAGGTCACGGCGACGCAGTTTTGGCAGATCCTCAAGCCGTTCGATGGAGCCGTCTTTCATTTGCAATGCAGTCTGGTGAAGGTAGCGAGGCTCGACATGCCCGAGCAACTCGGCCATGGCCTCCTCATTACGTTCGGGATTCTTGAGTGCAGGGGCACTGGTGATGTGTACCTTGCCGACGTGGATGCCCTCTTTGTCGAGGAGTTTCCAGTCGTCGAGGGGGGAGCGGAAAAGAACCGCTGAATGGCAGGCATCGAGGTTGACGGTCCAGTGACGGCGCAACATTTTTTCTGCCTTGCGTTTGGAGCATCCCAACTCTGCGGCCAGTTCAGGCAGAAGTGGAGCCAGGTGGTTCTTCCAGAAGAAGATGACGTCTTCTGCACATTCAAAAGTGGTATCCGGTTCGGGCTCGGCATTCAGAAGAATGCGATAGCCCGTATCAAATTCTATCCGTGACAGATGAGCGACCACCTTCATGTAGTTGGCCGCCATCTTTTTCAATGTGGAGTTTCTGTGGCCAGCGGCACGGTAGCCTCCCCCCAATGTGGAAATGGTCAACAGTCGGGAGGTCGGGCCCAGTCTCACCAGAGCGTCCGCAATCCGGTTGGTGATTTTTGCTCGTGTGGCAACGGCCCATGACGGCACGTAAACCGCTTCCTTGACCCGACGGGCATGGAAGTCTTGCAGCGGGAAAGCATTGACGGTGTAGATGTGGAAGTCATGGTTGCGCAACCATGCCCCGACCTGCTCGGCGACCCCTTGAAGAGAGAGCTCCGCTGCGAGTTTCGACCCGATGTGGGGAGCCAGCGCAAACGGTTCCCCGGGGGCGATACTGTTTCGAACAGGGATGACGTAGTCCCGCAACGCCGCGTGCAAGTCTTCGACACTGCTCGCGGGGTGTGCATTCATCTCATAGCCGAGGGGAAGGCTCTTGCGGCCCCGATCGACAAACATGAGCTGCTCTAGGGTGCACCGGTCTTGTAGATGACAGAACCGGAAACGCCTTCGATGTTACAGCGAGCAGGTTCAATGCCATAAAGGGTGACGTCGCCCTCTACACTCTGGACGACCGCACCATCACGGCCATCAATCAGCAAGACATCGCCGGTGATGTAACGGGCTTCAAGAGTCCCTTCTCTTCCCCAGATCTCCACAGAGCCACTGATCTCACTGACTCGGCACGCCTCTGCACCATCGCGGATCTTCAGAGACCCGGTGACACCCACGATTTCGCAGGGACCGGAGCCACCACTGATATCCACGTTGCCGGCGGCCTGGTAGATCTCGATGGGGCCCTCAAGGCTGGTGATGGACAAATTACCGCGGAATCCATCGATCACGATGGCTCCTTCGCTGTCCTGAATATCGAGATCGAAATCGATGGATTCGTCAGCAGGAAGGATCACCTTCATCTCGATGCTGCATTCTTCCCGTTCAGCCAGTTCCGGTTCGATGATCCGGGCCCGGTAGCGGCCGGGAGCGGTATTATCGAGAGCAATACGAACCCCTGCAGCGAGAGCCCTGGCCCTATCCAGTCCGACAGCACGGCTGACGACTTCTGCAGAGAATGAGATGGTGGTCGCTTCAGCGTCGCGGCAGATCTCCAGGGGACCCGAGCCATTCATGAGCACCAGTTTTTCGACCAGGTCGGCATCAACGGTGACCGAGGTCATCGAGTCCTTTTCAGAGAGAGGCTCAGGGCTGGAAGATGGGCCAGGTGTCTCCATATCGGTTTGAGCAGAGACAGGCATCGGTTTTGTAGTGGAAGAGCCGTCGGTTACCGCTGGAACGATGCCATTGGCGACGGTCGGGGGTTCCACCATGGGAGCTTCTTCGATACTCGCAGGAGCGACATTATTGGGAGCATCCGATCGGATTTCAGCAGATTTTTTGACAGGTGTACCGCCACAGCCGGACAGGACCAGAAGGGCACCAAAAGCCACCAGTAAATGCTTCAAAATCATGACATACCTCTTCATCGAAATGGAACACGAGCAGGCAGTGTATCACGAAGGGCAAACTGCTGGAGAGCCCTCGAGCAAAATTCCCGGGAATCGCCAACTTTCGCCGGTTCCTTGCCCTCGGCGGCGTGATCGGAGATGCTGATCTAACCGCAAGAAGGAGAATCCGATGGCCACTGCAGAAGAAGCTCTCGATCAGTTGAAAACTGATTTTCAGAAGGTCCGTGATGAGGTCGGCAAAATCCTCGTCGGCCAGGATGAAGTGGTCGAATCGGTTCTGATTGCCCTCTTTGCAGGGGGGCACTGTCTCCTCGAAGGAGTTCCCGGTCTGGGGAAAACCCTTCTGGTGAGAACGCTGAGTGGCTCTCTCGCCCTCGACTACTCGCGGATTCAGTTCACCCCGGATTTGATGCCTGCAGATATCACCGGAACCCGAATCGTTACCGAAGATGAAAACGGACGCAAAAATTTCGAGTTTCAGCGTGGTCCCATCTTTGCCCAGATCGTTCTGGCGGATGAGGTCAACCGGGCGACTCCGAAAACCCAGTCTGCACTGCTGGAAGCGATGCAGGAGGGGGAAGTGACTGCCGGCGGGGATACCCATTCGCTTGATCAGCCATTTATTGTCCTGGCGACGCAAAACCCGTTGGAAATGGATGGCACTTATCCTCTCCCGGAAGCACAGCTGGACCGTTTTCTATTCAAGGTTCATGTGCCCTTCCCCAAGAGAGACGAGCTCAATGAGGTCCTGACCCGAACCACAGGAAAGCATGAAGCCAAAGTGGAGCCTGTTCTGAATGGCGAAATGATCCTTCAACACCGGGAGAGTGTTCGTGCAGTCGAGGCGGCTCCCCACGTTCAGGATTTTGCTGTACGCATGTTGCTCTCTACCCATCCGGATTCGGAGTTTGCCACCGAGCAGGTTCAGCGTTGGGTGAGGTATGGAGCCAGCCCCCGTGGTGTTCAATCGCTCCTGTTGGGAGCAAAGGTACGCGCGGCTCTCGACAGACGACTACATGTCAGCTTTGACGATATCCGTCAGACGGCACCGGCTGCCTTACGGCACCGGGTCCTGCTCGGCTTCGAAGGTGAGGCGGAAGGGATCCCGGTCGATGAGATCGTCCGTGAAGTGATCGAAAAGACTTCTGAAATGATGGAGTCCGGAGCAAATGACGCATGAGTGAGGTGGGGGCCCGGGAGGCCCCGTTGCTGGACGAGGAATTTCTCGCCCGCTGCGCCAAGCTGGTGCTTTTCTCCCGATCGATTACTCAGGGAAGACTGCGTGGGGAAAAACGATCCCGCCGCAGGGGACTTTCCACCGAGTTTGCGGATCACAAGGACTACACTCCGGGTGATGATCTTCGTCATCTCGACTGGAATATCTTCGGACGTCTGGAAAAGTTGTTCATCAAACTTTTTGAGGAAGAAGAGGAGCGCAATGTCTTCCTGCTTCTCGATGCCTCTGCCTCAATGATCGAGGGAGAGCCTGACAAGTGGCGACACTGTCGCCAAATTGCGGCGGCATTGGGAGCCATCGCTCTTTCTGCGGGTGATCGGGTTCACTTGCGCGTCTTCGATGAAAAAATGCGACCCTTCTTTCCGGCCTTGCGGGGTTCTCGCTCCATTCTGCGATTGATCGATACCCTTGAAAATCTGGCGCCGGGGAAAGGGACAGCCCTGGGCAGGTCTTTGAGAGCTCATGCTGCCTCCTGTCCTCCAGGTTCGATCCAGATCCTGATTTCAGATTTGATGGATCCGAAAGGACTGGAAGACGCCCTTCGGCAGGTACCGGGAAGCAGGGGTGAGAGTTGGCTGGTCCATCTGCTCGCTGGCGATGAAGTTGAGCCTGACTTGCAAGGCGACTTGCGGTTACTTGATACCGAGACTTCAGAGTATGTCGATGTCACCCTCACTCGTTCAGTCGTTGAGGCTTACCGAAGAGCGGTAGAAGAGTTTCGTGCCGATCTCAGGAATCATTGTCAGCGATTTCGGATTCAGCCGCTGGAAGTGAGTACCTCGATTCCCTTCGATCAGGTCATCCTTGAATGGATGCGTCAGAAGCGGTGGCTGACATGATGATCGGAGCCCCCCAATTCTGGATCTGGGCAGCATTGATCCCGTTGTTGTTGCTGTTGTGGTTCCTCAAGATCCGCCGTCGGCCGATGACGGTGGGGAGCACCTTGCTATGGCAAAAGGCTCTGGAGGATGAACGGGTACGATCACCCTTCCAGAGATTGATTCGAAACCTTTTGATGCTCTGTCAGTTACTGGTTTTGATCTTCCTGATTTTCGCACTGCTGAGACCTGAGTCCGGATCTTTGGTGGACAGTTCGAGGTTGAATGTCTTCCTGATGGATCGTTCCGCCAGTATGAATTCTGTCGAAGAAGATGGCCGAACGAGATTTGAGCATGCCCGCGAAGTGCTGGATCAAAAATTGAATGAAATTGCTGGGGAGCGGGGAGTGCTGATCTCTTTTGGTGCCTCAGCAGAAGCATTGACTCCGGTCACCACTGATTTGTCCCTGCTTGAGCGTGCCGCCGATCGAATGTTCGCAGGAGTGGGTCAAACCGGATTCGTCGAAGCTCTCGAGTTGGGCCTTTCTTTTGTCCGTCAGGATGAGGTGATTCCTTCCATTCCTGAGGGGGCAGAAGACGCCGGTGCCGAGCTTCTTTCCAATCAGGCAGATGCCCGCATCATCGTGATCACAGACGGGGCTGTTCCGGATTGGAACGGGGACGCCATCGAAGTGCCGGTGATTCATGAGATTGTCGGGGAATCTTCATCCAATGTGGGAATCACCGCTTTCGCTGCCCGAAGAGAGTTTTCTGAAAGAGGGGATCTCAAGGTCCTTCTCGAGTTGCGGAACACCGGAGATGAAGCCCTTTCAGGCACGCTCGAGCTGATCGGTGATGGAGAACTGCTGGAAGAGGCCGCAACCCGGACTCTGGAGAGCGGGGAGCGGTGGTTGCAGTCATTCAGTATTCGATCAGGAGATCTCCGTAACCTGGAAGCCCATTGGAAAGCGCAGGAGGGGGACGCTCTTGAATCAGATGATCGGGCATGGCTCAGTCTCAAAAAGAGTCGCCCGCTGAGGGTTTTGTTGGTTGGTGAGGAAAACCTCATTCTCAAAAACGCCCTTTCGGTGGTCGACAATGTCCAATCAGAGTGGCTCCCCTTTGATGACATCGACCTGGAGGCTCTCTCCAGAGACCACGATGTGGTGATCTGGAATCGTCAGATCCCCGAGACGCTCCCCAGAGGGGTTGGCCATCTGGTGTTTGATGCTGTTCCCTCACCCTATTGGACTGAAGCTCCACCCGTTGTTGAGCAGCCTCCTCTGGTCCGTTGGGCCGAAGACGATCCGGTGTTGCGCTTTTCTTCGATGTCGCCGCTGGACGGACGCATCCTGAGAACACGGCCCCTCCCTCCCGGAAAAGGGACCCGTGCTCTGGTCGAAGTACGTGAAGGAGCGTTGATCTCCCGCTTTGCTTCGGAAGGCGTGAGGGGCATCGTTGTCTCTTTTGACATCCTTGAATCGAGTTGGCCCTTGAGCCCCTCCTTCCCCTTGTTTTTTACGGCTACCTTGAGAGATCTGGGAAGACAAAGCAGTGGAATCAACTCAGGAGTTCGTAGTGGAGATCTTGTGGAAGCACGACCCGGTGGTGAAACCCGAGAGTTGTTTCATGTCGATCCTGCAGGAATCACCCGTACCCGTTCCCTGGACAGGGATGGCCGTATGCAATGGAGGGCTTCCGACCAACTTGGGGTCCATCGATTTGAGAGTGAGAAACGTTCAGGGGAAGAGGATTCAATTGCCGCGGGCTTCTTTTCACTCGAGGTACCGGTGAACCTGCTTTCACTCGCAGAAAGCAGGATCGAACCCCGGCCCGGAGCCATTCTCGGTTCCGCCTCTACGACAGCCGAAGGATTTTCCTGGGGAGAGGCACGCAGGGAGTATTGGCCCTGGTTGTTGGTTTTGGGGTTGTTGGCTTTGCTTTTGGAGTGGATCGTCTATCACCGGCGATAAATCGGTGACGCGGGCTTTACGAGAGGATATCCAGATGAAATTGACCGTCTATCTTGCTGGCCAGATTCATGATGATTGGCGTGGACGACTCGAGGCAAAAGCGCAGGAGCGTGATTTGCCGATCGAATTTGTCGGACCACAGGATGATCATCCCCTCAGTGATGCCATTGGCGAAAATATTCTCGGTGAACAACCCAACGCCCGTTGGAAAGATGAACTTGCTTCACAGTTCAATAACTTGAGAACCCGGGTACTGATGAACCGTTGTGATGTGGTCGTTGCCCAGTTTGGCGAGGAGTATCGTCAGTGGAACGCCGCTATGGACGCGGGAATCGCCATCGCAGCGGACAAGCCGCTGATCGTTGTCCGTGATCCTTCGCTTCACCATGCCCTGAAGGAGATTTCCCAGCGCGCCCAGGCCACGGTCGATCATCCCGACCAGGTCCTCGACGCACTGGAATACATCCTTCACTAGGTCAGTCCGTTGCCTGTTTGATCTGGATTCCCTTTTGGGTTGCTTCCACATCATTGCGCCATTGTGAGTTACGAGTGCCGAGGTTGTCTGCATTGAAGCGAATCACATTCTGGAAGTAATCCTCCATTTGTAACTGCTGGACCGCTTCGAACTCTTCTTCCATCTCTTGGTCATACCAGCCCTGAATCTCATCGAGCTCTTCGCTGAGGCGAGATGAGGGATCAGACATGCGATAGAAAGCGTAATCACTTTTGCCTCTGCGGGCGATGACCGTGTATTGATTCGCGGTCGCAGCGAGGAAAAGACCTCTTTTGTCGGTGGTGCCGAAGGTGGTTCCATCTGCCCCGGAGTTGTAAGGGTTGAGAACCCGGACATCGACATCGGGGATCAGGTTGCCTGTGGTGGGGTCAACAATCTGGACACGCAGGGAACCAGAACGATTCTGAACCACCATCTCCATGCGATTGACCAGGATGAGACCTGAAGTGTGAACATCCCCACCCCTGACGATGACCAGATAGGCGCCTTCTTCCTCGATCGGGATTTCGATCTCACGAGTGGTGTGAAGGGTTCCACCTGCGGTTCCCTGAGCCCCCAATTCGACGGTTTTGCTCAGGGTCGGTGAGATTCCGCTGAGTTTGACTTCAGTGACTCGGGAGAGATCCTGTTCGCGAAGGGCCAGAGTCATCAGATTGACTTTGTAAGCGAGCACTTCTGCACTGTCGATGTTGCGATACCGGAGCTCAACAGCCACCGGATCGCCAGGTCTGAACTCGGAAATCTCATCGAGTTCAAGTTCACGGGCATTGATCTGCCGCAGTGAATCACGGGCATCTGCAAATTGTGCCTGAACCTGTTCATAGTATTCAGAAGCCTTTTCGGGTTGATTGGCGGCATGGTGAATCTGACCGATGATGAAGAGGGCCAGTTCACGGTTTTCGCTGGGTCGATCGCCTCCCGAAGGAATCGGATAGCGGCTTGAAGCGATTTCTTCCAATAGCTGAAGGGCATCGTCATCTTCACCCAAAGCCCACATCGCCACGGCCTGGGTGTAGCGGAAGGAATCGAGATACCTGGGCTTTTGATAGCGCTTTGCGAGCATTTCCGATTCTCTTCGTGCAAGAGTCCAATTCTTGCTTCCCAAAAGATTACTGACAAGGTTGAGGCCTGCATCAGGAGCTGTCGGGTCGGAACCGTGTAATGCAAGGAATCGGTAGAGAACCCTGCGTCCGTTCAGGCCCAAACTGATCCGTTCTTCCATCGACAAATCGCTATCAGCGGACGAAGCACCGAGTGCAACGTCGGCAAGGTATTGCTCGGCAGCAAGAACGGCAGGAGTCGGCGGATTTTCCAAAGTCAGTCTTTGAAGCAGGTTGAGGGCTGGTATCAGGTCGCTTGCCGAGAGAAGGTCGCTGACCTTGCGATCACGGGCGAAGATCGCCTCATTGACCGCACTGAAGATCTCCATCGATCGAGAAGACTCGCCCAATACCCGGTACGCTTCTCCCAGACGCATAAAGTTTACGAGACTGAGAGAGAGATCCGGGTTTCTCTCTTTGAGGATTTCAAAGAAGGAGACCATCGATGAATTGTCGCCTGCTTCCATGGCTGAGAGCATGAGGATTCTTGCCATTTCTCGGGCAGGGGCTGTTTTCAACTCTTCGGAGTACTCAGTCCATAATGGCTCAAGTGTTTGCCTGGATTCACGCCAGCGCCCATCTTCCCAGAGTCGCGTTCCTCTGGCGTAAAGTTCATCGGGTGTTGGCTTGTATTCGTCGGGGTTGGCCTCTCCGGGATTCAATACAGTCACAACCTGAGATTTGCCAACGGTCATTCGTTGTGGTTCTGCAACACTGCGGATGATCACCGGAGGCATCCGATACTCTCCAGGACTGACAGCCACCACAGAGAAGTCTGCGTTGATTCGCCTGTTCAATGTTCCCCAGATTTTCAAAACTCCGCGGCGATATTCATGGTATGTGAAATTGCCATTCAGAGATTCCTGATCCAGTATCAAGCCACTGGGAATCTGCACTTCCATCTCGACGAACTCACTCGGATTTCTGGGGCTGGATACCTTCAGTTCAAAACGGGACGATTCACCTGGAAGAAGGTGTCGCACGTTATTTTTCCAGCGTTCTCTGGTCTCTCTGAGAATATTGAAACCGATGGGAAGTTCGCGCCCGGACATGCGCGGGGGGACGGTCAGGAATTGGGTTTCATTGACGCTGAGATCCCGATCCTTGAGTTCAGGATATCCTTCGTAGTGACCTGACAACTCTGCTGTAAAGAAAGCTCCAGTGTCTCCACTGACCCGGGTTGCCAGATCGAATTCTCCGGGTCCGTCACCCAGTTCCAGAAGCAGTGAATCATGATTATTCCCATCACCCACCTTCAATGTTCCACGGTCGGTGCCATTGATGCTGAAAATTACCTCGCACGCTCTCTGACTCGGAAGGGCCACGCTTTGCCACTTGAGGAGTGCAGCGATGGACAGAGCACTGCTGCGGTTGAGTTGGAATGTGAGTTGATTGCGAAGCCAACGGGAAGTTGATTCCAGTGCACTGTTGGGAGCATTGGCCATTAACAGGGAATGCATCGACATGGCGGTGAGGAATCTTTCACCACGATAGAGAGCAAATTCAGCCTTTTTGGTGTCACTGTCACTCCAGGAGCCGTCATCGTTCTGACGATCCAGCAGGGTCTGGACGACCTCTGTTGCCATGGCATTCTTCTTCAAATGCACCAGTGCGCGAATCAGTGCTCCCAGTCCGGAATTGGAAAGTTTGGTACGGTTTCGGTGAAGTCGATTGGCTGCGCCAAAGTCAGCGGAACTACTGCTCGCCAGTGCCGACAGAAGAATCGCTTTTTGATTCAGTTTGCTTTGATCCGTATTGCGGAATTTCTCTTCCAGATGGGGGATAGCCCGACTGAAGACTCGGTCAGGAACTGAAAAGCCGGAAGACCGGGCTAATGAGAGGGATTCAAATACCCAGGAAGTGACCACCACGGAGAAAGTATCACTTCGGGAGTTTCCAGCAGGGAACCAGCTCCAGTCACCACGACTGTTTTGTGCAGTGACCAGTCTTTGAAGAGCCTTTTCTGTCAATGCGCGAAGTTGTTCTTCGTCGGGTTTGTTTATGGAACCGGATTGCTCTGAGGAGATTGCAAGAGCTTGCAGATAAGCAATCAGTTGTGACGCCGTAGTGAAATTGTCACTGATTTCCGGCGAGGGTCCGGGTATCAAGCGACTCATCGAAGGACGGCTTGTCAGGCGATTGACGAGTCCGGAGTCGATGGCCGCTCCCAGAGTGAGCCTCAGTTTACGATCAAGAAGTTGTGCGCTTTCTGAGATGCCCACTTTTTCACGTTGTGATTCACCAGAGAGAATCCAACTGTCCCGGCTGAAAGCATCGAGCCCCCATCTTTGAATCGAAACCTTGCCAGCCTGAGTCCAACTTTGTTCATCAATCCTGACGGTGATGAGATAGGGGAGGTCGGGACCCGCTCCCAATGCCGGCCAGCGGTCAAGAAGAACTTCCTGAAGGCCGGGAAGGAGCACGATGGTTTTTTCTGAGCGGCTTTCTCCATCTCCTGACGGCCATGAGATGGACACTGAAGCCTGAGTCTGCAACTCGGTATCGTTGAAGATACGGACCCGTGGTGTGATCTCATCCCCTTCCAGTGCGATTTGGGGAATCAAAGACTCGATCACCAGTTTTTCACGGGTCACAAAGTTCGATTGGTTTTCACCAAAGAGATCTCCTGATGCGACTCCCCGTGCGCGAATACGCCATTTCGAGTTACGATCGGGGATGCGGAATGTCACTGTTCCTTTTCCCGAAGAATCGGTCTTCAGAGCACCTTCCCAAAACGCGAGATAGCGCGTGGCAGGTTTTTCTTCCTCACCGAGCATGAGCAAATCCTCGGCATTTTTTCCACCTCGAACACCGATGGAATTCAAACCTCTCCCGAAGCGGGATCCAAAGGCACCGCCGGACGCTCCTTCAGCGTACATGACTTTTTTGTTGGCAAGTCCCCTGTCACGACCTCGTGACATCACCTGGCGCGCCATTTCCGCAGCCGGAGCTGGCATGGCTGCATCCGCATTCGCCATAACCTCCAGGCCGAGGGACAGGGATTTCTCCATTTCCCTCATCTCGAGACGTCTCTCCTCTGCCAAGAGGCTTTCCTCGATGGCTTTGGTGACACCGGTGTAGCGAAACTCACAGGAGGAAGCGATTGACAGAATCCGTGCTGGATCATGAGAGCTCTGGGAAACGGTCAGCTTCCTGAACCAATCGGGGTAGAGATCATCGATCGATGCATCCAGAACAGCCAATGCGATTTCAGCGGAAACGGGTTGGTCCAGAAGATCTTTTGTTTCCACTTCCAAAGTAACTTCATCCCCTGGGTTGATGGCACCATCAGGGGGAGTGATAGAAACTTTCAACTGACGGCGGATTTTGAAGGTGGTCTCTGCTTTATGGAGTCCCGTCTGGTTCATCATTGCCAAGCGGAGAGTGGCTGCAGATCGAATCGCCGGATCGGCTGTGAAAGAAAGGGTGTTTTTTCCCTTTCGCAAAGTGACGATCCTGTGGTTGACCAACTGATCTCCCAGAATGGTCAACAATGCGGGGCCAGAAGTGCCATTACATTGAAGAGACAGCTCCTTCTCTTCGCCGATAACCAGCGCCACATCATCGACGAGCCAGAGCAACTGGGAGTCGTCTTTTTCACCGAAAACACGAATCGATTTTTGTGCACTGATGGGGTGTCCCCAGCGATCGGTTCCTTCCGCTTTCAGGATCAGGGAGCCTGCTTTTTCAAGGGGTACCCGGATTTGTGCGAGGCCATTTTTATCGGTGGAGACCTCGAATTCCTCCAGTCGTTTGACACTCCAGCGGTTCGCACGGCGGACTCTCTCGGATAGAGCGAGAGTCATCGTCTTGCTGACAGGCTCACCAGCGAGATCTTTGGCAAGAACCGTAACAGGAACACTTTCACCGAGCATGAACTGACCGCCCCGGCGAGGAATCTCCAATGATATTTCCCACAGCCGTTGCCGGAGGGGAATTTGCAGAGTGCGCTGGATGCCCTCACTTTGGAGTATCGCAACAAAATTGAGGGTTGAGGATTCAGCGGTACGCGAGTCAAAGGTGAAGGTCGCACTGCCCTGATCATCAAGGATCAGTTTTTCCTCAATCTGTTCATTTTGATAGGGAAGCAAGATGCTGACAGCGGTTCCGCCAAGAGGCTTCCCGTACCAGGTCTGGGCGGACACTTTCAATTCAATCTGTTCACCGCGGACGTACACGTTTCGCTCAGCTGTGAAGTCCAATTGGACCGGAAGCGGTTTGGGAACTTCGACATTGAAGTTTTGCGATGCCCTGAAGCCGTTCGGTGAAACGATCTCCAGACGCCAAAGTCCCATCGGGGCACTGGTTGGAAGGTCGACAGATCCGTGCAGGGTTCCCAGATCGCCAAAAGACGATTCCTCCCTGAAAATTTCCATCCCTTGCGGATCGAAGATACGAACTCGACCCGATTCACCTGCAGGAAGACTCCATTGTTGATCTTTCAGGTCTCTTACGAGTGCACTCCAGCGAACAGAATCACCCGGCTGATAGGTGGCGCTATCCATCAGAATGTGGCCCAAAGGGGAAAGCCCTCTGGCCACCAGTGTGTTGCCAAGGCCTACACCGGATACAGCGGAGTCGTTTTCGCGGATGGCCAATACCCGCACACTGTCGTCTTGTTTCAAACCTTCATATTGGATTCTCACCGTTCCGTCGGAGCCGGTGACAACGTCTTGTATGACAGGCTGATCATCGGGGCCCGGGGTTGCGATCAGAATGCGCGTCTGAGGGGCAGGTTTCATTTGAACCATGTCCTGAGCGTAGATCAGAACGTCCTTGCGACCCGCCTGAACGATCATGTCCAGGTCAGTGCGAACCACGAGAGTGGTTGCCTTGAGTTCGCCCGCAGTGACGACTACAGCCCAGGTACCCTGCCC
>JACETR010000013.1 GCA_013911165.1 Planctomycetota bacterium | reverse complement strand
TTTTTCCCCTTCTTGGCCGCCCCCGGAGTCCTCATTTCATGGTCCCGGCCAACCCCTCCATCCACCCGCTCCCCGAAGCCGATCCGACAGATTTTTTTTGTGGTCCAAATAGCCCAATGGAGGCGACAGGATTCACTTCCGGGAGTCAGCGCAAATCCTCTTCCGGGTACCATATTGATGATGGCCACAGGGCTAGATATTGTGCGGCCCTCGCCTGAAAAATACCGCCGAGTGCGGTTGGGGCGGGAAATCGATACGGGGGCCATCCTGAGTGAATCCAGCCGGATTCCGGGGGTTTGACTTCATTTTTCGATGCCAATGCCTGGGGGCAACCGCCTGACGTGATTTGCCATGTGCGATTCGTCAAAAGTTGACTCCTTCAAGGGGGAGATTCCCCCCTTTTGGTAACGGCCAGAAAATGAGCCGGGTCTCATCAGACGTCTCTCGTATCGACCGGGCTCCTGAAACGCTCCCGGCAGAAACTGTGAAACGATCGTCGGCATGCACCCGCAGTGCAAACCCACGGGAACCTCACAGATTCACCGGAGCGTGAAAGAAAACCCGGTTGGTTGTCGCGATTCTGCGCCTGTGAAAGCCTGACTCCAAAAGAGTCCCTGGCCGCCACTCCGGAGCCGGATCGCTGGGGACTCGGCTTCATTGAGCCGTTGGAGTGGAATCACGGTGGCAGTGTCAACTGCGCCTGCCCAAAACCACCCGACGAAAATGAAACCGATGAAGGGAGCGGAACGGGGGATCCCTGTTCCGACCCGAGCGTCGAAGCCCAGAGCTTCTGCCCACGGGTCAGGACACTGGAACCGCCGGTGCCGCAATGACGGAGAGCCTGGGAAGGCCTCCGGGTTTGAGAGTGTGGGTCGCAAAGAACAGGATTCTGAACAGGATTCTGCCTTTTTGGCCCGGGTTTAGTGTTCCGTTGTCAGAGGGAACAGGCTTCTTTCTGACTGCAGCATGTCAACGGGTGATAAGTTGGTCATGAAGGTCGCACGGTCGATCCTCTGAGCCACAGGAGACCCACCCGGCTGTTACATATCGGCGATTCCTGCCTTGTGCGGGGTCCTCGGGTACCCACAGTTCCGGGCTCTTCAAGAGCCCTCCGGTGGCCACCCGAAGACTCTCGCCTCGGGAGTTGTGGAGTCCTTTCCCTTTCCGGAAAGAAACTCCAGCCCAACCGCCGACAGTGACGTGGAGAGTGACGTGCCAGGAATCCTGCCCCCATTCTTCCTCTGGGCCGCTTGGCCCACGGAGAATCACTCCTGAGCCCGGAGAGATTTTCGGCCGAGTGAGCCTTCAGGGCTTCAGTCGGTCCTCGGGAGTCTCTCCGATCCTGCCCATCAAGAGGGCGGGTTGGTGTACAGTGTGGGATTGCGAATCGAGAAAGTGGAACCACCTTCACGATCTGCAATCTTTCGTCATGACTCGGTTTCGGAAACGGAGAGGCAGGATCAAAGCTGCCTTTCCCTGCGTTCTGCCACTGAAGTGATTCGGAGGGAAAGCGCAACGTTGAAAGTGGCAAGTTGAACCTGCTTGCCTTGAATCGTTGCGCGCCGACACGGAACAGAGTCTTAGGGAATACCCGGTACGGTCCGGTCACTGCGGTGAAGATCGGACTCGCACTGAACGGGTAAGGGAAGAAGAAAGAGGAAGACAGTTTGAAGATTCAACGTCGCTTTACCAAAGAAGGCATGAGCCCCTACGAGGGCATTCCAATGACGACCCGGACATCCGAGATTCGCAATCCGGATGGCACGGCGATTTTCCATCAGGACGACATCGTCGTTCCGGAGAATTGGAGCCAGGTCGCCACGGACGTGCTGGCACAAAAATACTTCCGCAAAGCCGGAGTACCCCAACTCGACGATAGTGGCCAACCGAAAGTGGATGCCGACGGCAATCCGATTCTCGGGGGTGAGACCGATTGTCGTCAGACCTTCGGCCGCCTTGCCGGCTGCTGGACCCATTGGGGATTTGAAAACAACTACTTCGACAGCAAGGAAGACGCCCGCGCCTTCCATGACGAGTTGTGTAACATGCTGGCCAACCAGATGTGTGCGCCCAACTCACCGCAGTGGTTCAACACCGGACTTCACTGGGCCTACGGCATCGATGGTCCCCCCCAGGGACACCACTACGTCGATCCTGCCTCCGGTGAATTGAAAAAGGCCAACAGTGCCTATTCCCGTCCGCAGCCCCACGCCTGCTTTATCCAAAGCGTCCAGGATGATCTCGTCAGCGAAGGCGGAATCATGGACCTGTGGACCCGTGAAGCACGCCTCTTCAAGTTCGGATCGGGAACCGGTTCCAACTTCTCGGCACTTCGCGGAGAAGGAGAACGTCTTTCTGGAGGCGGTAAGTCCTCCGGCCTGATGTCTTTCCTCAAGATCGGCGATGCCGCTGCCGGAGCGATCAAGAGTGGTGGAACCACCCGTCGGGCAGCGAAGATGGTCTGCCTCGATCTCGATCACCCCGACATCGAAAGTTTCATCACCTGGAAGACCCGTGAAGAACAAAAGGTTGCCGCACTCGTTTCCGGATCCCGGATGTGTGCCAAGCACCTGACTGCTGTTCTGAAATCGTGTCGCCCCAACGGTGAAGAAACCGCCAATATCGACTTCAAGACCAACACTGTTCTCGCCGGAGCGATTCAGAAGGCAAGAGAAGTGGCGGTTCCTGAACCGGCAATCATGCGAGTTCTCCAACTGGCAGATCAGGGCGTCACCGGTATCGAGTTCGATGAGTTCGACACCGGCTGGGAAAGTGAAGCCTACGCGACCGTTAGCGGACAAAATGCCAACAACAGCGTCCGCGTACCCAATGCATTTTTCGAGGCTCTCGAAAATGACGGTCAGTGGGATCTGATCAGCCGCACCGACGGGGAAATCATCAAGAGTGTCCCCGCCCGCGAGCTGTGGGAAGAAGTCAGCCGCGCGGCATGGTCCTGTGCTGATCCGGGAGTTCAGTTCGATACCACCATCAACGAATGGCACACCTGCCCCCGCGATGGACGTATCAACGCTTCCAACCCCTGCTCCGAGTACATGTTCCTGGATGACACGGCATGCAACCTGGCTTCCCTGAACCTCGTCAAGTTCATGGAGGCTGACGGAAGTTTCAATATTGAGGCATTCCGCCATGCAACCCGTATCTGGACGATGGTGCTCGAGATCAGCGTGCTGATGGCCTCCTACCCGAGTGCTGATATCGCGCGCCTCTCCTATGAGTACCGCACTCTGGGACTGGGCTACGCCAACCTCGGAACAGTCCTCATGCGCCTCGGTCTTCCCTACGACAGTGAAGAGGGACGCGCCTTCTGTGGTGCCGTCACCGCCATCCTGACGGGCCAGTCCTACTCCACGAGTGCCGAAATGGCCAGTGAGCTGGGTCCCTTCCCCGCCTACGACCGCAACCGTGACAGCATGCTGCGCGTGATGAGAAATCACCGCGGAGCCGCTCACGATGTGACCCCCGACGAATACGACGGTCTGTCGATTCTGCCGACCCCGATCAAGGAGAACTCCTGTGCTCCAGAGTTGGTTCAGGCAGCAAAGGATTGTTGGGATGAAGCAGTCTCAATGGGTGAAAAACACGGTTACCGCAATGCCCAGTCGACCGTGATTGCTCCCACCGGGACCATCGGTCTGGTGATGGATTGTGATACCACCGGCATCGAACCCGATTTCGCTCTCGTCAAGTTCAAGAAACTTGCCGGAGGTGGTTATTTCAAGATCATCAACCAGAGCCTTCCGCCCGCGCTCGAGCGACTCGGCTACAATGAAGAGCAAATCACTGCGATCAGCAAATATGCTGTCGGACATGGCACCCTGCGTGGAGCCCCTCACATCCATCACGAGGCCCTGAGAACCATGGGCTTCGACGAAGCCTCCATCGCCAAGGTGGAATCCGCACTCGAGGGTGCTTTTGATCTGCAGTACGCCTTCAATGACTACCTTCTCGGTGAGAAGTTCGCCGAGGTGAGCCTTGGACTGACCGGTGAACGCCTGGAGATGTGGAAGATCAATCCCCTCGCCTCACTCGGTTTCACCAAGGAGCAGATCCTCGCCGCCAACGAATACGTTTGCGGAACCATGACCATCGAGGGTGCACCCAACCTGAGCGACGAGCATCTGGCAGTCTTCGATTGTGCCAACCGCTGTGGCCGCAAGGGTCAGCGATTCATTCGCTCCGACGCCCACGTGTTGATGATGGCTGCAGCACAGCCGTTCATCTCCGGTGCCATTTCAAAGACGATCAACATGCCCAACGAGGCTTCCATCGACGACGTCCGCGAGTCCTACAACCTCGGTTGGAAATCGATGCTGAAAGCAGTTGCCCTCTATCGCGACGGCAGCAAACTTTCCCAGCCGCTCTCCTCTTGGGGTGAAGACTTCGACGAGGTCGAACTGCCAGAGGCGACCAACAACATGCCAGAGAATCTGGAGAAGGTCGTATACCGCTACCTCGCCCGTCGCCGTCGACTGCCCCACCGTCGCAGTGGCTACACGCAAAAAGCCATCGTCGGTGGACACAAGGTCTACATCCGCACCGGTGAATACGAAGACGGGACACTGGGTGAGATCTTCCTCGACATGCACAAGGAAGGGGCCGCATTCCGCAGCCTGATGAACAACTTTGCCATCTGTGTCTCCCTCGGTCTCCAGCACGGTGTGCCCCTCGAGGAGTTTGTGGAGGCCTTCACCTTCACCCGCTTCGAGCCGAATGGCATCGTCTCCGGAAACCGCAGCATCAAGATGGCGACCAGCGTTCTCGATTACATCTTCCGTGATCTCGCCATTAATTACCTCGGGCGTCATGACCTGGCTCAAGTCCAGGAGGATGACCTTCGCTCGAGCAGTCTGGGTAGCAGCCCGACGACCCCTGAGTTCACAGACGAAGTCGAGCAGCCCGGTGGCAGTTTTGTGGGGGTCCCTTCTGCAGCTTCCGCCTCAAGGTTGGCAGAAAATGACGGCAGCATGAAAAAGGCCGCCACATCGACTGCAACGGAAGAAGAGTCACTTTCAGCAGAATCCATTTCCAGGGCCAAGGGTTACACCGGTGATCCATGCCCCGAATGCGGATCGTTGACAATGGTGCGTAATGGCACCTGCCTGCGCTGTGACTCCTGTGGAGCGACCACCGGTTGTTCCTGATCACGGTCACCGTGGTTTGACGAGAGATTGACCGGGAGGCGAGGGCGGTGACTCACACCGCCCTCGCTTCTTGTTATTCACAGTTTTGGATGGGGCAAGGGCTCCCGCACGGTTATCTTCAACAGCGTCAGATCGCTGTGGAAAGGTGAGGAGAAAAGATGAGTATCAAGTCCGATCGCTGGATTCGCCAAATGGCGACCGAGCATGAAATGATTTCCCCTTTCGCTCCCCAACAGGTTCGCGAAAGCGTCAATGAAAGCGGAGAAGTCCAGCGAGCCATCTCATACGGTGTCTCGAGCTACGGCTATGACCTCCGGGTGGCCGACGAGTTCAAGGTCTTCACCAATGTTCATGGCTCAATGGTCGATCCAAAAAATTTCGACGATCGATCCTTTGTCGACATCAAAACCGATTGTTGCATCATCCCTCCCAACTCTTTTGCCCTCGCCCGCAGTATCGAATACTTCAAGATCCCCCGATCGGTCCTCACCGTCTGCCTGGGTAAATCGACCTATGCACGCTGCGGAATCATCGTCAACGTGACGCCCTTCGAACCGGAATGGGAGGGGCACGTCACTCTGGAGATTTCCAACACCACCCCACTCCCCGCATTGGTGTATGCCAATGAGGGATTGGCCCAGGTTCTCTTCTTTGAGAGCGATGAAGAGTGCGAAACCTCTTATGGCGATCGGGGTGGTAAGTATCAGGGACAAACGGGTATCAATCCCCCGCGCATGTAATCTCCCTTAAAGGTCCGGATGGGTAGCCTCATCCGGAACCGAGGCTTACGATCGAAGGTGAAACCTGAACGATTCGGAGGTCTGAAGTGAGCAACCCAGAGGCTGAACAACGCTGGAATCAGGGCTTCGAGCCCTCCTGCAGCGATGCCGATTCCTGCAGTGAAATCCTTCGCCGGGCCCAGACTGGCGAGAGAATCTCTGTTGAGGACGCTCTCGCTCTGGCTCTCCACGCGGATGCTGAGGACTTGTTCGCATGCGCCAATGCCATCCGGTCCAAGTTCCACCCCGACGACATCGTCACCTATGTGGTCGACCGTAACATTAACTACAGCAACATCTGTACATCCGTCTGTGCGTTCTGTGCGTTTTATCGCAAACCCGGGGACCCAGAGGGATACCTCCTCAGCCTCGACGAGATTCATGAGAAGGTCGATGAGACGATTTCACTGGGTGGCAGTGGAACCCTGATGCAGGGGGGGCTGCATCCGGATCTTCCTCTCAGCTGGTACACGGACATGCTCCGCAGTATCAAGGAGCGTCATCCTGATTTTTACCTGCACTGTTTTTCCCCCACCGAAATTCATGCACTCACGTCTGTTACCGGATTGCCCGCAGATGAAATTCTCCGGGAACTCAAATCTGCTGGACTCGATTCGATCCCGGGCGGGGGTGGTGAAATCCTTGTCGATGCCATCCGCAAGCGACGCCGATCTTCCTGTGGAGCAGATGATTGGCTCGACATTTCTGCTCAAGCCCATGAAGCCGGACTGCCAACAACCGCGACGATGATGATCGGTCTCGGTGAGACGGACTGGATGCGGGCAGAGCATCTCCAGAGAGTTCGAAACGTTCAGGATCAGACTGGAGGATTCATCTCTTTCATCCCCTGGACATTCCAACCGGATAACACCCCTCTCGGAAAAAAGATCACCGAAAGGGTTCCTGCTGACGAATACGCCCGTTGGCTGGCTGTTTCGCGGATCTTCCTCGACAACATCAAAAACCTTCAGGTTTCATGGCTGACCGTAGGACTTGAAGAAGGAAGACTCGGTCTGCAAAGAGGAGCCAACGATCTGGGTTCAGTGATGATCGAGGAAAATGTTATTTCAGTTGCCGGCGCCAATCACCAGGCGACGGAGGATCTGTTACGCACGACCATCGAAAAAGCGGGATTCAAGCCTGGCCTGCGAAACGCCGGTTATCGTCGCCTCAAGGATCGACCGGTTCCCCAGGGTTCGGGAAGAGATTGATTTGAACGACTACGCCCTCAATCCCCAGCTGAGCCGCGACGAGACCACAGAGGTCATCGAAGGATTGGTCACAGGGTGGAGTATTCCCGAGGAAATCCCCCAGGGGATCAACACCATCGTCGTTCCCGATTCAGAATGCCCCGCCGGTGCACGCTTTGGTGCAAGGGCGCTACATACTCTGGTTCTCAGATCGAGACCCCGGACGTTGGTTGTGATCTCTTCCGGTCCCGTTACAAAACCGGTCATGCAATCGATGGGACAGGTCGAGACCGCACTGGGATCCTGCTCCATCGACGAACGCCTCTCCGCAAGATTGGCGAATCGCATGGAATCGGATTTGGATATCGTTTCGGAAATGGACATCTCCGGATCTTCATTACAGCGATTGACCCCGCTCCTGTGTCAGGTTTTGGCACCCGGTTGTCGATTTGTCCCGTGGATCCTTCCCGAGAAAGTCGATAAGCCTCAATCCCTGATCGATCTCGGAACTCGACTCGGCAAGGCCCTGACTGAAGAACAGGGAGCGTGTGTCGTGGCAGGACTCTCTCTTCCACAGAGGAACACTTCTGCCCCGGAATCTGAAGTGACGGCCGACGCCACCATCCTGCGCCATATTCTCGATCCCGATCCTCACCTGTTTTTCGAATCTTCCCTTCAGGGAAAGCTGCGTAACATGGCTCCAATGCTGGTAGCGTTGGGCCAAGCAAAAGAACGGCACGGCCTCAAAGGTCATCTTCTGGAACATGGCGAAGTGGAATCCGCAAACACCCAATGGGGTGCGGCTTCCCTTGTCATTTAATGAGATTGAAGGAGAAGTCGATGGGATCCATTGCAACCGGTGGTGGCGATAAAGGAGATACTGGTGTATTCGGCTCAGGTCGCCTCCCCAAAAACCATTCCCGTATCGAAGCCTATGGCAGTGTCGATGAATTGAATTCCGAGATTGGTGTGATCATCGCTGCCGGAAATCCTCCCCACGCGTCAGGGGGGCACAATCTTCCCGAATCCATCCGTACCCAGTTGGAAAAAATCCAGTCCCTTCTCTTTGATTTGGGATCAGACCTGGCCCAACCTGGCTGTGGAAAAGAAGACGGTCCCTCAACAAGGATCGGCGATCAGTATTCGAACCAGCTCACCGACTGGATCCACGAATGGGAATCGGCATTGCCCGCCCTCAAAAATTTCATCATTCCCGGCGGATCCCTGAATGCGGCCTTGCTTCACAGGGCACGAACCGTTTGCAGGCGTGCCGAACGAAAAACGGTCCAGTTTTTGAATGAGGCGGCAGAAGGTCACTCCGCGGTCGTCTTCCTGAATCGGCTTTCAGATCTGCTCTTTTTGCACGCCAGAGCCGCCAATCAGGCAGAGGGAATTCCTGACGTCCCCTGGATTGCCGATGAATCTTCCTCCGACTGACGAGTGGAATGCGACATCTCTTCGGGCTTTCAGGACTCCGCCCCAGATTCATCCAGGATTCTGAAAAGCTGGCATGATTTGGATTCATGGGCTTCTTGCCAGGAGATCTGTAAGTTCCCGAGAATTCCGTCGATCACTTCTCTGGTCCCCCGTGGATCATCCGTCTCCACTTCCAACTCACGTCGAATCGTTCCATCTGGGAAGAGTGCGCGATCCAACTCCACAACCCAACCCTGATCCAATCGGAAACATCGACGCCGGTTTCGGATACGGCCCCACTCTTTGAGATATGCCAATTCTTCCCCACAGAGGGATTCCAGCTTTTCGAGACACTTCATTCCGCGAAGAGCACCCATGAAATCGTTCAACTCAACTTGCTTGAGTGCTACCGAAGTCAATGGCTCTGAAAACTCAGTAGCAGAAGAAACTCCATCCTTGATCCCGCCAGCCACCTTGAGAGTGACTTCTCCTTTACCATTCTCTATTCGGATTCGGCAGAGACAGCCTCGGGTTCGCAACTTCCCACTGACGTCGAGATAAATGTTCTGTTGCTTCAAATCAGCCTGAAAGCCTGAAAGTGACTGGGCCAGCATTTCGAGATCTGCGTCGCTGCCCAGAAGATACTTGAGTTCGACTTCCTCAAACTCCTTCACGATCCCTCTTCATCGGAAAATTGATCAAGCCAGTAATCGATCTGCTTCTTGCTTCTGGGCGGTGCAGGCTTTCCACCGGATTGCCCACCGGGATTCGCAGACTTTTTAGTACTTTTTGTGGAGAGTGCTCTCTGTCGAAAACTGGAACAGGAGCAGTGCTGGACATGACCGCCCGGCATCCGTTTGCCGATATCCTTGAAATCATTGGTCACGATTTCAATACGCTTTTGACTCTCTTCACGCTGGATCAACAGGAGGATCAGGTCGTCGGCGGTACTGCCATGCTCGGCAACATGAACTTCAAGCTGGGGTCCAGAAGCCCCCGGAGGAATGGTTCCCGCCCCTGAGTCGAGACAAAGAACAAAGTGGTCTCCCCTCGAGGCAGCCCGATTCAGTTCATGACAGAGCAATTGAACCGCTGCGGAATAGCCGCTTTCCCCCATCCTTTGACGCAACTCCGGATCGGCATGGATCAGATTGTTTCCGTCGATAATCCACTTCATGACCGGAACCGATCTCAGTCGAAATCAAAGAGGGACGGGGGTTTTTTATCAGGGTCGTCTTCCGCTTTTTTCAGGCCTTCTTCAAATAGCTGATCCAGTTTTTCACCACGCCCGTCTTCTTTGGCCAATTCCTTCTCAAACTTCTCTTGGGCTCTTGAAGGGGAGGAAATGGCATCTTCCACTGCGGACTCAAATGATTTGGGCTGGCCATCCTCACCCTGGGTGACCACATGGAAGATACGTCTGGCCCTGGGGTCGATGGTCAATTTGCAATCACAGTGAGGACATTCGACTTCAAACAATCCGTCAGGGCGAGTCGACATCGCTTCCCCCTACTTTCCGTAGATCAGATTCAGCACCTCATTGCGAGTCGCCTGATTTTCTCGCATGAGCCCCCTCATGGCAGAGGTGGTCATCACCCCTCCGGGTTTTTTGACTCCACGCATCGTCATGCAAGTGTGGGTCGCTTCAATCACAACGGTGACACCTTTGGGCTCCAACTCACTGGAGATCAGATCGGCGATTTGCTTGGTCAATCGCTCCTGCACCTGCGGTCTTTTTGCAAAGTGGTCCACAGCTCTTGCCAATTTCGAAAGTCCGACGATCTTGCTACCGGGAAGATAGGCCACATGTGCCTTTCCCGTAAACGGCATCAGGTGATGCTCGCACACGGAGACAAAGGGAATGTCTTTGAGGAGAACAATCTCATCGTAATCCTCACTGAATACGGTATTCAGAACCTGACTGCTGTCTTCTCGGAGACCCTGAAAGATTTCAGCGTACATCCGCGAAACCCTGTCAGGTGTATTGAGCAAACCCTCCCGTTTCGGGTCCTCACCTACTCCCTCGAGGATCAACTTGACCCCTTCACGGATCTTCTCTACATCAAAGTCACGGTTCATTTTCAATCCCAACCCGGCTTCAAATCGACCTTGCCTGAAAGTGAGTAAAATTCGATCGGATTATCCCAGACGATGTTTCGAATCGTTTCTTCCTTGAATCCCTGGCGCCTCATCGCCCAGATCGTCTTGGGCACACTGAGTGGATCTGAGGGCCCCCAGTCACAGGAAGAGTTGACCAACATTTTTTCTGCGCCCTGCTCTTCGAAGATGGCAGTGGCCCTCTCGGGGCTGAGCTTTGTCACGGGGTAAACCGTATGCCCGCACCAGAATCCATTGTCTTTGCTGACTTGGATCGTTTCTTCGGTGTTGTGGTCCATGAGAATTTTTGCGGGATCCAATTTCATTTCCTGGATCACCTTTATGGTCCTCTTCGTTCCCTCGAGTTTATTACGGTGCGGCGTGTGGATCATGACCGGAAGGTTGGCGTCAAAAGCCATCTCCAACTGCTTCCGAAGGATGGTCTCTTCTTCATCAGTGATCAGGTCAAAACCAAGTTCACCGACAGCAACCACAGAGGGGTGCTGAAACCAATCTGGCATCCGTTCGAGAACTTCATTGGCCAACTCTGTGTTATTCGCCTCACGGGGATTCACGCCAATCGTGCAAAAGTGCTGAATGCCATACTCAGCGGCTCTTTGACGCTCAAAGTTGGTGATGTGATCGAAGTAATCGTAAAAGGTTCCTGCAAACTTTCGGGGTTCACCCAACCAGAATGAAGGCTCCGTAATCGCAACGATCCCCGCGACCGCCATTTTTTCGTAGTCATCTGTGATCCGTGAAATCATGTGACTGTGTGGGTCAAAGATTCTCATGTTGTTACCTTTTCACTTCGGTATGTCTCAACTCACGACCTGAATGCCGGTTAACCACTTGGCTCAGCTTCCCGGCTTATGAATCGTGGTGCTCCAACCAGCGCTCAGCATCGATCGCTGCAGCACAACCACTACCTGCAGCAGTGATGGCCTGGCGGTAGGTAAAGTCCTGAACGTCACCACAGGCGAAAACCCCGTCCACGCTCGTGCGGGTCACCTCGGAAGTCTTGATGTATCCGTTGTCGTGGAGATCCAACTGCCCTTCAAAGAGGGAAGTATTCGGAGTATGGCCAATCGCCACGAATACTCCGCTCAATGGCAGAGTAGATTTGTCCCCTGACTCGAGGTTTTCAACCTCCACACCACTCACCTTGCCGTCCTCTTCAAGAACTTCGGTGATGGCGGAGTGCCACATGAATTCCACTTTGGGATTGTCGAATGCTTTTTGTTGCATGATTTTGGAAGCCCGCAGTTCTCCTCTGCGGTGAATGACGGTCACCTTGTCCGCAAACTTGGTCAGGAATACCGCTTCCTCCATGGCTGAGTCCCCCCCGCCAACGACAGCGATGTCTTTCCCCTTGAAGAAGAATCCATCACAGGTAGCACAGGTACTCACACCATGGCCCATCAGGCGACTCTCAGATTCGAGGCCCAGCATCTTCGCACTGGCCCCAGTCGAGATGATCACCGTTTTGGCTTCGACTTCCTGTGTCGCAGATTTGATCTTGTACGGACGGCTGGAAAAATCGATCTCAACAACATTCTCGTAGTGAACTTCTGCACCAAAGCGCTCCGCCTGCTTGCGGAAATTTTCCATCAACTCCGGTCCCATGATCCCTTCAGGGAAGCCCGGGTAGTTTTCGACATCGGTCGTCAGCATCAACTGGCCGCCGCTGTTGGCTCCGGCGAATACCATCGGGTTCAGCTGGGCTCTTCCGGTGTAAACTGCTGCAGTGTATCCAGCGGGACCAGATCCGATGATCACGACTTCGCGCACCATGGTGTTACCTCTTTCTCGTACCGGTTGCGATGACCGGTTCCGGGGTTCGTTCTCAGGCCGTGCAGTCTAAATCAGGACCGATGCCCTATCGAGCACACCTGCCTCGCAGGGTGAACTATCCGACGGAATTCACAGAACCCCATCGCCTTTACGGGGTTCCAGACCAGTAACCGCCAGCAAAGCGGCGAAAACCACATAAACCGTTGTTTTTAATAAACTTAGAGACACTAAGCCTGCTAAAAAGGGATCTTCTGATCCATTCTCTCCGGTTTTTCCGGACCTTCAGTGGATCGGACTGGCTCCTGCCGGACAGTCGCCGGTAGGATTCAGGAGTTCTTTAGACCGTTCTTCATGGGAGGAACCCCCGACATGTGTTTGCAAGCCAGAATTTTCCTGATCACTCTCTTCGCTGCGATGTGCCTCTCCTTTTGGCAGCCTCTTCTCCTGGCTCAAGACTCCGGGGAGGCCGCAGAAGAGGAAGTTGCAGAGAGGGAGTATGAAACTCCTCCCCTGCCTCCTCTCGACCTCAATGACGAAAAGTTGAATCAGGATCTCGACCGGTACCGTGAGCATTTGGAAGCCAGAGAATTCTCCAAAGCTCTCGCGATTATCAAGAGAGTGAAATCCAAAGTTCGAAAGCCGGAAGAATCCATCGCAGAGATCATCGACCGCTATTTCCGGGAAGCGGAAGCCGGTACTGTTCTCGACAAAGCCAACCGTTACCACAAGAAGAATCAATTTCGTAAAGCCCTGAACGTCATCATCAAGGAAGACCCCAAAGAAGAGGCCTTCGAGGGAACACGCCTCGGAGAAGAAGTCGCCGAACTGCGAAAAGCCCTCATCGATGAAATCTATCTTCTGATCGAGGACTTTGAAAATGAGCAAGCCTCAAACGAAGAGGACTCGGAAGAAGAAGAGGACCAAGGTCGAGGAGGGCGGGGCCGGGGGCAAAACCAGGGAATGGGTGGTAACAGCAAGGTCGTCGGCGGCACACCCGAAGATGGCGATGTTCGCAGTGGCAAGTTTGCACTTCACTGGCAGACCACCGAACGCCTCTCCTGGGTCACCATCGGCAACAAGGCATTCAACAAAATGATGGAGGAAGGTGAGAGCATGACCGATTACCGCTACCTCACCATTTCACTCCGTTGTGAAAATCCATCCGCCAAACCCAATATTCTTGTGCTCTTTGACGTTGACGGTGCACAAGTCCGGGCTCCCAGAGGTGGAATGCGCAGAGGTGGCGCTCGTGCATGGCAGCGGGATGGATTCAATACCTCCGTCAACCCCAAGGGTGGCTGGAGAGAGTATCGCCTCGATCTGAAAAAGTTTACCCGTAAGGGTGAGGTGGACTGGGACATGGTTGAGGCCTTGCGCCTGATCTACACCGGCGGCCCCGACCACCTCATCATGATCGATGACGTTCAACTCGAGAAACCGTAAACCGGATGCCACGACCTGAAATCGGCGTCAAGGGGTTCATCCGCTGCATGCTTCTGTTGCTAACCGTCACCAGCGCAGTCGGTTTTAGTGGTCCGTTACACTCGCAGACTCCACCGGGAGTTCAGGAGTTTGTTTATGCCACAGTGGGAGGAACTCCCCTGTGGCTCGATTTTCTGCCGGCGACAGATGGCAGCTCGGGTCCCCATCCACTGATCATTTTCATTCACGGTGGAGCCTGGCAATCGGGGGTGAGACAAGCGGTACCGGGGCCGATCCTCGGCTTTCGCAACGAAGGCTTTTCCATTGCCACCATCGACTATCGATTGACCTCCCAAGCGGGTGAGTTTGGTAATGAACCTGTCACATGGCCCGCACAACGGGATGATGCCAAAGCCGCCGTACGCTGGCTTCGAGCCCACGCCAACGATCTCAACATTCGCCCGGATGCCTTTGTCGCATGGGGCCTTTCTGCCGGCGGACATTTGTCCGCGATTCTGGCACTGACCAACGATGCGTCCGGGTCAGAAGGATCCGTGGGCGATTGGCCCCAGATTTCTTCCGCGGTTCAATTGGGAGTCAACTTTTACGGTCCTTCAGACCTGCTTCGACTCGATCTGGACGTAACCACCCCTCCCGGCTCCACTCTCAATCACGAGGAACCCGGCTCCCCCGAATCCCTGCTGCTCCGCTGGCAGAAAACCGGCATCTCCATGGGTGAAATCCTCGACAATGAGAATTCCAATCAGGCCCCATGGCAGGAATTGGTCGAACTCGCTCATGACGCCAGTCCCATCTTTGCGGTTCAACCGGTCCACGCAGTCCCGCTGATGATTGCACACGGAACGATGGATACCGTCATCGCCTATCCCCAAGCGGTCCGTCTGCAGGACACCCTCACTTCTCTGGGTCTGGTCGCCACTTTGGAGACGGTCCCAGGAGCCGGCCATGGTCTTCCGCCTTCTTCCTTTTTCTTGGCCCGAGATTGGATTCTTGAACAGTGGCAGCAGCCCGCATTTATTCGCGGGGATACCAATCAGGACAATTCCACTGACCTCGCCGACGTGATCGTGATCCTCTCGGTACTCTTTCAGGGTGATCAGGGAGTCCCAGACTGTGGTCTGGCTCAGGACGTCAACGATGATGACAGTCTCGATATCAGCGATGCGGTTTACATGCTCTCATGGCTATTCAGCAATTCGGCTCCGATTCCTGCTCCCCATCCCCTCTGTGGAAACCAGGCAGTCCCCGGTAACCTGGACTGCATCACCCCACCTGTTTGTCCCTGAAGGGATTTCTCTTCGTTGACCGCTTCGCAGGGTGCGGTTTAATGGGGCAAAGGGGAAATTCAGTGCTTCCGATTCGCAGACTGTCCACTCAGCATCCATTGCCATCGATCCGCTCCTTCTTTGTGGGCGGTTGGCTCCTGTTGAGTGCACTGATTCCCACCACTGGCCTGTTCGCACAGGAAGCGGAAGATCCGTTCGCCGATCCCTTCGCAGAAGAGTCTTCTCCCACACCGACACTGGATGACCCATTTGGCGATCCCTTTGAAAATTCTGAAAACGATTCGGCCACATTCCTGACCGATGACCCCCCTGGAACTGACCCCCGGGGATCCATCGAGTTTTCCCCCAACGGAAGGCTGCAGATTCGTGGTCCGGGAGGGGTTCCCGAACTCTCAATCATCCCGACCCTGCGACTCGAGCTGCTGCATACACCCGAAGATTTGGACAACCCCATCTTCACGACCCGAGACAGTGAAATCCGCCTTGAAGGCAACATTCTTGGACGGGACTCATTTTTGGCTCGACTGAACCTTGCAGGGGATCATGCGCATGGAGTTATCTCGGAACTTTGGTTCGACACTCCACTCAAGTATGGGTTCCACCTGACCACTGGACGCATCCCCGGAACTTTGGGACTCGAGAGCTTCCCGGGTCAGGAGAGAAGAATCTCCATCTCTCCGGGGCTTGTCGATTGGGCGGGCGGAGGATCCGCTTGGGGAATACGCACCGGTGGCCGCTGGATCAAGGGAGCTCTCACAGGCGATCTCCAGTTGATGCTCGATGAACCCGTCGATGTGGATGGAGAAAAGTTTGGCGGTTATGGACTGTTGACCCGTGTCAGCATTCGACCTCTTTCACGATTCCTCTTTGGAGGACCCGATGGGACACAGGAATCATGGAAAGACACCTCCCTGTTTCTCACTTCCCGTTGGGACTGGGAGGCGGATGGCATCTTCCGTATTCGATCAGCCGGAGAACAGGATCTGCTGCAAACCATTCCGCTTCATCATGATAATATCCGCTGGGTCAGAACAGGCTGGCGACTGCCGCTCACTTCGAATCTTCAGTTTGAGAATGAATGGTTGAGATGCGGATTTTTCGGGGTTGGCCCCGCCGACTTCGACTTGCCGGGAGAAGTCACCGCATTCCAAATCGGATTGCGGGCCAAATTGGGTTCCAGCAACCCGCTTCCCATCGCACTTCCACACGATCTCCCGGGCAAAATCTTCAAGGAAGAGATCCCCTCTTCTTCATCCGGGGAACTCACTGAAACCCGCAACGGTTATGACCTCCTTCTCCGTTACGAACAATTGACGGTAAAGTCGGGCCTTTCTGATCTCGGCTGGCTTTCTACTGGAATGGGTTCCAACGATCTGGAAGCGGTACGTCTGGCAGTGACCCGCAAGATGCGGCCCGGCCTTCGCTGGACCCTTGAAAGCGCCTGGACCCGCAGTGACGTCCCCATTCTGTTGTCACCGGGTGGGTCTTCAGCCCAGAATCTGTTCACTTTCCGCTGCCTCGTCGAAATCGGGCTCTAACGGCCATTTGCCGGGAATAAGTCCCCAGGCAGCCCTTCCCTCTCCCTCCGGTGATTTGCCGGGATTTCAGACCCTGTCGTAGTCTTCTCTGGAGCCTCATGGCCAGAGGTCTGTCGTGATTTCGATGGGAGAAATGAATGGCAACACTGGAACACTCCAAACCTGATCCTTCAGCGGGATTCACCCTGCTCGAAGTGATGATCTCCATCGCCATTCTGGCTGTGGTCGGTCTCGCTTCCGCAATGGTGATGATTCCCGTGGTACAGGCCCAGAATGAATCCAGAGAGTTCACCCAGGCGACGGCGATGAGCCGTGCGGTTCTGGAAGAGCTCTACTCCCAGTCTCTGGAAGAACTGACCAACCCCGAAGATGGTTATCTGCTTTCAGCCAACTGGCCTCAAAAAGGTACACAGATCTACGGAGAAACTCCTACTGTTCTGGAGATGAGTGATCCGACTATTCCGACAGTTCAAGTCACTACAACAGACCTTGAGGCGGACCCGGTCGAGGTTCTCGTCACGGTCAGCTGGACCGGGCGAGATTCAGGACCTGTCACCCGTGAATTCTGGGTCGTCAGGACCCGATGATGGAGATCACTTTGAAACCCCATGACCAAAACCCTGAATCGGGAGCCACACTCCTCGAAATTCTGATCGCCTCCGCAGTGTTCATCATCGTGTTGATTCTGAGCCTCGGCGCCGCGACTGAATTTTCCGAATACGGGAATCAGGCCGACGCAGATGCAGGAATCCAGCTCGACAGCCATCGGGCTTTTTCCAAAATGGAGCGGATTCTACGACAGGGATGGTCCACACCCATCCTCAATACCGAGGGAACTTCCGTAACGATTCAGGTTCTCGGCTACTTTTTCAATACCGGATCCCAAACGTGGGAGCAGGTCGATCCTGCGACATGGAAAAGGGATTACGATTCTTTGACCTCGTCTTATTACTTCGTGGATTCCTCTGACAATGCACTCCCGGTTGCAGATTGCACCATCAGTTGGGATCGGCTCAGCAGCGATCCCAATGCAGAGCTGTACCATTTTGGAGACTTGACATGCACTCTGTCCGCCGGAGCGAACTCGACTGAGTGGGTTCTGGCTAAACAGATCGGCACACATGAAACAGACTCTTCCGGTCAGCGACTGAAGGGAATGGAATTCTCTGTCAGCGGGAACTCCATTGAAGTCGAGCTGCATCTTCAAAGGGATGTGGAAGACCTTCCCTACTCAATTCGCAGCAGAATCCAGCAAAGAAACTACCTAGAGAGCCTTTGATCACTCTCTTCCAAAGCTTCCGGCATGAAGGAGCAACTTTGACGAATACCCCCAAAACTGCAGATCAGTCTGGCTCATTTGACTCGACTCGCGAAGAGTCCGGTCTGGCCATGTTCGTCACCGTCTTCATGGCTCTGGTCCTGGGAATGGTCAGTGCTGTCACGGTGACCACCACTCTGACTCGCAACAAGGATTCGCGGTTTCAGTTGGATCGATTGCAGGCACGTGCCCTTGCGGAAGCAATTCTCGATGCGGCACAGAAACAAATTCTCCAACGCACCGCAAACTTCGATGACCCTTTTGCCGATTCTCTCACTGCCAGTGGAACCGTCACTATCGGTGGCGAGAACTACACATGGAATGGCGAAGATCTGACTCCCACGGTGTACTCTGGGGAAGTGGACGAGAATGGCTGGCGACCCATCGAAGTGAATTATGACTCCACCGCAGGAAGTTCCTCGGACAAACAGGAGCTATACACCCGGGTCGTGCAAATCTACCCCGGCGCTGAAAGTGATTCTGGTGTGCTGATCGGCGAGGCCGCCAGTCGGCTGAGAAGAACCATAGAAGTACAAAGGAATCCTCTCTTCGACTTCGCCATCTTTTTTGACGACGATCTGGAATTGCTCCCTGGACCTTCGATGACCTTTTCGGGCAAGGTTCACGCCAACGGGGATATCTATGTAGGTGTAGGGAGCAACAAAACACTCAGCATCGATTCTGATTACTTCCGTTGCACTGGTGAGATGTTCCGAGAGCGAAAGAATAACGGTAGCACCACCGGTGGAACTGTTCGCATCAGGAATTCTAATGGTGACTACAAGAGCCTCAGAAATGACCGCGATTACGAATACTGGAATGACCCTGAAGCGTGGGCTGATTACGCCACCAATCGCTGGGATGGGACAGTGCAAACCGGCAGTCATGGTGTGCTGACCCAAAACGCTCCTGAAATAGGATCGATTGCCAATAACGGTCACTATCGAAACACTGCGGACCTCCTCTTCCACAATGATCGCGTTTATCACGTTCAAAACGGGGTTGAAGTCGACATCACAGCCCAGGTTTCAACAGCGGTCAGCGAATCCTCCAATGATATGTACGATGCACGGGAAGAAACCTACGTGCCGCTGACCGAGATCGATTTGTCCGATTCTCTGCTGACCAACTACATTGATAGTGCCAATCAGGATTCGGATCCCTCCAACGACATCCACCAGATCTACGCATACCGCTCTCCCACACCGGAGCCTGCCAACTGGGACCCCGGCAGTGCTTCAAACTGGTTTGAGGGGATTAGACTGGTCAATGGACACACCATTCCTGCGGACATGCTTTTTGTCAGCGAAAATCCGATCTACGTTCAGGGAGATTTCAATACCACTGATTTCGGAACTTCGAATCAGAAGACGGTGGCAGTCATCAGCGATGCCGTCAATCTCCTTTCAAACACCTGGGATGACGACAGAGATCCAGGCGACTCCGCCTCAGACATCGACAATGCGACGGAGACCACTTTCAATATGGCAATGATCACCGGGAATGTTCCCACTCCCGATGGCGGTGGAAACTACTCCGGTGGTCTGGAAAACCTTCCCCGTTTCCATGAGCGCTGGTCCGGTGTCGACTGCAATATCAATGGAGCATTTATCAATCTGTTCCAGAGCCGCCAGGCTACCGAACGCTGGGGCAAGTCCGGGGTCTACAATCCTCCGGTCAGGGCATGGGGCTACGATCAGGGACTTCTCGATGCCAGTGTCCTCCGCGACCTCTTCCCTCAGGCCGTTTCCATCGATCGCCTCGTGTGGGAGGAAGGACAGCCGATCCTTCCCGGAACCTGATGGGCCTTTGGCGAGCTTCTATCGATTGACTCCGGGTGCATTTCGTCACCCATGAGGTATCCTGTTTAGCAACAGGAAGGGCAGGATCACGGCAATGGCACCCGATTCACAGGATCAACCGACTCCCCGTAATGCCGCGGTCCATCGTCCGACACAGAAGCTCTCCGTCAAAAGGACACGTCCCGGTCGCTCTCCCCGGGGCCTCGATGAAATTGCCGTCGAAGAACCTCTCGAGATTCGTCTGCGCTGGTCCGAAGATGGAGAATCCAAAGATCAAAAGGTCGGCACGACGATGCGGACTCCCGGAGATGATTTCGACCTTGCTCTGGGATTTCTCACCGCCGAGGGAATCCTCGGTCTTTCAGAAAAGCCGGCAGGGATATCCCATTGCACCGATGGTCAGGCAGAGGAACCCCTCAACGTGGTGACCGTGACCCTCAGGGAAGGCTCAATTCCTGCGATTGAACATCTGCAAACTCTGGGACATGGAACCAGTGCATGTGGCATCTGCGGGCGTACCCGACTCGAAGACGTGGTCCAGCGGGTTCCGGAACGGGCTGAGTCCCCCACTCTGGATCCGGGTTGGTTAGCGACCCTTCCCAATCTCCTGCGTGCTTCGCAAAGCCTCTTTGAATCCACCGGCGGTGTTCATGCGGCCGGTGCCTGGCCTGCCGGAGGTGAATTGATCACACTTCGGGAAGATGTGGGCCGCCACAATGCCCTCGACAAACTGGTTGGAGCTCTGGCGACGAGAGAAATGTTGCCAGCAGATCAACTCGTGTGCACCGTCAGTGGGCGGGCCAGTTTTGAGTTGGTTCAAAAGGCCGCCGTCGCAGGTTTCGCAGCACTGATCGCAGTGGGTGCTCCATCCAATCTCGCCGTAGAAACCGCCCGGGAGGCAGGAATGGTACTGTGTGGATTTGCCGGAGAGTCCGGTCTCAACTGCTACGCCGGTTCAAAGTCCCTCGGACTTTGAAACCCGGTTCTGGAACTCACAAGGATTTCCCCTCGTAGCCGAATCCTGCTTATTCCCCGGCGAGTTCATCCTCTGAAACAGGGACCGCCTTGAAGCGCCCCTTCTCCTCGATGATCCTTGCCCACGGGTGGACCGGGTCGTGTTCCAGTGCCAGCAAGGCTTGCTCTGCTGACGCCGCCTCGAGCAAATCGCGCTTCTCCTCGACCACTTTCAGGGCATGAACGTCGTATCCCATCGTCCATGCCGCCCGAAGGTGATGAATCGTCGGTGCCAGATCCGCCAGATATCGGATCACCCGGCCTCCCCCTTCGATCCGAACCGTCTGCATCCCGGTCGTATGCCCATCCACCTCTTCGACAGAGATTCCGGGCATGATTTGGCCGGGTCCATCGAGTAGTTGCAGATCCGTTCCCTCGAGGGGCTCGATGTTGGGGCGAAGATAGGAAGCACGCTCCCGGGGATTGGGTTGAAGCCCATTTTCCCAATTCCGTTTCTGGACCCAGTGCCGGGCATTGGGCATCACCGGTATCGAATTCCCGGAGGAGTCCAGTCGGGTTGCACCACCGACATGGTCAAAGTGCAGGTGAGTGATGATGACGTCGGTCACCTGATCCGGATCGGTTCCGGAATTGCGCACCGCTCTTTCGAGGGGGCAAAGCCCTTCACCGTCCGGCAATCGAACATCAAAACGTTCCCGAAAGGCATCTTCCTCTTTGTCGCCCACACCGGCATCGATGACGACGATCCGGTTCTCATCCGCGTTTTTCGCCAGCAACAACCGGGTTGCGAGTGGGATCCGGTGGGCGTCATCCGGGGGAATACACCCCTCCCAAACCACCCTGGGAACAGAGCCAAACATGGCTCCCCCATCCAGATACAATCCACCCCCATCAAGAGTGGTGATTTCCCAGCTGCCCGCCCGTATTTTTGCAGTCATCAAAACTCTCCCCACGCAAGATGATTTTGTCCTGATTTATATCCGATCTTGACTCACCTGACCCCGATAATTCGCCGGTCCTGATTGCTTCCGCGGTCCCCCACTCCTAACATGAAATAGGGGAAAAATGACACCGGTTACCGGTGAACATCCGGTTGCCGCTGGTCTTTAGGGGCCCGGCAGCCCGCTGTCGCCGGATTTGCCGTCTGTGGGGTCATCTTTCCACCGCCCATTCCGAATTCGTCTCCGAAGAGTGTACTGAAGGGACAGACAAGGAATCGGTCGGAACCAAAGTGAACCTGCAAACGATTACCTGCGCACTTTCGACGATCGAAAGGATTCGAACCCGAATGAGTGACCAGCAAGCATCGATTCCGATTCTCGAACTCGACGACATTTCCGCCAGGATTCCCCTTCTGGAAAAGATCGGCACCGACGTTCTCAAACTGATCCAGAGACGGGACGAGATTCTGGGTCAGACCCGCTCACCCGGACGCGGAGTGGAGGAAAAATCCCCCACGCTGGTCGAACTGAAAGAAGAGTTGAGAACACTGTCCAGAAAGCTCGAGGCCTACCGCGAAGAGGTCAAGGAGTTGGGCGGAATTCTGGCTACACCGGATGCTGCGACTATGGAGTTTCTTGGGGAAATCGATGGTTGCCTTGCATGGTTTTCATGGCAGCCGGGCGAAAATTCCATCGACCACTGGCGCCCGGTAGACGGGGATCCTGGAGAAAGAATACCCCTGCTCGTCAAGCAGGATGATTTGGATACGGACGATTTGATTTACCCCCTCGATTGAGGGAAGGGAGAAGAAGAATGTCAGACAAACTGTTGAACATCGACGATACTAATTTCGAAACTGAGATTGCCAGCGGCGGACTGGCCATGCTCGATTTCTACGCCACCTGGTGCGGCCCCTGCAAAACTCTGGAACCCGTGGTTTCACAGTTGGCAGACGAATACGCCGACAAGGGGATCAAAATCGGCAAGGTCGACATTGAGCAGGCTGAAGGCCTTGCCGTCAAATACGGCATCCAGGGTGTCCCGACCCTGCTCTTTTTCAAAGACGGTGAAGTGGTGAACCAAATGACCGGTGCACACCCCAAGCCGACCCTTGAGCAGGCACTCGACGCGATCAGCGGCTGATTCCGCTGCTGAAACCACACCCGGAGGAGTAGCATGAAAACCGGATCGAGATCTTTCGCTTTCGAATCAATGTTTTCACGGATCACTGTCGTGATCTTGATTCTGTTTTCGTGCGGCTGCATTTCAAACAGTGGCCCACCCCAATACCAGAATCGGGTGATTCCCGAGTCAGCACATCCAGTTCTGGTCGACGCTGATCTCTCACAAAGGTTCGGAGCCCGCAGAGCACAACCGGAATCTTCCCCCTCCCCGGATTTAAGCTATGAACTTCCGGAAGGGTGGGTCGAACTTCCAGTGACCTCGATGCGTCGCATGAACTTGCGCATCGCCGGTAACCCGCAAACGGAATGCTATCTGACCGTCTTTCAGGGTGGCGGATCTCTTCGTGACAATGTCGACCGCTGGTGTCAGCAAATGGGAGTGGAACCGATCTCCAATGAAGCGCTGGCCGCATTGCCAAAAGCCAATCTTCTGGGAATGGAGGGGGTTCGCTTCGAGATCGATGGTGATTTCGATGGCGGCATGAGCTCTTCTGCAGTCGCAGATGCCCGCATGATCGTCTATGTCCTCCCCCTCGGTGGAGCGACAGTCTTTCTCAAGGCGACAGGTCCCAAAGATCTCCTGATCGCTGAGGCGGACAACCTGAGTCAATTTGTCGAAGGCCTGAGCCTTTCACAGGCGACCGCTGCGCAAAATCCTGCACCGACCTCTTCCTCCCCCCCGGCGGCCTCTCCCCTTTCATGGGAGACCCCCGAGGGCTGGACTGCCATGGGCAGGAAGCCGATGCGCGAAGTCACCTTTGCGGCAGGAACCGATGCCCGCTGTTGGATCACCATCCTTGGGGGCGATGGCGGAGGCACCCTTGCGAATGTAAATCGCTGGCGCAATGAGATGGGACAGCCTCCACTCAAGGAGGGTGATCTCGCCGGTTTGCCAACCATGCCTATGTTGGGCGGTCAGGCTTACGTGGTCGAGGCAGAGGGCTCCTATTCCAGCATGGGCTCCGCTGCGGAATCGGATTGGGGCATGATTGGTCTGATTCGAAACCTCGACGGAAAAGCGGTCTTCATCAAACTGGTCGGGCCCAAGCCTGAGGTCGAAGCGGCCCGGGAAGGGATCCAATTCCTGGCCCAGTCCCTGAAGGAGACTTCATGAGTTCTTCCAACCCATCCTTTTGGGATTCCAGAATCATCAAATCTTTCGGTTCGCTGGGACTCGCAGCGCTGATGATGACGTTCCTCCTGATCCTGACCTTTCTGGGAACGATGGATCAGACCAACATGGGCATCTATCAAGCCCAAAAGAAATATTTTGAATCTTGGGTCGTCCTTGATGCCTGGGCTCCCTGGGGCCAGCCGATGATTCCCCTGCCCGGCGGAATGCTGTGCATGATCATCTTTACTGCCAACCTTCTGGTGGGCGGTATTCTGCGCTTGCGCCTGAACAAGAACAATCTCGGTGTCTTTGTGATTCACGTGGGTATCGCTCTCATGATGAGTGCCGGGTTGGTGAAGCTGCTTGCAGGCCAGGAAGGCTACCTCCGTCTTTGGGAAAACCAGAAAGCATCCGAATACATCAGTCACCACGAGTGGGAAATCTCTGTCTTTGAGGCGGATACGGGCGAAGTCACCGAGAAGACCCTGCACGAGCGATTCTGGCGTGGGCGTGACACCCTCACCGTTGCTCCCGCTGATGGAGTTCCCTTCTTCCTGAACCTTGAATTCATTCATGGAAACTGCAGGCCTCAACAAGTCACGGCCGGCGAAGCAGTTCCAGAAGGAACCGTGACCATCGATGACTGGTATCTGAAATCAGAAACGATGGACCCGGAAAATGAACGCAACATGCCCGGATTGGTCGCCTGGATTCACAAGGGACCCGAGGACAAGGAAGCAGGCAAGGAAGGTAAAACCTTTCTTTGGGGTGGCCAGAACTATCCCTGGGCTTTCCAGCATGAAGGCAAGACCTGGGTCGTGGCGATACGAAAAGTCAGACACTCGATGCCCTTCACCATCCAACTCGACAACTTTGAAAAAGTGGATTACCCCGGCATCACCATGGCCAAGGAGTTCCGTAGCGATGTCACCCAGATCTCCGAGGGTGGCCGGCGAAATGTCCGCATCGAAATGAATGATCCCCTCAGGGATCAGGGGCTGATTCTCTTCCAATCTTCATGGGGTCCCCCGGATGCCAAGCCCGGCGATGAACTCTTCAGTGTCTTCGCCGTCGTTCACAACCCCTCTGACCACTGGCCCCTCTATTCCTGCATCATCATCGCACTGGGAATGGGCCTTGCCTTCGTTCAGAAATTCCTCGCCTACGGGCGCAGGCAATCGAAGAGATTGCAACAGGAGGCCGCATGAACACTTTCCTCCAAAGATCTTTCCTGCTGATTCTGCTGGTCCTCATGAGCCTGCCTGCAACGGCTTTCCCGGTCCTTGCACAGGACGCCCCGGCGTCTGACTCACCAGAGCCTGCCAACACCTATGGAGAACCCGCAGCTCCCACTGCCAAGGGTGCTGCATCGTCTCGCGCTGCATCGTCTCGTGTTCCCTGGTCTCAGGAGACTCTGGATGAAGTGGCTCGCTGGCCAATCCAGCACGGTGGGCGTGTGAAACCGTTCCAGACCTTCGCCGGCTTCCTGATGCTCAAGGCCAACGGCAGAAGAACGCTGAAACTGGAAGACGAAAAATTGGATCCGGTAGCATGGGCTCTGGATTTCATGTTTTACCCCGAAGTCGCCAAACAGTACCGCTGCATTCACGTCCCCAATGCTGAGGTCCTCACCGGCATCGGTTTTGATACCACGAACTTCCGACGCAGTGATCGCTACAGTTTTGATCAATTGGAGCCGGTCTTGCCGACACTCTTCGAGAGTGCCCGCAGAATCACTCAGGCGAAGCCGGAAGCCAAGGAATGGACTCTCGTCGAGCGTCAAACCATCCAGTTGATGCAGGACATTCGCGAGTTGGAAGTCCTCCTTTACTCGATGGATTCAGCCCGCAAGACTTTTGGGCTCAATACCGTCGAAGAATTGACTGCAATCTTTGGCGAGAACCCGCCACCGGGATACTCCCCCATTCTCCAACACATCGATCAGATGGCAGAGTTGACCGATCGCGATAATCTTCTCGCAATCCCTGAAGATCGTCGGCCTGCTGTCATCGAAGCCTTGCGCAGTCTGCAGGAAGACCTGATCCGTTCCCTGGAAATTTCAGGGATGGGGTACAACTGGTTTCCTCCGGAAGAAGTGATTCAGACCGAGGAAAACCTGCCCGTCGTCTGGACCACTTCGTCAGAAGTAATCCAGGAAGCCCTGGTGATGAAAAATACTGAGGAGCGCGGCAAGGCACTCAGCAGCCTTGAAAGATTGCCTTACCTCCTTGATGACCGCCCGCAGTTTCTGGCTGAGGCGACCAACTTTGGTGCGACCCTGAGAAATCTGGCCGCAACGCAGGATTCGGGAAAACACATCTCCACTGAAGTCTCCTTCTACAACATGGATTACTTCACCAAGGCGCTGGTCCTCTTCCTTCTCGGCTTTATCGTGAGCTGCCTGGGCTGGCTTGCTCCCCAGAGCAAAGCTCCCAAAAAGCTGACGTGGATTCTGAGCCTTTCAGGGGTGGGAATGCTGATCGCCGGCGTCACCATCCGCTGTTTGATTCAAGGGCGTCCCCCGGTCACCACACTGTACGAGACGATCCTCTTTATCACCGGCTGCTGCGTGCTCACGGCCCAAGCTCTTGAGTACTACGATCGACGCAATATCGCCCTGACCGTCTCCACCTTCTTGGGGGCACTGGGCTGCTTCCTCAGTAACCGCTATGAGTTGAAGGAGGCGGTCACCGCAGGTGATACGATGCCGAGTCTGGTTGCGGTTCTCGATACGAACTTCTGGCTGTCGACACACGTCACCACCGTGACCCTCGGATACGCCGCAGGATTGCTGGCTGCCGCCATCTCCCATGTGTGGATCTTTTCCAAGATGCTCGGTGTCAAAAAATCGGATCCAAGTTACTACAAGAGTCTGACTCGTATGGTCTACGGAACACTCTGTTTCGGTCTCTTCTTCAGTATCGTCGGCACGATTCTCGGTGGTATCTGGGCCAACTACTCGTGGGGTCGATTCTGGGGCTGGGATCCGAAGGAGAATGGTGCACTGATGATCTGCCTGGCTGAGTTGATCATTCTTCATCTCAGAATGGGTGGCTACATCCGTGACCGCGGTGTTCATGTCCTCAGTGTCCTCAACGCGATGATCATCGCCTTTTCCTGGTGGGGCGTGAACCTGCTGGGGGTTGGTCTTCACAGTTACGGATTTACCGACGGCATCTTCAAGCTCCTTGCGGGCTTCTTTGCCCTCGAAATGATCGTCATGGGCATTGGCCTGTTGCAAAAGAACGGCGGTGGCAAGGAACCCCCTGCCCCTCCTGCCGAATCCGCAGCTACAGGTTAATGGAACGACTGTCTTTCTCACCGAAGCTCGTCGTCTTTGATCTCGATGGAACTCTCATCGATTCCATCGGCGATATTGCCTCGGCAGTGAACCGTTTCCGCACCTCTCGAGGTGGATCTCATCTCACAGAGGAGACGGTCAGAGGAGCAGTGGGCCATGGCGCCCGTGAGTTGTGCAAAGCACTTCTGACAGACCTCGCCATGGCGGACGAGAGCACTGAAGATCTCTATCAGGCATTCAGGGCCATCTACATTGAAGAAGCGGGACTTCCTGATCACCAGATTCGCTGGCTACCCGGGGCCCTCGAGTTGCTCCAGCATCTGAATCAACGACAGATCGCCGGTGCCATTCTGACCAACAAGCCGCGTCGGGTCACCGAAGTGCTGAGACCTCAACTGACGAAGGCGTTTCCCTGGAAACAGATTTACTGTCCGGAGGATGCCGGCACTCCCAAACCGGACCCCGCGGGACTTCACCAACTGATGGATTTGAATCAGTGCCGGGTCGACCAGACCGTTTATGTCGGCGATTCTGCCGTCGATTTTTCAACCGGAAAAGCCGCCGGAGTCCTGACACTGGGTCTCCGGGGAGGTTATGGTCAAATCACGCCTCCAGAACCGGATCACTGGATGGCCGAGATTTCAGAAATGATCCCGCTCATCGACTGACTTCCTGCGAAAGGAACGACGATGCCCACCGCCACCGCTGGACAGAGAAAACTGCGCAAAAGCTTCAAGAATGCTGAAGACCGAAATTGCCTTGGCAGCCATCTCTCAGTTTCCGGAGGCCCCTGGAAAGCCGTCGAGGAAGCGATCGAGCTGGAGATCCGGGCTCTGCAGATCTTCACCAAAAATGCCAGTCGCTGGGTGCAAAAACCCATCGACCCCAAGCATGTTGAAAAGTTTCATGCCGCCGTCGAGGAATGGGGTGCCCATCCCCTCCTCAGCCACGACTCCTACCTGATCAATCTCGCCTCTCCCAAGGAGGAGCTGTTCCAGAAATCCATCGCCGCCTTCGCCGATGAACTGGAGCGGGCGGAGTTGCTCGGTCTCGATTTCCTCGTCATGCACCCCGGAGCCCATGTCGGCAGCGGCGTGGAGGCAGGTATCGAACGCATCGCTGCAGGCATGCGCGAGGCCTTTGACCAGGTCCCCCATGTCAAGACTCGTGTCCTCCTCGAAAACACCGCCGGTGGAGGATCCACTATGGGAAGATCCTTCGAGGAACTGCGTGATCTGTTGGCCGCCATCGATACGCCGGAAAGAACCGGAACCTGTATCGATACCTGCCACATGTTTGCCGCCGGTTACGAGCTTCGTACCGAAGAAGGCTATCAGGAGACGATGAAGCAACTCGACAAAGTACTCGGTGCCCGTCGCGTCTTTGCCCTTCACCTGAATGACAGCAAGGGAGACCTGGGCAGTCACCTCGATCGCCATATGCACATCGGCGACGGCCTGATCGGCAAAAAGGGGTTCCAGTTCGTCATGCAGGACGACCGTTTTGCCGGTATTCCCAAAATTCTCGAGACTCCCAAGGTTGAGGACATGGATCAACAGAACCTTTCATTGCTGGAAAAACTGGCAAAAAAGAAATGAGGCTTTCTTGAACCAGGAACTTCAACCGGAGGACTGGGTTCCTATCGGCAAAGGGGGCCCCTCTGAGATTCGAGCTCTTGCCCAGGCTCTCGAAACCGCCGGTATCGCCCCCATGGTCCAGACGGTTCCCGGAGGCTGAGGAACCCAACTGATTCTCGCGGTCGCGAGAACCGATCTTCCAGCCACCCAACAGGTTCTTGCCGCTCTCGCTGCGGAGAATGCTCCAGATGGATCACACGAACCGGAAACGAACGGCTCTGCCTGTCCCGCCTGTATGACCAGCATTCCCGAAGAAGCTGAAGAGTGCCCCGATTGCGGGATTCGCCTTCGGTAACCCCCCGCCGATGACCTTCGGTTCTACCCGAAGCCTCATTCATTTTCCCGGGGTCCGTAAAACTTCTCGCGGGTTCCCTGAAACAAGCCGTGCGCCTGGTTCAACTGTTCCGGGTTTACTCCAGAGATTCGAGTCAACGCGGTCCACTCTTCTTCAGAGCGCTGCCCCCAGCCCATGGCACACAATCGCAATGCCAGAAACCTCACTCCCTGAGAAGGATCGAGCCGTGCCGTCTCCTCCAGTGTCTGCATCCACTCCGAAGGATAACTCCCCCCGGAATCTCTTCCACCGAGAGCCCCATAGAGGACCCATAACCGATAGGAATCTGAATCGACCTTGTCACCTCTGCGATAGAGAAGCGGTTTCAGCGGCTGTTCCCGGGCTCGATGAAAAGCGGTCAACAATTCACTTCCCCGGTACTCGTTGCGGATGAAAAAATCCGCCCATTCATCCAGTACTCGAATCAGTTCCTGCCCATCTGATTGAAGCAAGATTCCTTTTCCGACGTCCAACTGAGTCGGGATGTCCCGGGTACGGATTCTGGAAAGCACCTTTTTTCGGAAACTGGAATCTTCACTCGAGTACATGTGGGCAACGACACCCTGGGCAATTTTTTGAAACTCAGCATCTTCCGATTCCAGCCAGTCGAGGGTCCATTGCTCCAACCACGGCGGTGTTTTCTGACTCATCTCTGATTTCAGGCCACGGAGAACCACCTCTCTCCAGCGAGTCCGCATTGCCGATCCCTCAGGGTATTTCTCCGGCTCCGACAAGAAGTCGTCGATGAGTGAGAAGGACAGATTCCCATCGATTCCCCTCGTGGAATCGAACCAACGATTCAAATGATCGAAATCCTCAAATCCCTCGATCCACAAATCCACCGCCCACTCGAGAACACCACGACGATCGATCCAGATTCCTGGAGGAATCGGATTCATCGACAAAGCCGTTCCCAGAGCAACCAGCAGAGCCCTCTTCTCAAAGAGAGTTCCCTGCCCTTCTGCCAACAGTTGCAACAGTTGATCCCCGATACCGTTTTGGCATTCGAGAAGGTCTGTCAGTTCCTGTGCCACATCCGAACTGTGCTTGCCCTTTTCGATCAGTCGCAGAAGAGGTTCGCTCCAGGGCCCACTCCTCAGGGTGGAAACTGGTGAGGGATTCTGAGCCGGGGTGATGGGTTCACCAGAATCGGATGATTCATACTCTTCGAAGATCTGATTCCCGGAATCTCCGGAAGACTCCACAGCGGGTTCACTCTGGGTCAGCTCAAGACTGCCTTCGGAAGGACTCGTCAAACCGGATCCGATCCTGTCGTGATCCCTGCCAATGCCGATGAACATCCACAGGGCGAGGATCATCCCCACTGTCATCGTCAGAAGGGGAAGCCGCTTCATGGAGTCCTCCCGATACAATCGGTGTTTTCCCCACTCCCCGGACAGGGCAAAGAGGTCCAATGATCGACGCTGTTCCACTGAATCGCATCTCCTGAAGGAAGGCAGGCCCGACTCCAGCAAAAGATAAAAAAGCTGGTGCACTCGCAGTGCAGTTTTTGCTGAAGCACTGCACGGGTCTGCCTCTCGAAAAGACAGCAGCCATTCCGGGGAGTCACAACCGCATGGGCGGGAGTCAGCAAAACCCACAGTGGACACTGGGGCTCGGGGAAGGTCACAGTGGATCCCCAACGCTCGAGCAACAACTTGAGCGGCATGTCAGAGCAGGGATTACTGACCGGTGAAACCACCTGATCCACAGCAATCTGCTGCGTTCCCAGATTCGGACAGTCCTCCTGACAGTCCATTCCCCCGGGAATCTGTCCTTCCAGCCGATCACACAAGAAAAACAGGAAGACGAGGGCAAGCAGACCGGGAATGCCTCTCCAACTGCGAAAGCTCATCACTTGAAACAAAAACAAACTCCTCCCTTCGGGCGGTACCGAGGGGAGGAGTTTGCAGGGAAACAAATCGGCTGTCAGTAATCAGGGCTTGCCGATCGTCCGTGAAAGGTCAACTTTTCAGGATTCTTCCGGTCCATTCACTTCAACATTGAGCCTCAACTTCAGGGGAATGGCAAAGGTACGCAGACGATCATCACCTTCGTAGATACCGCCCACCACCCGTGCTCTGAGAACGTACTCACCCTGCAAATCATCCCCGACCCGGAAAGTGGCAAAAGCGGAGAAATCTCCATTGAGCGCAGAGACTTCCGTTCCCTGATAGGTCGCCTTCTCTTCCCCCTGATAAGTCCAGGCACTCTCACGGGACAGCACCGTGTAGTCCTTGCCCTTCTCGCGGATCTCCAATCCTTCGATCTGAATCCGACTCTCAAAGGCAGGGCGGTCGGTCAGGCCCTGCTTGAGGAAAGAGATAAACTGCTCAGAACTGTTGGTGAATGATTCCCGTGCCACTTCGAGCTGGTCACGACTGTCGAGCACGATGTAGGTCGGGTTCGCATAGTATCCGGTGATGCGGATCTGCTGCTCCCGGTAGGTCGCCTCGATCTCACTGGTGGCGTCGTCGGTGTAGATTTCAAAGAGTTCGTATTGGCTGAGCAACTGCTCAACTTCAGACTCGCGGAAAATGCCATTTTCCATGAGTCGGCAATTCTGTCAGGTATGCCCCGTGAAATTGAGGAACAGCGGTTTGCGCGGCCGCTCTCCTGACTCCATCTCCTGACGGACTTTTTCCAGCTCGGCGACGAAGTCCACATCCCCTTCACGATCGAGGTGCTTCCACGGCAGGGAGGCTTTCTGGTGAAGGCTCGGCACCAGCAGCTGGGCTTCGATGTTTTCATTCATGCGCCAGCCGGTGACTGCGTAGAAGCAACTGCCCGCACCCAACAGGGTCAGTAACAGTAATCCGCCTCGACCCGCCGAAATCGATTTGACGGGAGAATCGTGGGGAAAGCGCAACTTGCCGATGAGATTCAGGGCCATCGCGGCCAAGGTCAGACCCCAGATCGCCATGATGACTTCGCGGTTGACGATGTGACCAAAACGCCAGTAGGTCGCCACCGCACTGAAGAATTTCCACGCCGCCAGCAACTCGACAAAGCCGAGGATCACTTTGACGGTGGAGAGCCAGCCTCCTGAACGGGGCAGACCGGTCAGCATCTTCGGGAACAGGGCCAACAGTACAAAGGGGAATGCAATCGTCGAGCTGAAGGCGAGCATCCCCACCGCGGCGAAACCGGGGCCCTCTCCTGCTGCCAGGGCCAGCAGTGCGGCCACGATCGGTCCCACACAGGTGAAGGTGGTCACGGCAAAGACGAGGCCCATGACCAGAACACTGGCCGCACCGCCTCCTCCTCCACCACCGCCGACGCGATTGCGAATGAAGGCGGGCAGCTGGATGTCGTAATACCCGAACAAGCTGAATCCAAAGACGATGAAGAGTACACCGATGGCCAGATTGACGTAGCCATTGGTGGCCATGAAGTTGGCACCCTCCTCACCGAGGAGAGCGGACAACAGGAAACCGAGAGAAGTAAAGGAGACGACGATGCCTGCCCCAAACAGGGCGGCCAGACCGATGACCCGTGAGCGACTCTCATGGGCCTGCTTGGTGAACACGCTGACGGTGATCGGAATCATCGGATAGACGCAGGGAGTCACCAGTGCGAGGAATGCTCCACTGATGGCCAGCAGAATTACGCCGAGCAATCCCTGATCCTCGGTTTCAGACTGAATGTCCCCACGGAATGCGGGGATTCTCTTTTCCGGGGAAACCTTGCCATCGATCCGCAGGGTGACGATGTCTCCACTTCTGATCGTGGAGTCCGCTTCCAGAGTTGCGGTCAACTGCAAGTCTTCATTGGTGAAGGTCGCCACGCGCGGGTCGCTCTCCTCAGCCGACCCTGATGCCGAACTTTCCTCCGCCGAGGATCCGCTTCCCACGGGAAGGTCGAGGTTCAATCTCTCTTCTGGCAGACACATCATGGCGTCGCACGACATCGACTCGACGATCAGCGGCAAAGTACCCGAGGTCAGTTCTTCTTCGCCCTCATACTGGAGGGTGACCTCGAAGCGGGCCTTCCGCTGGTGCTTGATGCTGTTTCCACCGATCAGTGGATCAAAACCCTTGTAGGGTGCGGTCAGCTCCTTGACCTCGATCACCTTCAGGGAAGAACCTTCCGCAGTGAGGAATCGGGTCGGGGTGCCATTTTCAGGATTCATTTCAAGGCCGTAGATGTGCCAGCCCCGTTCGATCTCCGCTCCGACTTCCACTTTGAAGGTTTCACCCGGAATCACTTTCCCGAGAGCAGGAACGGTCCATTTCACGGGAGAATCATCCGCCTGGAAGGTCGCAGTCGCCGCCTCTTTTCCGGGGGCCTCTGTTCCCACCATCACTTCTGTACTGAGTACGACCGTATTGGGCAGTAAACACTCCTTGGCATCGCAGGCCTGGTAGGTCACCGAAACCGTTACCGTCCGCGGTCCCGCCTGCGCATCCTCCGGGGCCCGAAGAGGGATCCTGAAGACCGTCTTTCCTTCGTGTTCGAGATAATACTCTTCACCGACTTCGCGCTCATGGGGCTCGGGTTCCGAGATCTCTCCGTCAAAGAACAGGTCCTTTGATTCGAGAACCACGATGGAGGTCGCCACCCCCCACTCCGGATCCTGATTCAGGCCATAGATATGCCAGCCCCGCTCCATCGCGGCCTCGAGCTCCAGTTGGACGAGCCCACCCGGGGCCAGACCTTCTGCTTTTTTGAGGCTCACGGTGACCGGATTGTCCGATCCGAAGATGGAATCTCCAAATCCTCCATCTCCAAATCCTCCGGCTCCCAATCCGTCCTGCTCCAGTTGGTCGAGCAGCCCCCCTCCCGCCCCGGGCTGGGCCGGCAGGGTTTGACTGAAACCTGGCAGGGTCAACATCGTGATCAGGGTCAGGATCCCCAGCAGGATATTTTTCATCGGCAGAATCTCCTCAGAGTGATGTCGGATCGGCGGATTATCAGCGACTCGATTCGCGGGGGCCTTCGATGGCACGGACGATGTCCTCCTCGGGGAATGCACCTCCACCGGGGGTGTAGGCGCGGACCCATTGGTCTCCGACGACGAGGAAAGGAATCCCCTTCTTGCCGGTTTCCTGCTCCAGGCGCTCGGCGGCACCTTCCACTTCGTCGATATTGACGACGTCGTATTCGACTCCGAGTCCGTCCAGAAAGCGGACGGCAACAGTGCAATCAGGGCACCAGGGTGCGCTGTACAACTGGATTTTGGCGTGTTCACTCATCTCGGCCTCTTTTCAACACAAGGAATACGGAAGAGGGCTCAAATCGACGTCGAGCCTGCCGCAACGGTCACCAAATGCTAGCACAACGGCCCTTCAAGGGCGACTAAAGGTGGTGTGCCACAATCCTCCACAGCCCTGAAAAATCCTCTGAATTCATTGCTCAGGCGACTTGGACTCCGGTGCCTGAGGACGATATCCTGACGCCAGAGGTGAGGCTTCGGTTCCCGGTTCACTTCAGACTCAGGAACGATCGGGGAGTGCGCCCTTTCATCTCCGTGATGCCCCCGGAATTACCCCCGGATTTACCCCCGGAAATACTCCGCCTTGAAAGGTGGTCCCTTGAGAGACATGCGCGAGACTTTTCGGATCGGTGAGAAGGAATTCGCTGCTCCCCTGTGGATCATCGGTCCCGACGTCATCGAGGATGAAGGCTTCGCCGTCGAGGTCGCCCACGTCATCGCCGAGGCGGCCCAAAGACGAAACCTTCCGGTCATCTTCAAGGCCAGTTATGAAAAAGCGAATCGATCCAGTACCGATTCCTTCCGTGGCCCCGGACTGGAAAAAGGCTTGCCCATCCTTGCTCGAATCCGAGAGGAGACCGGGCTTCCGATGACCACCGACATTCACGACAATGAGCAGGCGCAAAGGGCCGCAGAAGTAGTCGATGTCCTGCAGATCCCCGCATTTCTCTGTCGCCAAAACTCCCTTCTGGAAGCTTCTGCTGCCACGGGCAAAATCGTTAATCTCAAAAAGGGGCAATTTCTTTCCCCCTGGGACATCGCCAGCCGCGTCAAGGTTCTCAACACCGCTGGAGCAGCGGATGTGTGGATCACCGAACGTGGTTCATCTTTTGGCTACCAACGCCTGATCAACGATTTCCGGGCAATCCCCATCACTCAGGAAACCGGTGCAGCGCTGATCTTTGATGCGACACACAGCGTCCAGACACCGGGTGGTGCTGAGGGGGTCTCGGGAGGAGAACGTCACTTCATACCCGTTCTTGCACGCGCGGCGGCAGCAGCAGGTGCCGATGGTTTCTTTTTTGAAGTTCACCCCGATCCGGAGAAGGCTCTCTGTGATGGCCCCAATGCCCTGCCTCTGGATCAACTGGATGCCCTCCTCGACCAGTTGGAGCCGATCGCCCGGGTGACACGGGAAATCCCTCCCCTGGACCTTTGATCCCATGGTCGCTTCCTCACAGCAGTGGGAGGTTCGGGTCGTCATCCCCGCATTGAATGAAGAACCTTCCTTGGGAAAGGTGCTTCGGGCCCTTCCTGATGACCAGGTGTCTTCGATTCACGTCGCCGACAATGGATCGACAGACAGAACCGCAGAAGTGGCCGCCGGGCAGGGTGCCAGAGTGGTTCATGAATCCCGAAAGGGTTACGGATCAGCCTGCCTTGCCGCCCTCGGAGATGTGCGATCTGTCATCGAAGATCCCGAAAAGGAAATCGTGGTCTTTCTTGATGGCGACTTTTCTGATGACCCCTCCTGCCTGCCACTTCTGATCGAACCCCTGATTCAGGGAGAAGCGGATCTGGTCCTCGGCAATCGTGCACACCATGGAATCACCCAGGGAGCCCTGACCCTCCAGCAACGATTCGGGAACCGTCTTGCCACCCTCCTGATCCGTTTGATTCATGGTGTGAGATATCAGGATCTGGGCCCCTTTCGGGCTCTTCGTTGGGAAACTCTGGAACAAATGAAAATGCAGGACCCGGATTTTGGCTGGACCGTCGAAATGCAAATCAAGGCAGCCCGAATGAACTTGCGCGTCAGAGAAATCGATCTCCCGTACCGCCCCCGAATCGGAACCTCAAAAATTTCCGGCACCCTGAAAGGCTCATTTCAGGCCGGAGTGAAAATCATGTCATGGGTATTCCGGGACCTCTGGGCAGGCCCTCGCAATCAATCTTGAATCGGTGCACACTGCACCTTGACCTTTGGGATTGTTTTCTTGAATCGGGGACTCTTGGACGGCATTTCCTGTGACCGCTGCGGAAAAAGCCTTCTGATCGACGAAGAGGTTCGTTATCAGGTCAAGGTCGTCGTCCAGGCCGCCTATGATCCCATGGAAATTTCAGCGGAAGACTTGCAGGGTACCGGTCCCGAGTCGTGGAAAAGCCTGATCAAATCCCTCGAAAATCTCAGTGCCGAGGAAGCACAGGATCAGGTCTACCGGGAGATTCGCTTCGACCTCTGTCCCCCGTGCCAGAAGATCTATCTGACCAATCCCATCCCTGGAACAGATGTGAGTGGGTCTTCCAATGCCAGTGGTTCGGGAATCTCCACATAGATCTCTCCCACCTGTTTTCCCGACACGTTTGTCACACGAGGAGGATGATCAGTGACCCAACGATCAAAAGTGGTTTCGTCGATCCAGTGAGCTCTTTTGAGCAGGTGCGGAATCACGTGGATCAGTCCACGATCTGCTCCATCGTGACTCTTGATCACCAGTGCCCCTTTTTTGCCCCAGATCACCATGACGCCTTCCGCCCCTTCCTTGGCCCGCAAATTTCCGGCCAGATAAGGTCTCCACAGAAGAGGAAGCCGTCCCTCACCGCTGAATGCCTTGGGGTGGGAATCGATGGCGTCGTGAACCCGTTGCACCCTGTTTTCCAGGCCACAACCTTTGAGAAACTCCGTGTGATGCAGTCGGTGGAACGCCCTTGCGATCGAAAGCAAAGGCATGTGGTAAGTGGGTGCTCCGCAGCCGTCGGTCCCGTAACGCTCCTCTGTGAGTACCTCACCGCTAAAGAGTTCAATCATTGCACGAATCGCACGCTGAAGGGGATGCCTGAACTCAAGGTAGTCTGCCAAGTCGTACTGTTGCTGAATAGCCGCCAGCAACATACCGCTGTGCTTGCCTGAGCAATTGTTGCAGGTGGCGTCCAGAGGTTCTTTCTCCGTCAACATTCGCTGCCTCTGCCTGCGCGAGAAGGGAGCATGAATTCCACACTTCAGATGACTGACGGAAAGATCACCCTTGGCGAGAAGGCCTCTGACAAGATCCCTGTGCAGCTCTTCTCCCGCATGACTGGCACAAATAACGGCCAACTCCCGAGGTGTCAGTGTGTAAGCCTCATCGATTCCTGCACGGAGGAGAGAAAGAGCCTGAAAGGGTTTCGCAACAGAGCGGAGAAATGTCCCCCTGTCGGCGGCTCCAAACAAGAGAGGGCTGCCACCATGGGGATACATGATCGCAGTGGCCGAATGGCGGGATTCTTCACAGGTTCCCCTGCCAACGATCGTTTGAATCTGGAATACATTTTCAGTGTGACCGGCCAATAGAGCCTCCGCGGCGATTACTCCCTGACCGGCTCCTCACTGACTTCTTCGACAGGGGCCGGATCGGTTTCTTTTTCAATAGGCTCCGATCGAGCTTCCAGCGCATCGATACGGTTCAGTATAGTTTCCCGTTCAGATCGCTCTTCCGCTAGCACTCTTAGGGCCCGAATCAACTCTGCTTCCGCAGTTTCGAGACTGTTTTGTTCCAATTGATCCAATAACCATGTCCACGGATCCCTGGAGAAATAGCTTTTCACTGCGGGAGCACCACTCTCGTTGGTGAGAGCCTCGAGATAGACCGTGAAAGACTGGATGATTCTGGGAGCTGCGCCTGCCCCCAATGCTTCGGAGACCACTGCCCGTCCATCGATTTCCCGGGCCAGTTGGCGTAAACGGGCAACCGCTTCTGCATGGGGACCCGTGACGGGCTCACTACCGATCAACGCCAGTGAATCCACCAGTTCCTGTTTCATGTCATTCCAGGCAGCATCGTCAGCAACCGCTTCCGACTGAGTTCCAGCAGAGGTCCGTGCAAGAAAATCCTGAACAAGGACTTCGAACCGCCTGGCCTGCAATTGAATCCAACGCTGGAACCTCTGTGGATCACGATCGCGGAGATCGGTCGGCTGTCCCTTCGCCCGCAGCAGGTCAATGAGCGAAGATGATTCCAGAAGTTTGGACCCCCAGGGGTTCAACTCGCCTTCAGCGTTGAGCAGGAATACTTGAGCCAACTGCAAGGTTTCATCCCTCACGACCTGTGTCGTCGCCAATTTGAGAGCGGACTCCCGGAGAGTATCGGAGGATGAAATCTCTCCCAGAATCCTGACGATTCCACTGACCGCCTCACTTCCGCCAATCGAGCCAATCATTGACAAAGCAGCCCCACGTTCCGCCTCACTCTCTCCGGCCCCTTGCAGGACCATCGAAACGAGGATGGGAATCCCCTCCGGAACACCCAGTCGTCCGATGCCGTTGATGGCCAATGAGCGAATGTTGGCTTCTTTCGTCGATATGATCAGTTCATCGTAATACTGCAAGACCTGGCCCACAGAAGACTGCGGTACCTGACCATAGACCAGAGCTTCCAGGACCACTGCTCCCAGAGGCGGACTCAGTCGGGCAACACGGAAGAGGATGCCGACTGTGTTTTCAGAGAACCCGATGGTTCGGGCAGCCCCTACCAATCGCCGGATTTCAGCACCATCGAATTTTTTATCCACCCCGGGAATAAACCGGATGATGGCGGCATCGACCTCGTCGGAGACAGGAGCACGCAAGGCCATCGCGGTACTCAAGGCCTCCCGAGCCAATCTTCTGGATCCGTTGGTCAGATCCGGGTTCAACCGGGAGATGTGGAATCGAAGGATCTGAACCAGATCCGATTCCCCCCTGAAATCTTCAAATTCTCTCAAGGCAGAGAGACTCAAAAGTGCAAGTTGCTGAAAGTGGGCAGTACTTCTGGCGCTGTTGGAACCCTCCTGAAGTACCGAGATCAAACGCTCAACGATGGGCCTAAAGAGACGAACCCGGTTTTCACTTCCGCCGTTCGAGTCAGAAGAGGCATATTCCTTGGAAAACTCACCGGCTCGACTGATCGCAACAGACCTGATTCGATGGGTCTCGGTATTCGACATCGATTCGATCAACCAATTCAGGTATCGCTCGGGATTGCTTCCGGCGCGGAGATATTGATCCGCACGATTCCACATCGCCAATTCCCGCTCCTGGCCTGCCTCTTCAGTCCTTGCAACGATGCCATCCAGAATCGGCAAATCACCATTGGCGTCCCACCAGGCAATCCAGCCCGCCTGATCGAGTTCCAGTTTCATGAATTCACCCAAAGACGACAGAATCGTGGGTGCAACGGTTTCAGCGGAATCACGCAGTCGATCGATGGCCGCCTCGATCACCGCTCGGGGGTCACCCACGGTCAAGACGTCAAAGAGGCGGGCCACCTGCAACGGATCCGTGGCCACTCGAAACTCCGTGATCAATCGATCGCGAACCACTTCATCCAGAGACCATTTGCGGAAACTGTTTTCGACTTCCTCAAGGAAGGGCCAATTGGCTTCCTGCCTCAGCAAAACCGTCAGGATCAAAATCCCTGTGTTGCTGTTCGTGATCAGTTCATCCTGAAGGATCAATCGGGTGCGCACAGGGTTTTCCAGTGCACGATCGGTCAGCATTTCAAGAATCAGGGGATTGATCCATTGAGGTGGGTCTTCCCGCTCAAGACGGGCACCAAGAAGCGTCATCGCCCGAACCCAGTCCGAGTTTTCAGAAGAATCGAAGAAACTGCGAACCTTTTTGCGCAACTGCTCGTCAGGATCCTCTTCGACGACAGGATCCTGGGGATCCTGTTTTTGGTCCGACTCCACTGAGGGAATTGTCACCGGTGGATCCTGGACTTCCTGACTCTGGATCTCATCAACAAGCAGAGCCTTCGCAGGTTCCACCTTGACTGGTGTCTCAATGGAGACGCCATCGGCGGGCTCCTGGGAATACGCATGATTCGAAAAAGAAATCAGTCCGAGGGTCGAGAACACATTCAGGAAAATGAGCAAGAAAACCCCGGGCATCGGTGCTCTGCTCTCTGACCTGAAATTACCCCTGTCATCCATCGATCGGATTCCTTTGATCGACAAAATCTTCCCCCTGAACTTCACGCGCATGTACCCAATCCTTTTGTGCCAATCATTGGATTCTGAAAGGTCGACCCCTGAATCCCGAAGGGGGATTCAAAAGCAAAACCATGCTGAGAGAATGACGGCTCCGCCAGTAGAAACGTGCCCCAGAAACACGATGGTTCCCGATACCCTGCTCAAGCCTGAACAGTGTACTCCCTGACAGGGATCTTGACTGCCTGAATCTGCGAAGAACCTGATTAGAAAATGCCGGTGCTGAAATTGTCATCCGGAGGAGGCATCGACTCCTCCGACTCTGTCGATTCCGGCTTGTTGAGGAATTCTGCTTCGGAAGCTCTTTCGCGCTCGACATCCTCCAGAGGTCCCCGGGGTGCAGGCTGCTCGAGGCGTTCACGTTCCGGGGCACGATTCGGCCTCTCGGAAGTGCGCTCTTCCTGGTAGTCGTCCTCTTCATCGAGGAAATTATCGTAGGCGTCCAAAACCGAATCCTGAATCTCTTCGCGGAATTCGGTCACGATGGGATGGGCGATGTCTGCGTGCAGTTTGCTGCGTCCCTGCTCGACCTGATCAGAAAGAGAGCGGTCGATGGAATTTCCACACTGATTGCAATAGTTGCTGCGAACCACATTTTTGAAATTGCACCCGGGACAACGAACCGTCAACTTCCGGCTCGGCATGGCAATGAACAGGCCCTTGCTGCCTTCGATCACGCGGATATCACGGACGACAAAGCAGTGATCGAATGTGACGCTGCAAAAAGCCTTGAGCTTGTCTTCCTTGGATCCCGCAGGACTGACTCGAATTTCAGTAATTTCCAAGGGGCCTCACCTTCCTGTCTCCAACCAAACTGGTGGTCAACAAATTTGCAAAGCCAGTGAATGTCAAACAGCCGAGAAAACCGGGGTCTCATCGACTCATTCAATGGTCAGGCGAAGACTTGTCAGGGTCCGGTCAGCAATGAAACCACATGGATCTCGTCACCGTGTATACCGTCAACTGAGGCGTCATCGTCCGCCCGGAATCTGGAAGCGACTAACCCTTTCAGAAGGGTGGCATCCGCCTCAGAAGCACCAGGGTCAGCAGCAAAAATGACAAAACCAGAGCCACTTCCGGTCATGATCCAGCGACCGGAAAAATGATCTTCCAGCAGATCGGAGATCAGGGCGATTCTGGAATCCAGCGTCCTCGCTCCATCGAGAAGTCGATTGAACAGATGCTGGAATCCTTCCTGCCCATGCCGGAAGTTCTTTATATTGAAATTGCGACACATATGACCGGATGTCAAGGGACCGCTCAGCTGCTGATAGACATCCGCAGTGCTGAGACCAAAGCCCGGATACCAGATGCACGCATGGGGAGAGAGCCCCGTAAACAAAGGCTCCTGTACGGCTTCGAGAATTTCTCCACGACCACGGACCACTGCAGGTCCATCTCCCAGAAAAAAGGAAATATCAGATCCCAGCACCTCTGCATCCGCTAATACCCCTGCCCATCCTCGAGGATCAGGGTACCGCTGATGAAGACACTTCAGGATGGCTGCCGCATTTCCGCTGCCTCCACCCAAACCCGCCTGCGCCGGAATCCTTTTGATCAATTCCACCTGTACCGGGGGAATCGGTCGACTCTGGCGAGCTTGATGAAGAGCTTTGAGAACCAGATTGGAAGGGTCCGCAGGGGCTCCCCCTTCCGGTACTTCCAATAGATCTTCCGGGGCGTCGAATGTCAGGGAGAGGTGATCCACCAATGTGGTCGGCACCATCAATGAGACCAGTTCATGAAAGCCATCTTCACGGCGCCCCAGAATTTCCAACCACAGATTGATCTTCGCAGGGGAGGTGACGGTGAGTGCATGTTCAGATTCTTTCACCACCGGAATCATGGGCGCATTCATGAAAGAAACTCCAGAGTGATGTTATCGATCAGGCGCACCTCACCAGCGCGGGCTGCAATGCACACCGCCACATCCCCTGTGGCTTCCTCTCCCTCAATTGGGGAAAGGTCATTGCGGTCGACCAACTCGAGGTACTCCAGTTCCAGACCGGGATCGAGGGCTTCAAAAGCCCCTTCCACCAGGGTCTGGACTTTGCGTTCTCCCCCTCGCCATGACTCTTCGATGGCAAACAATGCCTTTGAAAGGCTGAGAGCCCGTTGTCGGTCCTCGGCGGTCAGTCGAACGTTTCGGCTCGACAGCGCCAATCCGTCACCCTCTCGTACCAACGGACAGCGAATGATTTCTGTCTCCACATGCAGATCGGCCACCATTCGTTCGATAATGGTGACCTGCTGAAGGTCCTTCTCGCCAAAGAAGGCCTTTGTCGGTTGGAACAACTGAAAAAGCTTGAGCACGATGAGGCAGACTCCACCGAAGTGATGGGGTCTGGATTTTCCGCAAAGACGATCGGAAAGCGCAGGCACCTCAACTCTGGTGGCGAATCCGGTCGGATACAGGTCCTGGGCATTACCCAGCCAGACCAGATCGACACCTTCCTTCTGCGCCAGTTGGAGATCGGAATCCAGTGTCCTCGGATAGGAGTCCAAATCCTCTCCCGGTGCAAACTGGGTCGGATTGACGAAGATGGTCAAGGCCACGACGTCACACTCCCGGCGAGCCTGGCGGATCAGGGACAAATGACCTTCGTGGAGAGCCCCCATTGTCGGAACGAGTCCGACGACCTCATCAGAATCCTGTGATTTTCGCCATTTTTGCAGTTCTGTCACAATGCCGGCAGATGGCGACAGAGTCTTTTCAGATTCTCGCTGATCTGCACCGATGATCTGCATCACGCAGTCCCCTTCAGCGAAGAGGGCAAGGCAGCCAACAAGTCGCCCACAGATCGGTCAAGAACCGGTACCACAAAGTCCGGCTCGAGATCCGCCCACGGTGCGAGGACGAAACTTCTTTCAGCCAATCTGGGATGGGGGATCGTCAGCTTCGGCTCCGACACCTGCTGATCACCAAAGGTCAGAATATCGATATCGATACTCCTTGGCCCCCACTGCTCCATTCTTTCCCGCCCCATTTGCAACTCGATCCCCAGACAGATCTGCAAGGTTTCCAGAGCACCCACAGAAGATTCCCCCCGGATAACCTGATTGAGATATCTTCCCTGCGGAGGACCGACCGGTTCGGTTTCATGAATGGGAGAACAGCAAATATTTGTGAGGAGTCGCTCTTCGAGCAACTCCCTCGCCTGTTGTAACAAGCGTTCCCGGTCACCAAGGTTGGAACCCAATGCCAGCCTGACGGGAAAGAGTTTCATTCCGACTCCGGATCAGACGCTGCTGGAGACGACGGATTCTCACCTCCCACTGATTTCTTGCGCGAAAAAGGTCTCCAAAGAAACGCAAGAATTGGCGAGATTCCATACAGCACGAATCCGAGAAGAATCACCGGTTCGGCAAAGAAAACCAGCAAAGTTGCTCCGAAGACCATACTGGTGAAACGGTCAAAGTTCATTCCCCGGCGCATCAGAACCGTTCCCATATGGGTGTAGCAGATCCGTTGCGAAACCATCAGGTATCCCAACACAAAACAGGTCACCGGAAGATAGGAAGTAATCCCCTGATTGAACAGGTCGACCCAGACAGGTTTCTCTGCGGCCAACAACTTCAGATCCCATGACTGCCAGTCCCGCAGCCAGAAAAAACAGATGACCAGACCTGAGACCACTCCCGCAGCTCCCGGTGTCGGAAGACCCACGAAAGCTTCGACTTCATCGGGATCATCATTCTCCGCCTTGACGGAATTGAAGCGAGCGAGGCGAAGCAAGGCACCCAGGAAATAGGCCAGCGAGAAGAGCCACATCATTCTGCCAAGTGGAGTCACGAAGTCGTTGGCTTCTGAGTGATGGAACATCGCCAGAGCAAGGCCAGCAGGGGCCAATCCGAAACTGACCAGATCCGCCAGGGAATCCAGCTGCGCACCCAGAGTGGTTCCACCACCGGTGACACGGGCCACCTTGCCATCAAAGACATCGAAGAGCATGCCTGCGAGAATAAACCATGCCGCTTGCTCGAGTCGTTCGAGGGGATCAGACGACCCCCCTTCAAGGCTCCCGGCGATCAGGGTCAGTGCAATGAATCCGCAAACGGCATTGCACAATGTGATCGTGTTGGGAATAAAGGCGACTCGCCTCGTTGTCTCATTCGACCCAATCACCCAGCACCGTCTTTCCACCGTGAACCTTGTCTCCAACTTTGACCGCAGACTTGAAAGCCACTCCATCCCGCGCGGGAATAATGATCTCCGTCTGGGATCCAAAACGTATCATGCCAAAATCGAATCCCCTCTTCACCGATTCACCCACTTCCAGGGGGCAAACGATACGTCGGGCAATCAGTCCGGCAATCTGACGTACGAGGATGGGGACACCCGAGGTGCTTCGAAGGCCAATTTCCTGGCGTTCGTTGACCTCCCGGGCCTCTGCTCCCACCGCATTGCGAAACTCACCGGGGATATAGCGCAAATGTTCGATCTCTCCATCCACGGGAATACGATTCACATGGACATTGAAGACAGACAAAAAGATGTGGATTCTCACGGCTTGCCCATCGACATAGTTTTCGTCGTCGACCACATCGACTCCGATGACTTTGCCATCCGCAGGAGAAATCGGTTGATCCCCTTCCGGAGCCACCCTGCAGGGGTTGCGGAAGAAGTTCAGGCAGAATAGCCACAAACCGCCGAAGAGTGCCCAGCCGCCTATGCGAATCTGCTCATTCTGCAGGAGAATCAAAGACAGGGATCCGGCGACACAGAAAAATGTAATCCACGCGATGACTGGGGTGCCATGGCGGGTCAGTCGATTGCCGAACCAACCCCTGGCGGAGCTGCGATTTCCGGATGTGGTTTCGCTCACTTCAGTTTCCAATCTAGAAACTCCTGACTGCCCGATCGGTTGACACGTGGGGTCCCGGACAAGGACAATCCACTGCCTCCATCGTGAAGCATCCCGAAGGTGGAGGCAACTGACCCGAAGAAGTGGGAATCGGCATTTTCCGGCTGCTGGAATGGAAGATCAGATGAGTAATATCGCACAACTTCATGGACGAATGGCCCTCGACAGTCGTGGATTTCCCACAGTCGAAGCGGAGTGCATTCTTGAGGATGGCAGCCGTGGGGTCGCCCTGGTGCCTTCCGGAGCATCGACCGGAGAAGCAGAAGCGCTCGAACTCCGGGATGGTGGCAAGGAGTGGGCAGGCAAAGGCGTCGAAAAAGCGCTCGGTCACCTGCGTGGTGAAATCTGCGAATTGCTGAGAGGGCAGGATGCCCGTGATCAGGAGGGGATCGATCGCAGACTTTGTGAAGCGGACGGTACTGAGAACAAGGCTCGATTCGGAGCCAACTCCATTCTCGCTGCATCGATGGCGGTCTGCAGAGCCGCCGCCCAAAGCTGCCAGCTGCCCCTTTACCGGTATATCGGTGGTCCTTCCTCCGTACGCCTCCCGATTCCCCTGCTCAATGTGGTGAACGGCGGAGCACATGCCGACAACTCCGTCGATGTTCAGGAATTCATGCTCGCCCCCACCGGCTTCAAGGATTTCACCTCCGCCCTGAGAGCCGGAGTCGAGGTCTACCACATCCTGAAGAAGAGATTGAAAGGGGCAGGACTCGTCACAGCAGTCGGTGACGAGGGTGGATTCGCACCTGACTTTGACAGTGACGTCAGGGTGCTGGAAGAATTGAGTGCTGCCATTTACGAAGCGGGTTACACCCTGGGCCATGATGGCGATTTCACCTTTGCACTCGATGTCGCTGCCAGTGAACTGTGCCAGGGGGGCAGTTACAGCATGGGAGGATCGGGTGAATCCCTGACCTCCTCCCAAATGGTCGACCATTGGGTTCAACTGGCGAGCCAGTTCCCCTTTACCAGTATCGAGGACGGACTCGATGAAGAGGACTGGTCCGGCTGGAGCCAATTGACCGCTGCTCTTCCGCAGATCCGTATGGTGGGAGACGACTTGTTTGCAACCGACCCCAAGCGGATCCACCGTGGGGTCACAGAGGGCGCTGGCAGTGCTCTCCTTGTCAAACTGAATCAGATCGGAACCGTCTCCGAAACTCTGCAGGCCATCGATATTGCCTCCGAGGCCGGCTTCCGGATCATCGTTTCCCATCGCTCCGGGGAGACCGAGGACGACTTTATTGCCGATCTCGCAGTGGCCACCGGCGCCGGATGGATCAAGACCGGGGCTCCATGCCGATCGGAGCGAAATGCCAAATACAACCGGCTCCTGAGGATTGAGGAAGAGCTCGGTTCTTCGGCGGTTCTGGGACCCTTGAAGTTTTGAGCCAATCCTGATCTACTGCGGCTGTCGGATTCGTCCGCCTGCCCACGCAGAGTAAGGAGCTCGGAGCTTTTGTTCGCAACGATCACTGCCCGCATACACGCTGTTACAGTACCGTTGATTCGATGGGCTTCTTCACCACTGAAGAATCTGGGGTTCAACACCCTGCAGATACAACTCACCTGCATCGGTTTGTCTCTGGTTTTTTTTCACCAGATTGCCGCTCCCCGAATTGACCAGATGAATCAATTGAGAAATCAGGTTGAAGAGATCAGTGGTGATATCCAGGTACAGGAATTGAGCAATGAGCAACTTGCTGAGTGGAATCGCCTGCTGAAAGAGGATCTCCACTTCCGTATGGTGCAGCACCGGAAACTGACCGGTTTCAGGGATTTCGAACAGTACACCCTCGAAGAGTTCCTTCAGAGTCAGACCCCTCAATCCTGACACAAAGGGTCACCCCAATCCTGAACAAGCGGCGACCCGATCTCCAACGACAACGTGATCCACGATCGATGTGCAGACCCGGAAAAAAAAGACAGGCCCACAGTTGCTGAAACTGCGGGCCTGAGGGATGACTTTGTGAATGGATCGTTCGATCACTGCTTCGGAAGCTGGATCACCTTGCCGATACTCAGGACCTGAAGGTTGACTCCGGGATTGGCGCTCTCAATTTCTTTCCAGCGCATTCCGTCTCCCAACTGGTCACTGGCGATTCTCCAAAGTGAATCACCATCCTGAATTTGGTAACTGCGGCCACTGCGCGCTACAGCGGGTGCGGCAGCAGTGGTAACACTCTTCTTTGCCACTCCCAAAGGAATCTTCAGAACGAGACCGGCGGAAAGAACCGTGTTCTCTGTCAGACCCTTGTTCGCCTCGATGATTCTCTTGTAGGCGATACCTGAACCAAGGTGACGCTCAGCGAGCCTCCAGAGACTGTCCCCTTCTTCCACAACCACTTTGTTGAACTCTCTCTTGGGAACCACCGGGCGGGAAGGGATCGCCGTGTTTCTGCGAGCCGCTTCATTCCGTTTAACGGAAGAGACATTTCCCTGGGAAGTCCGCTGTCCCACAGGGTCGTTACTCAAGACTCCAGTGGTTCGTTGGATATCCACACTTTCGAGACGAGCAGTCGCTCGGCGAGGTTGCCCGGAAATTGGCGGATTACCCGAGTTGGACTCCGTGACTGCAACCTTGTTTCCGGAGGGAGTGAGCGGAGTCTTCTGATTTCTGACAGGACGCTGCAACCTACCGGTTGAAGTCCCCGCCACAGGTCGGGTGGATTCCTTCTTCACAGCAGGGACCGATTGGGTCTTGCCAATGCCGTTGGAAGTTGTGTTGGAAGTGGATCTTCCAGTGACCTGTTCTGCGCCGCTCGGACCATCCTGAACCTTGTTATCCAACAGGTTCGCGATCACGATCACAACGAGGATCGATATCAGAATGAAGCCGATTTTTGTGCCTGTACCCATGCCACTCATGGTGTGTTCCCCCTGTTCCCGAATCGTCCTTCCAGAGCGCAGGTCCCCCGACCTGTTAGATCACCCCGGTGAGCGGATTCTCGTCCAGC